>NZ_JBVJWO010000024.1:75765-117942 GCF_055602345.1 Streptomyces sp. NPDC037401
CCTCGCCCCCCTCCCCCCCCCCCCCCCCCCCCCCCCCCCCTCCCCCCCTCCCCTCCCCCCCCCCCCCCCCCCCCCCCCCCACGGGCGTTTCCCGGGGCCCTCCCGGGCGGCCGCCCGGGAGGGCGGCTCCGATCTCGTGGGCCGGGACGGCGTGAGGCAGAATCGAGCGCATGACGAGCCCCCAGCAGCCCATCGAGGAACCGGCCTACGCGGACCGGGTCTACCGCTCCAACGCCGCCCTGGTGACCGGGGGCCTGCTGCTGGCGCTCCTGCTGTGGATCTGCGGCGACGCGGTCGTCCGCGGCAGCGGCCGGACCCCCTGGTTCGCGCTGGCCGGATTCCTCACCGCCGCCCCGCTCATCTGGGCGTACACCCTGCGGCCCGCCGTCTTCGCCAACGAGGACCGGCTGCGGATCCGCAACCCCTTCCGGACCATCGAGCTGCCGTGGGCCAGGGTCGACGCGATCCGGGCCCGCTACTCCGCCGAGGCCCTCGCGGGCGGGGCGACGTACCAGCTGTGGTCGATCCCCGTCTCGCTGCGCCAGCGCAAGTCCGCGACCCGCCGCAACGCCAAGCGCAAGGCGCACGGCGAGGACATGCTCCAGGCCGAGCCCGAGATCAGCCGCGCCGAGGCCGACCAGCACGTCGCCGAGCTGAGCGAGGTCCACGAGCGGGCCGTCGCCACCAACCGCCCGGGCGCCCAGGGCGAGGTCTCCGTGCGCTGGGCGTACGAGACCATCGCCCCGGCCGTCGCGGGCGCGATCCTGCTGATCGTCCTCTTCGCCACCCGCTGACCGGCCCGCCCGTGCATGGGGACGGCCGTCACACCCGGCACCGGAACCGGGCCCACCGCCCGGTGCGTCCCTGCTGGTGTGCAACAGCGTCATGACGTGGGCGGCAGTTCCGCCATACGATTCCGGGCCGTGAGCGGCGTCCTGCTCCTCGCCCATCTCGCACTCGTCGGCTGGTTCACCCTGCGGCCGCTGGACGTGCCCTGGGCCGCGGCCGCCAATCTGACCCCCCTGGAGGGGATCAGGGCCGATCTCGCGTACGGGCCGCTCGAGGCGGCCCGCCGGATCGGGTCGGCCGTGGTCCTGCTCGCCCCGCTCGGCGTACTGCTGCCGCTCACGGGCGGCCGGCTGACCGTGTCCCCACTGGCCTCGCTGGCCCGTACCACCGCGGCCGGCACGCTCGTCTCGCTCGCCATCGAGCTGCTCCAGACCGGCATCCCGGGCCAGGTGATGGACGTCGACTCGCTGCTGCTGAACTCCGCCGGCGTCGCCCTCGCGCACCTGGCCGTCGTACCGGCGGTGCGCGCCCGGCTGCGGCGCGCAAAGGTGTGCGAGGTCCCTTCCGGACCGGCTTCTCAGGGGTCGACCCCGAGGATTTCCAGGGTCGGTATCGCCCCCTGGAGCGAGGTTCTGTCCGCCGTACCCAGGGAGTATTGAGACATCGCAGAAAGCGATACGACGAAGGAGAAAGCCATGGCCGCCCTTGCCCGCCCCCGCGACGGACGAATGATCGGCGGAGTCTGCGCCGCGCTGGCGCGTCGCTTCGGAATTTCCTCGACGACCATGCGGGTCATATTCGTGGTCTCGTGCCTGCTGCCCGGCCCGCAGTTCCTGGTGTACCTGGCCCTGTGGCTGCTGCTGCCCAACGAGCAGACCGCCGCCAAGACCGCCTGGTAGCCGGACCGCGAATCAGCGGCCGGCCCGCGCCAGCTTTTCGAGCTGCTTGTCGGCGAGGTCGTGCGGCACCTCCGCCTGCTTCCGGTCGGCGACGTTCAGCGCCATCATCCGGACGACCGTCGCCCCCGAGCGGACGACGAGCAGGTGGACCGGGGCCGAGACGCCCTCGGCCGCCGCGGTGACGGTCCAGCTCACGCTCTCGTCGCCGCCGACCTCGTAGTCCGCCGGCCGGACGTCCTTGTACGTGCCGGTCTGCTTCTCGACGGTCGCGGTGAAGCCGTCCTTGCAGGCGCCCAGCGCCTCGCGCAGGCCCGAGAGCAGCTGCTTCGCGTCGCGCTCGGCGTACGAACTGAGCGAGGCGGACACCGCCAGGCCGAGCTTCCTGCGGGAGCCGATGCCGCGGTTGACCGTCTCGCGCGCGGCCTCGTCGGGCTCGTCGCCCATGACGTCGGCCAGCGGCTGGCAGGGCTTGCGGTCCGCCTGGGGCTGGCCGTCCGGCGCCGCCGGGTCCTTGCCCTGCGTGGAGATCTGGTAGTCGGCGAGGTCCCCCGGGGCCAGCGCCGCCTTCTCCAGGGCCGTCCCTGCGCCGGCCGGGGCCGTCCCGGTACTGCCCGGGGCCGTCCCTGCACTGCCCGGGGCACCCGCGGCGGGCTGCCGCGAGCTCTTGTTCTCGGCGGGGCCCTTCGGTCCGGACTCCTGCGCGGAGCAGCCGGCGGCGAGCAGCAGGACGGGAACGGTCAGGAGCGCGACCGCTCCCCTTGCCTTCACCAGCATGATCGACGAAACCTCACAGCCCGTGCGTCTTACGGCAGTTGGTGGCGATCCTGGCACAGCACGCGACCGGGCGCACACCTCGTCGAAGGGGTGTGCGCCCGGTCGTGCACGCGTACGGAACGCGGCAGGGTCAGAGCGGCAGGCCGCCCTGCAGCGGCAGACCGCCGAGCAGGCCGGCGACCGGGTCCGAGGACTCGCCCTGGCCCTCGGCCGGGGCGGCCGTCTGGTTGGTGACCTTGCCGAGGGTGTCCGCGACCGGGACCGCGCCGGCGATGCCGGTGGCGGAGCCGAGCAGGTCGGCGGCGCCCACGGCCGGGGTGGCCGAGGCGGTGCCCGCGGCGGCTGCGGCGAAGGCGGCACCGAGGACGGCGACACCGAGGGTCTTGGCAGCTGACTGCTTCATGAAATCTCGTCCTTGCGACGGGGAATTGAGCGGCTCCGCAAACTAGCCATCTCAAACCCTCCACCGCAAACATCCTTAAATACGAGAAAGCGTCCGGGAATTGACCCTCCCGGACGCTTTCAGAACGTAATGCCGTGGCCTACACGGCGACAGAACCGCTGGTGGAAGCAGTCTGGCGGAACAGCCACTCCGACTTCAGCTCGGCGTAGCCAGGCTTGATGACGTCGTTGATCATGGCGAGTCGTTCATCGAAAGGAATGAACGCGGACTTCATCGCATTGACGGTGAACCACTGCATGTCGTCGAGCGAGTAGCCGAACGTGTCGACCAGGTGCTCGAACTCGCGGGTCATGCTGGTGCCGCTCATCAGCCGGTTGTCGGTGTTGACGGTCAGCCGGAAGTGCAGTTTGCGCAGCAGGCCGATCGGGTGCTCGGCGTACGAGGCGGCCGCGCCCGTCTGGAGGTTCGAGGTGGGGCACATCTCCAGGGGGATGCGCTTGTCCCGGACGTACGACGCCAGGCGGCCCAGCGTCACGGAGCCGTCCTCGGCGACCTCGATGTCGTCGATGATCTTCACGCCGTGGCCGAGCCGGTCGGCGCCGCACCACTGGAGGGCCTGCCAGATCGACGGAAGGCCGAAGGCCTCGCCCGCGTGGATCGTGAAGTGGTTGTTCTCGCGCTTGAGGTACTCGAAGGCGTCGAGGTGGCGGGTGGGAGGGAACCCGGCCTCGGCGCCGGCGATGTCGAAGCCGACGACGCCGTTGTCCCGGTAGCGGTTGGCCAGCTCCGCGATCTCCAGCGCACGGGCCGCGTGGCGCATGGCGGTCAGCAGGGCGCCGACGCGGATGCGGTGGCCGTTGGCCCTCGCGCGGCGCTCGCCCTCGCGGAAGCCGTCGTTCACGGCCTCGACGACCTCTTCGAGGCTCAGACCGGCCTCGAGGTGCTGCTCGGGGGCGTAGCGGATCTCCGCGTAGACGACGCCGTCCTCGGCGAGGTCCTCGGCACACTCGGCGGCGACCCGGAAGAGCGCCTCCTTCGTCTGCATGACGGCGCAGGTGTGCGCGAACGTCTCCAGGTAGCGCGGCAGCGAGCCGGAGTCGGCCGCGTCGCGGAACCACACGCCGAGCTTGTCGGCGTCGGTCTCGGGGAGCTTGTCGTAGCCGACTTCCGCGGCCAGCTCGAGGATGGTCCCGGGACGCAGCCCGCCGTCGAGGTGGTCGTGCAGGAGCACCTTCGGGGAGCGGCGGATCTGGTCCGGCGTGGGCAGGGTGGGGGTCTCGCTCGTCATCTCGGCACTGTAGCGCCTACGCGCGTAGAGCGCCCCGGCGGGCGGCGCGGTCGATACGTAACAGTGACCGTGCGGACGGGTGGCGTACACCCGGGCGTCTGAGACTGTTTGGCCATGGCACAGCATGCGCCGCCGGTGCGCGGGGCCCGCCTGGGGCGGGCGGCCCGCGCGAACGGCTCCGAGGTGGTCAGTGGCGTCGTCCTGTTACTCCCCGGCACCTCCCGGCTCTCGCCGGGCCCGGTACGGGCCCTGAGCCGGGCTCTGGCCAGGGCGGGAGCGGCGGAGGGACTGGCCGTGCACCTGGTCCACGGCGGCTCCGCCGAGTGGGCCGCGGGCGAGGTCGTACGCCGCTACGGCGACGTGCCCGTCTGCCTCGCGGGCTACGGCGCCGGCGGCCTGGCCGCCCTGCGCGCCGCGGGCCACACCGCCGTCAACTCCGTACTGGCCCTTGCCCCTTGCCTGGAGGAGCCGTCCCCGATGGCCTCCCCTGAACCGGTGAAACAGCTGGCGGGCCGACAGGTGTTGATCGTTCACGGCACCAACGACGCCAGCTCCGACCCGGAGCTGTCGTTCCACCTCGCGACCCGCGCCAAGAAGGCGAACCGGTCGACGTGCCGCTTCGAGGTCCACTCGGACGGCCACTCGCTGCGCGAGCACCGCTCCGAAGTCGTCGCCCTGTCCGTGGACTTCGTCAGGGGCGCCCTCTTCACGGGCCACTACTCCCGGCCGGTCACCGACGCCCTCGCCGCCCCGCCGCCCCTCGGCCTGCGCATGCCCCTGGCCTCCGGCTTCGGCCGGTCGCTGCGGGGCTGAGCCGGCCGGCTTCAGCCGGGTACGGAGACCGCCGTCAGAAGACCGGCCGCACGCCCCAGGGTGCGGGAGAGCTCGTCCGCGGCGCGGGCGGTGGCCAGGACGTAGCCGTGGTGGAAGGAGCCCGTCGGGGGGTGCAGGACGGTGGCGCCGGGCGGTCGGACGAACTGCGCCAGACAGCCAGACGATCGTCCAGCTCCTCTCCGCAGGCACGGAGGACAAGGCCATCGCCCGCCGCCTGGGCATGTCGGAACGCACGTGCCAGCGCCACAGCGCCGAGATCATGCGGGCCACGGGCGGCCCGCCCAGCCGGGGCAGGGTGGGGACGAGAGGAACCAGCCCGCCCGGAAGCGGCTCTTCGCGCGCGGGTCTGCGCCCGCGCTCCGCGCGGCTGGGAGGGCATAGCTGAGGCCCCCCGGTGGGAGGCCACCCACCACCGGCGGCTTCCCCGCCGTGCACACCTCCGTCCTGCCGCCTGACGACCGCCCCACCGAGCTCTGCTGCTGACAAGCAGCGGCCGCCGGACGACCACGGCTGTCCGGCGGCCGCTGCCGGCCTATGCCCGGCCACAGACAGCCCGGCCGCCGCCGAGACGAGCGGACCGCGTAGCGATCGTGGGCGGCTTATGTCCGGCCACGGCCGGTCCGGTGGCCGCCGGTCGGCCTCGGCCGTGTAGCGATCGTGGGCGGCCTATGCCCAACCACGGCCGGCCGCCGGCCGCCAATCGACCGCGGCCGTGTAGCGATCTGCCGCGCGTCTTTCCGCCCGGAGGGCGGGCACCCCGCGCCCCTGACCCGACCGGTCGGCCAGGGGGACCGGCACTGGGTCCCGTCCCCGCTGCCATCCCTCCCCCTCCGGGGGATGCTCGCAAGTCTGTGGACTTCCGGGACGGGACGGGCGGTCAAGGGTGGCCCGAAGGGCCATCGCGAAGCGACGCGACCGAAGGGAGCGCCCTTGAGGGCACGGCCCGGCACGGACGGACACTCAGACATGCGGGCAGACCACGGAGAACCCCGCCACCCCGACCCACCGCAAACCCGCCCCCGCCACCGCCCCGCCGTCATCCCGACCGCAACACACCTCGGCTCCGCCGAGTGCCGATGCGCCGCACCCGCCTCCGGAGACCATCAGGAGCCAGCGCGGCACCGGACCCCGCCCCACCATCGTGCCGACTGCCGTACAAGCCAGACCGCCCGGGGAGGCGGGTGGGCAAACACCGGCAGACAGCGCCCCGCTTGGGGGAAGAGGACCGCCCCGGCAGAGCACCGGCCCCCCACCCCCACCCCCCACCCCCTACCCCTACCCCTACCCCTACCCCTCCGGCAGGAGCCTCCCCCGCTGCGAGAGCAGGAAGCGCTTGAAGGCCGCCACCGGTGGGGTGTCCGGGTGGCCGTCGAGCCAGGCGACGCCGATTTCGCGGGCCGCGCGCGGTGCCGTGACGGTCAGTTCGACCACGCCCGGCCGGGCGACCGCCGGGGGCGGCAACAGGGCCACGCCCAGCCCCGCCGCCACCAGGCCGCGGAGCGTTTC
Source organism: Streptomyces sp. NPDC037401 (assembly GCF_055602345.1). Classification (NCBI taxonomy): domain Bacteria; kingdom Bacillati; phylum Actinomycetota; class Actinomycetes; order Kitasatosporales; family Streptomycetaceae; genus Streptomyces; species Streptomyces sp. NPDC037401. The sequence continues at coordinate 82,259 of NZ_JBVJWO010000024.1, forward strand.
GGCCTCCTCGCCCTCGAACGCCACCCGCGGGGTGAACCCCGCCTCCGCGCACAGGTCGTCGGTGATCCGCCGCAGCCCGTAGCCCGGCTCCAGGGTGACGAACGTTTCGTCCGCGGCCTCCGCGAGGCGGATCCGTTTGCGCGTGGCGAGCCTGTGGTCGTCCGGCACGACCAGCCGCAGCCGCTGCTCGTCGAGCCGCCGGGCGACCAGGTCCGGCGCGTCCGGGATCGGCGAGGTGAGACAGAGGTCCAGCTCGCCGGCGCGCAACCGCTCCAGCATCGCCTCGCCGTAGTTCTGCACGAGCGAGAACCGCACCCGCGGGTGGTCCGCCCGGAAGGCCCTGATCAGCCCCGGTACGGTCTCCGACCCCATGGTGTGCAGGAAGCCGAAGGCGACCTTCCCGGAGGCGGGGTCGGCGTCCGCCCGTACGGACTCGGCGGCGCGGCCGATCTCACCGAGGGCCCGTTCCGCCGAGGCGAGGAAGGTGCGGCCCGCGGTCGTCAGGACGACCGTACGTCCCTTCCTCGCGAACAGGGCGACGCCCAGGTCCTGTTCGAGCCGGACGATCGCCCGCGACAGCGTCGGCTGTGGAACTCCCAGCTCGTGCGCGGCCCGCGTGACGTGCTGGTGGCGGGCGACCGCGGCGAAATAGGCGAGGCGGGGCGCAAGGACAGTTGTCACGGCCATGTCTTCTTCGTAACGGCTCATTGACAGCCACCCTCCTGAACTGTGCTTATGCAGAACTGAATCAATTATGGGGATTGGACGCATTGGACGCATGAAAGAAGCCGTCCTACCGTCGACGTATGCCTCCCGCTCATACCGGGGCACCCGTCACCACGGGTGCCTCCACCCCGCCGTCCCCGCAGCCCGCTCCCCACGCGAAGCCCGCTTCTCACACGAAGCCCGCCGCCGCCCCGGAGCCCCTCTCCCCCGGCCGCCCCGGCTACCGCCGCCTGAGCCTCGCGCTCTTCGCCGCCGGGCTCGCGACCTTCGCGCTGCTGTACTCCACCCAGGCGCTGCTGCCCGCGATCTCCACGGGCTTCGGCGTGACGGCCGGTCAGGCCAGCTGGACGGTGTCGGCGGCGACGGGCGCGCTCGCGCTGTTCGTCCTCCCGCTGAGCGCCCTCTCCGAGCGCTTCGGCCGGACCCGGATGATGACGTGCTCGATGGCGGTGGCCGTGGCGGTCGGCCTGCTGGTGCCCTTCGCCCCGAACATCGAGGTGCTGATCGCGCTGCGCGCGGTGCAGGGCGCGGCCATCGCGGGCGTCCCCGCCTCGGCGATGGCGTACCTCGCGGAGGAGGTCCGGCCCAAGGCGCTCGTCGCCGCGATCGGACTGTTCGTCGCGGGCAACTCCATCGGCGGCATGAGCGGCCGTCTCGTCACCGGGTGGGCGGCCCAGCTGGGCGGCTGGCGCGCCGGGCTCGCCGCGGTCGGCGTGCTGGCGCTGGTGTGCGCGGTGGTGTTCCGCGTCCTGCTGCCGAAGGCGCGGTTCTTCAGCCCGGCCTCCCTGGAGCCGCGGGCGCTCGGCCGCACCGTCGCCGGTCACCTGAAGGACCCGCTGCTGCTGCGCCTGTACGGCATCGGCGCGCTGTTCATGACGGTGTTCGGCGCCGTGTACACGGTGATCGGCTACCGGCTGGCCGAGGCGCCGTTCTCCCTCGGCCAGGGCGTGATCGGCTCGATCTTCCTCGTCTATCTGGTCGGTACGGCCTCCTCGGCCGCCGCCGGGCAGCTGGTGGCCCGGCTGGGCCGCCGCGGCGCCCTGTACCTGGCCGTGGCGACGACCGCCGCGGGCCTGCTGCTGTCGCTCTCGGACCGGCTGGCCGCGATCCTGGCGGGCCTGGTGCTGATCACCGCGGGCTTCTTCGCGGGCCACGCGGTCGCGTCGTCCTCGGTGAGCCGTACGGCGAAGACGGGCCGCGCCCAGGCCTCCGCCCTGTACCAGTCGGCGTACTACCTGGGCAGCAGCGCGGGCGGCACCCTCGGTGCGGTGGCGTACCACGCGGCCGGCTGGCAGGCGACGGTGCTGCTGGGCCTGCTGGCCGTACTGGGCGTCGTCTCGATCACCCTGTACGGGTCCCGGGTGGCCCGCGCGGAGCGCCTGCTCCTCACCCCCGTGCGCTAGGGGCTGTCCCGCAGGCCGCAGTAATACCAGCTGCTCAGCACAAAAAGACGGCCCGGGAGTGCAACTCATCCCGGGCCCTCGTGCGTCCTCCAGACGAGGGCCTCGTACGGCCCCGCACGGCCTCGGGGCGAGGCACGGAGAACGCTATCGGGGATCTGGGGATCTGGGGATGGGGATCGGCATGGGGACGGGAACGGGGATGGGGAACAAGATGGCTGCGGCCATACGCGGCAGCCGCCGCGGGGCCGTGGCGGCGGGCGCGGTGACCGCGCTCGTGATGCCGCTGTCGCTGGCGGTGACGGCCGCTCCGGCGCAGGCGGCGTCGTGCAACATGACCACCGGGCCCTACCAGAAGCAGGTGGAGAAGTTCCTCGGGCGGCCGGTCGACGGACGTCAGTCCGCGGCGGACTGCCAGGCGATCAAGGCCTTCCAGGCCAAGCACGGCATCACCCCGACCGCCGGGTACGCGGGCACCGTGACCTGGCGGACGATGAGCACGATGCTGGCCCAGAAGGCGGCGGGCAACAACCCGAACGCCGACGGCAAGTGCCCGACCAACCGCGGCCGGATCGCGTGCGTGGACCTGACCCGCCAGCTGAGCTGGATCCAGGACGGCCGCACCCTGAAGTACGGCCCGGTTCCGGTGCGGACGGGCAAGGACGGTACGGAAACCCGTACCGGGCTGAAGAAGATCTACCACCGCAACATCAACCACTGGTCGACGATCTACCGGGTGTGGATGCCGTACTCGCAGTTCTTCGACGGCGGCCAGGCCTTCCACTCCGTCACCAAGAGCATGTGGAACCCGCCGGGCTCGGGCGGCTGCGTGAACATGCGGTCCGCGGACGCCAAGGCGTACTGGAACATGCTCAAGAACGGCGAGGACGTCTTCGTCTACGGCCGCAAGCCGGGTACCTGAGCAGACCCGCGCCCGGGCTGCCCCCAGCGGGCCGCCCGGGCGTTTCCGGCTGCCGTTGTCAGACCCCTGGGGTAGCTTCCGAAGTGTCCGAAGCCGAAGTACCCGAAGTACCGGAACCGGACCGGAACCACACCTGTGCGACCTGGGGGCAGACAAGATGAGTGACGTCGCGACCCGTCCGGAGCTGGACGCCGCCCTGGACCGCCACCGGGTCGAGCTCAACGGCTACTGCTACCGGATGCTCGGATCGTCGTTCGACGCGGAGGACGCGGTCCAGGAGACGTACATCCGCGCCTGGCGGAGCTACGACAAGTTCGAGGGCCGCTCCTCGCTGCGGTCGTGGCTGTACCGGATCGCGACGAACGTCTGCCTGGACCTGCTCAGCGCGGGCAGCAAGCGCGCCCGGCCGATGGACCTCACCGCTCCGCAGGCCCAGGCCTCGGCCGTGCTCGCCACCCGGCCCGAGGTCACGTGGCTGGAGCCGGTGCCGGACGGTCGGGTGCTGCCGCAGACCGCGGACCCGGCGGAGACGGCGCTCGCGAAGGAGTCCGTGCGGCTGGCGTTCATGGCGGCCCTTCAGCACCTGCCGGCCAAGCAGCGGGCGGTGCTGATCCTGCGCGAGGTGCTGGCCTGGAAGGCCGACGAGACGGCCGAGCTGCTGGGCACCACGGTGGCTTCGGTGAACAGCGCCCTGCAGCGGGCGAGGGCGACGCTCGCCTCGCAGAAGATCCGCGAGAGCGATGCCGCCGACCCGCTCGACGAGGAGCAGCGCAAGCTGCTCGACCGCTACACGGCGGCCTTCGAGGGCTACGACATCGAGCAGCTGACCTCGCTGCTGCACGAGGACGCCGTGCTGTCCATGCCGCCCTTCGACCTGTGGCTCCAGGGGCCGGCGGAGATCGCCGCCTGGCACCTCAACCAGGGCATCGGCTGCAAGGGCTCCCGCCTGGTGCCGACCGTGGCGAACGGCCTCCCGGCCTTCGGCCAGTACCGCAGGTCCGAGACGGGCGAGGGGCACGTGCCCTGGGCCCTCCAGGTGCTGGAGATCTCAGACGGACGGATCGTCGGCCTGAACGCCTTCCTGGACACCGAGCGGTGGTTCCCGCTCTTCGGGCTGCCCGAGCACCTCGGCTAAGCCCGCCAGGCCCAGCAGCGCGCGCAGCCGCCCGCCGGCGCCCTTCACCCGGAGCCGGGTGCCGTGGCGGCGGGCGGTCAGCGCCATGCGGGCGAGGGCGTCGACCGCGGCGAGCCCGGGGAGCACGACCGCGGTCGCATCGCAGACCACCTCCGCGGGGCCGCCGCGGCTGAGGTCGCGTATCCGCGCGCACAGCGCGGGGATGTCGTGTCCGGGCAGATCGGGTCCGGGCAGGGTCAGCGTCTTCGTCTCCACGAGACACAGACCCCGCCCGGGTCACCGATTCATCGGCCCGGGCGCAATCGCGTCAGGCGATCCGGTCCAGCACGATCGGGGCCGCGGTGAAGTCGGTGCCCGCCGGGGCGACGTCGTACGACCCCTCCAGGGAGGAGAGGGCGTACGCGAACTTCTCCGGGGTGTCCGTGTGCAGGGTCATCAGCGGCTGGCCGGCGACGACGGAGTCACCCGGCTTGGCGTGCAGCTCGATGCCCGCGCCCGCCTGCACCGGGTCCTCCTTGCGGGCCCGGCCGGCGCCCAGGCGCCACGCGCCCACGCCCACCGCGTACGCGTCCAGGCGGGTCAGGACGCCCGAGGACGGGGCGGTGACCACGTGCTGCTCGCGGGCGACCGGCAGGGTGGCGTCCGGGTCTCCGCCCTGGGCGGCGATCATGCGGCGCCACACGTCCATCGCGGAGCCGTCCGCGAGGGCCTTCGCCGGGTCGGCGTCCTTGATGCCGGCCGCGTCGAGCATCTCGCGCGCGAGCGCGATGGTCAGCTCCACCACGTCCGCGGGGCCGCCACCGGCCAGCACCTCGACCGACTCGCGGACCTCGAGGGCGTTGCCCGCGGTGAGGCCGAGCGGGGTGGACATGTCGGTGAGCAGGGCGACCGTCTTGACGCCCGAGTCGGTGCCGAGGCCGACCATGGTGCGGGCCAGCTCGCGGGCGTCCTCGATGTTCTTCATGAAGGCGCCGGAGCCGACCTTCACGTCCAGCACCAGGGAGCCCGTACCCTCGGCGATCTTCTTCGACATGATCGAGGAGGCGATCAGCGGGATCGCCTCGACGGTGCCGGTGACGTCGCGCAGCGCGTAGAGCTTCTTGTCGGCCGGGGCCAGCCCGTCGCCGGCGGCGCAGATGACCGCGCCGGTGGTGTCGAGCACGTTCAGCATCTCCTCGTTGGAGAGCAGCGCGCGCCAGCCGGGGATGGACTCCAGCTTGTCGAGGGTGCCGCCGGTGTGGCCGAGGCCGCGGCCGGAGAGCTGCGGCACGGCGGCGCCGCACGCGGCGACGAGCGGGGCGAGCGGCAGGGTGATCTTGTCGCCGACGCCGCCGGTGGAGTGCTTGTCCGCGGTCGGGCGGGAGAGCGCGTCGAAGTTCATCCGCTCACCGCTCGCGATCATGGCGGCGGTCCAGCGGGCGATCTCGGCGCGGTTCATGCCGTTCAGCAGGATGGCCATCGCCAGCGCGGACATCTGCTCGTCGGCGACCACGCCGCGCGTGTACGCGTCGATGACCCAGTCGATCTGCTCGGGGCTCAGCTCGCCCTTGTCGCGCTTGGTGCGGATGACGGAGATGACGTCCATGGGTTACTTCCTACTTCCTTCTACGCGCATAGAGAGGGGTGGAACGGATGATGCGGGGAAGTGCGACGGCCCCCCGCCCGGCAGGGCGAAGGGCCGTCTTCGTACGGCTATCTCAGATGGTCGGGCCCGAAGGCCTGGGGCAGCATCGCCGCGAGCGGCAGCACCCCGTCCGGCGTCTCCACGAGCAGCTCGGGACCGCCGAACTCGTACAGCAGCTGCCGGCAGCGACCGCACGGGACCAGGACCTCGCCCTTGCCGTCCACGCACGTGAAGTGCGTCAAGCGGCCACCGCCCGTGGCCTGGAGCTGCGAGACGAGACCGCACTCGGCGCACAGCCCGAGGCCGTAGCTGGCGTTCTCGACGTTGCAGCCGGTCACGACGCGCCCGTCGTCGACCAGGGCGGCCACCCCGACCGGGAAGCCCGAGTACGGGGCGTAGGCGTGGGACATGGCGTCCCGCGCCTGCTTCCGCAGGGCCTCCCAGTCGATGGCGGAGGTGCCGGGCGCCGTCACTTGCCCTGGCCCTTTTGGTACGGCAGGCCGTCCGCCTTGGGCATCCGCAGGCGTTGTGCGGACAGGGCGAGGACCAGCAGGGTCACGACGTACGGGGCGGCGTCGACGAACTGGCTCGGCACCTCGTCGGTGAGCGCGTACCAGAGGAAGAGCAGCACCGCGAAGCCGGCGGAGACCGCGGCCTGGACGTACTTCTTCTTGTACAGGTGCCAGGCCATCGCCAGGACCAGCAGGATCGCGATCAGCAGCAGCATCGCGTGGACGTTCTCGGCACCGCCGCGCAGCTTGAGGCTGTCGGTGAAGCCGAAGAGGCCCGCGCCGAGCGCCATGCCGCCCGGCATCCAGTTACCGAAGATCATCGCGGCGAGACCGATGTAGCCGCGGCCGCCGGTCTGGCCTTCCTGGTAGATACCGGTGGACACGATCGCGAGGAACGCACCGCCGAGACCGGCCAGGGCGCCCGAGATGACCACGGCGATGTACTTGTACTTGTACACGTTGACGCCGAGGGACTCGGCGGCCACCGGGTTCTCACCGCAGGAGCGCAGCCGCAGACCGAACGAGGTCCGCCACAGCACGTACACGCTGCCGGGGATCAGGAGCAGGGCGACGACGGTCAGCAGGGACAGGTTGGTCACCAGGCCGCCGAGGACGCCGGCGACGTCCGAGATGAAGAACCAGTTCTTGCCCTGGAGATCGGTCAGCCAGTCCGACAGCCCCGGGATGGTGATGTCGGTGATCGGCTCGATGCGCGGGGACTGCTTGGAGGAGCCGCCCTCGGCCTCGGCGAACGTGTAGTTCGACAGGTACTGGGTGACGCCGATGGCGAGGATGTTGATCGCCACACCGGAGACGATGTGGTTGACGTTGAACGTCACGGTGATGATCGCGTGCAGCAGGCCGCCGAGGGCGCCGCCGACGATGCCCAGGAGGACGCCGGTCCACGGGCCCCACTGGTAGCCGGCCCAGGCGCCGAACCAGGTGCCGAGGACCATCATGCCTTCGAGGCCGATGTTCACGACGCCCGCGCGCTCGGCCCACAGGCCGCCGAGACCGGCCAGGCCGATCGGCACCGCGAGCTGGAGGGCGCCGGAGACCTGGCCGACGGAGGTCAGGTCGTTGGCGCCGCTGATGACGCGGACCAGCGAGACCAGCGCGAGGCCGCCCGCGATGATCAGCAGGATCCAGGGCAGGGTGAGCTTCGTGCGGCCGCTGCTCTTCTTGGGCGCGGCGCTCGTCGCGGAAACGGTGCTGGTGCTCACGCCGCGACCTCCTTCTCGGTCTTCATGGCGCCGCCGGCGGCGAGCTCCTCGCCCACCTTCTGCTGCTGGCGGCGGATGCCGTAGCGGCGGACGAGCTCGTACGAGACGACGACCGCGATCACGATCAGGCCCTTCATGATCGTGGCGATTTCCTTCGCGTACCCGTACTGGTCCAGGGAGGCGGACGCCTTGTCCAGGAACGCGATCAGCAGGGCGGCGAAGAAGATGCCGACCGGGTGGTTACGGCCGAGCAGCGCGATGGTGATGCCGGTGAAGCCGACGCCGACCGGGAAGGAGAGGCTGTACGTGTGGGTGTCGCCCAGCAGGACCGGCATGCCGGCCAGACCGGCGACCGCACCCGAGATCAGCATCGAGGTGAGGATCATCTTCTTGGCGTCGACGCCGGAGGCCTGGGCCGCGGACTCGCTGGCGCCGGTGGCGCGCAGGTCGAAGCCGAAGCGTGTCCGGTTGAGGACGAACCAGTAGACGATGCCCAGCGCGAAGGCGACGAAGGTGAAGCCGTAGATCTCGCCGGAGTCGCCCATGCTCACGGCCGGGAACCAGCCGGACTCGGGGATGTCGCCGGTGGTGAGGTCGTTGGAGCCCTCCGGCTGCACGCCGAGGTTCTCCGGCAGCAGCAGCCAGGCGATCAGGCTGGTCGCGATGGCGTTCAGCATGATCGTGGAGACGACCTCGCTGACACCGCGCTTGGCCTTGAGGACGCCGGCGATGCCGGACCAGAAGGCGCCGACGCACATCGCGACGACGACGATGAGCAGGATCTGCAGCGGGCCCGGGAGGGTGACGGACGCGCCGACCACCGCGGAGAGCATCGCGGCGAGGCGGTACTGGCCGTCGACGCCGATGTTGAAGAGGTTCATCCGGAAGCCGATGGCGACGGCCAGGGCTGCCAGGTAGTACGTGCCGGTCTGATTCAGGATCAGGACCTGGACGTCCTCGTAGCCGGCGTTCTCCACCATCAGGCGGATCGGCTCGATCGGGTTCACGCCGGTGGCGAGCAGCACCACGGCGGTCAGCAGGAAGGCGCTGACCAGTGCGAGCACCGGTCCGGCGGCTCCCAGGATCAGCTTGTCCTTGTCGATTTTCATCATCGCGCCTCGTCCTCCGGCGAATCGGCGCCCGCGGCGGAGTCGGGTCCTTCGGTGCTGCCGGCGCTCCCGGCGGTACCAGCGGTTTCGCCGTTGTTCTCGTGTTCCAGGTGGCCGCGGGCCGCGCCGGTCATGGCGGTGCCCAGCTCCTCCGGGGTGATGGTCGCGGGGTCGGCGTCCGCGACCAGGCGCCCGCGGTAGATCACGCGCAGGGTGTCGGACAGGCCGATGAGCTCGTCCAGGTCCGCGGAGATCAGGAGGACGGCCAGGCCCTCGCGGCGGGCTTCGCGGATCGCGTCCCAGATCTGCGCCTGTGCGCCGACGTCCACACCACGGGTGGGGTGGGCGGCGATCAGGAACTTCGGGTTGTGGCTCATCTCGCGGCCGACGATCAGCTTCTGCTGGTTGCCGCCGGAGAGCGAGGCCGCGGTGACGTCGATGCCGGGCGTGCGCACGTCGTACTCGCGCACGATCCGCTCGGTGTCCTTGCGGGCCGCCTTGGGGTCGAGGATGCCGCGCTTGGAGTTGGGCGCCTCGGTGACGTGACCCAGGATGCGGTTCTCCCACAGCGGGGACTCCAGCAGCAGGCCGTGCCGGTGCCGGTCCTCGGGGATGTAGCCGATGCCGTCGACGCGCCGCTTGCGGACGGGAGCCTTGGTGATGTCCGCGCCGTCCAGGGTGATGACGCCCGCGTCCGGGGTGTTCATGCCCATCAGGGCCTCGATGAGCTCGGTCTGGCCGTTGCCCTCGACGCCGGCGATTCCGAGGACCTCGCCCTTGTGGATGGTGAAGCTGATGTCGTCCAGCAGCAGCCGGCCGAGCTCGGCCCCCTCGCGGACCGCGGAGTCCTCCGGGGCCTGGCGGGCCAGCACCTCGGGCTCGGCGACGACCGCGCCGTCGGCGGCGATGGTCAGGCCCTTCACCTGGAGCATCGGGACGTCGGTCACCGTCGACTCCCGGGTCTCCGGCGTCGGCAGCTCGCTGCCGACCATCAGCTCGGCGAGCTGCTTGGTCGTGGCGGTCTTGGGGTCGGCGGTGCCGACCGTGGTGCCGCGCCGGATGACGGTGATGTCGTCGGCGACCTTGAGCACCTCGCCCAGCTTGTGCGAGATGAAGATGACCGTCAGGCCTTCGGACTTGAGCTCGCGCAGGTTCTCGAAGAGTGCGTCGACCTCCTGCGGCACGAGCACCGCGGTCGGCTCGTCGAGGATGAGGATGCGCGCGCCGCGGTAGAGGACCTTGAGGATCTCCACACGCTGGCGGTCGGCGACGCCGAGGTCTTCGACCAGGGCGTCCGGGCGCACGCCCAGACCGTAGGCGTCCGAGATCTCCAGGATCTTCTTGCGGGCCTTGGCACCGATGCCGTAGAGCTTCTCGCCGCCGAGAACCACGTTCTCCAGGACGGTGAGGTTGTCGGCCAGCATGAAGTGCTGGTGCACCATGCCGATGCCGCGGGCGATGGCATCGCCGGGGGTGCTGAAGGAGACCTGCTCCCCGTCGATCGCGATGGTGCCCTCGTCCGGCTTCTGCATGCCGTAGAGGATCTTCATCAGAGTCGACTTGCCGGCACCGTTCTCACCGATGAGGGCATGGACCGTGCCCTTGCGGACGGTGATCGCGATGTCCTTGTTGGCGACGACGCCGGGGAAGCGCTTGGTAATGCCGTGCAGTTCTACGGCGGGGGGCGGGCTGGACGCGTTGATGACGCACTCTCCTTGGCGGGAAGGAGCGGAAGGCAGGGAGGACAGGGCGGGTCGTGAAGGTATCGCGTCCACGAGACCTCTACGCGCGTAGCGCTGTCGAAAGTGAAAAGTTCAGGCCACAAAAGCGGCCCGGGGTCCGGGAGCGGCAGAGCCGCTTCCCGGACCCCGGCGACCGTCAGATCAGACGGACCAGCCTTACGGGGCGGTCTTGACCTTGATCTTGCCGGCGATGATGTCGGCCTTGGCCTTCTCGACCGCGGCGATCAGCTCGGCCTGCTTCTTGTACTCCGGGTTGGAGTCGGCCAGGCCGACGCCGTCCTTGTCGAGACCGTAGCGGACCTCACCGGACTGCGGCTTGCCGTCCTTGACCGACTTGATCAGGTTGTAGACGGAGTCCGAGACGTCCTTGGTGACCGAGGTCAGGATCTGGTTCTTGTACTTCGCCAGACCGGCCTGGTTGTACTGGTCCGAGTCGACACCGATGGCCCACTTGCCGGCGGTCGAGGCGGCCTCGATCGCACCGGAACCGGCCAGACCGGCGGCGGCGTAGACCACGTCGGCACCCTTGGCCAGCTGGCCCTGGGCGGCGGCCTTGCCGAGGTCGGGCTTGGCGAAACCGTCGAAGTTCGGCGGCTGGGTCAGGTACTGGGTCAGTACCGTGGCCTTGGGGTTGGTGTCCTTGACGCCCTGGACGTAGCCCGCCTCGAACTTCTTGATCAGCGGAACCTCGACACCGCCGATGAAGCCGACCTTGCCGGTCTTGGACGCCTTGGCGGCGGCGACGCCGGCCAGGTAGGAGCCCTGCTCCTCGTTGAAGACCATGTTGGCGACGTTGGCGCCGGTCACCGAGGTGTCGTCGATGATTCCGAAGGTGGTCTTCGGGAACTTCGGAGCGACCTTCTTGATGGCCGGGGCGTAGGCGAAGCCGACGCCGATGACCGGGTTGGCGCCGCTGCGGGCCAGCTCGGTGAGGCGCTGGACCTTGTCCGCGTCACCCTCACCCTCGGTGGGCTCGGCTTCCTTGCCCTTGACCGACAGGTCCTTCTCGGCCTTCTGCAGGCCGGCGAAGGCGGCGTCGTTGAAGGACTGGTCGCCACGGCCGCCGATGTCGTAGGCGATGGCCGCAGTGGCTTCCTTCGTCGTCGAGTCCGAGGACCCGGCGTCCGTGGACTTCTTTCCGCCACATGCAGTGGCGCTGAGGGCAAGCGCCGCGGACGCGATGCCCACGGTTGCGATCCTGGTGATCCGGCGCAAGGGGAGGCTCCTTCAAAACCTGACCGAAGCGCCACGACCGGCGCTGGTTTCGCGGCGATCGTAACGCGCGTAGATGTCAGTTAAAGGCCCGTTCAGGAGTCGTTATCGGATCGTCGCGAACCGGACAGTGACCGATCGGTAACCCGAAAGGCCCAAAACCCTGTTGTACCTGCGGTGTACGGGGAGTGTCCCGAGCCCCTCGCGGAGCCCGGGACCGACCGGAAAAAACTTTGATCTTCCGTTATGAAACCGGGCGGGCGCGGTGCGCGTCGAGCAGCGCGGCCGCCGTGAACAGCTCCACGCCGACCGCGATCGCGGACTCGTCCACGTCGAAGTCGCCGCGGTGCAGATCGCGCTTGACGGGGTCGCCCGGGGTGCGTACGCCCAGCCGGGCCATGGCGCCGGGCACCTGCTCCAGGTACCAGGAGAAGTCCTCCCCGCCGAGGCTCTGCTCGGTGTCCTCGACGGAGCCGGCGCCGCGGCGGGCCGTCATGGCGTCGCGGAGCAGTTCTGTGACCACCGGGTCGTTCACGACCGGCGGGACGCCGCGGACGTAGGTGATCTCCGACTTGGCCCCGTGGAGGGTGGCGATCTCGTCGATGGCCGCGTGCACCAGGTCGGGGGCGCCGTGCCAGGCGTTCAGGTCCAGGCAGCGGATGGTCCCGGACAGCTCGGCGAGCATCGGGATGACGTTGCAGGCGTGGCCGGATTCGATCCGTCCCCACGTGACGGAGAGCCCGGAGCGGGTGTCGATCCGCCGGTTCAGCAGCGCCGGGACGTCGACGGCGACCCGGGCGGCTGCGGTGACCAGGTCCGTGGTGAGGTGCGGGCGCGCGGTGTGGCCGCCGGGGCCGGAGAGGGTGACCTCCAGCCGGTCGCAGGCGGAGGTGATGGGACCGGGGCGGAGTCCGATCCTGCCGGCGTCGACCCTCGGGTCGCAGTGCACGGCGATCATCTGCCCGACGCCGTCCAGGACGCCGGACTCGATGGCCTCGGCGGCGCCCCCGGGCAGCACTTCCTCTGCGGGCTGGAAGAGCAGCCGTACGGGCCGGGGCAGCAGCCCCTGGCGGTGCAGCTGGGCCAGGACCAGGCCGGTGCCGAGCACGGTGGCGGTGTGGACGTCGTGGCCGCAGGCGTGCGCCCGGTCGGGGACGGTGGAGCGGTACGGCGCCGAGACCTTGGCGTCGGGGATGGGCAGGGCGTCGATGTCCGCGCGGATGGCCAGCATGGGCCGCGTACGGTCCCAGGTGCCGATGTCACAGATGAGCCCGGTGCCGGTCGCGAGTACGCGTGGCCGCAGACCGGCTTTTTCCAGTCTGGCCTTGATCGCGGCGGTGGTGCGGAACTCGTGGTGGCCCAGCTCGGGGTGCATGTGCAAGTCCCGGCGGAACGCGATCAGTTCGGCACGCAGATTCTCCGGGAGCTTGCCGGGCAGCGCCGGATCGGCCGGCTCTCCGGGCAGGACGGTCAGGGACTCGCGGGACATCAACTGGTTCACCCGTTGAAGGGTAGGCGCACCTAAGGGCCAACTGGCTGGAGATCAGGAAAAGTTCAGCCCGTTAGGGGAAGAAAACCCGGCTTCCAGACGCATAGCCCCCTGGCGCTGGGGGTAAACTCCGCCGCTCATCCGGCCGGGGTGACCGCCGGAGGCGCCCCCGCGAGGGAGCTGAGCCTGCGCACGTCACGCGCGGTGTCGTTCACGTCGGCGAGGAAAGTCCGGGCGCGCGGCGAGGCCGTGCCGGTGAGCCAGGCCGGGTCGACGTCGACCACGGCGACGGTGACGCCGGTGCCCGCCAGTGCGTAGGGCAGGGTGTGGACGACCGTGGACGGAAAGCTGACGATCGTACGACCGACGGGTCCACGCCGGGCGATCAGTTCGAGGGGGAGGTCCGGGCGCACGATCTCCATCCCGGTGGCCTCGCTGAGCGTGCGCAGTTTGTCGTTGCTCTCTCGGCGGTGGGCGAAGTAGCGGGTCGCGCCGTGGGCGCGGGCCAGGCCGCGGACGGCGTCGACGTACCGGGCGGGCTCCACGACCCCGGTCTCCACCAGGGAGGTGCCGACCAGGTCCGTGCCCTTGTGTATCCGCGGCGGCCCGAAGGTGCTGCGGGTCCAGGCGAAGTCGTTGACCCGCAGCCGGACCCCGTCGGGGGCGGTGACGGGCATCGAGCTGAACACCTCGACCCGCTGCCCCGGGCGCGGGGTGAAGCGGCGCCGGGCGGTCGCGGAGACCGGCGCGTAGGCCAGTTCGCGGGTCCGCCCGGCCAGGCCGCGGCCGCCGACCCGGTGCCAGCGCACGAGGCGCTCGCCGCGGGCGATCTGGGAGACGAACTCCATGGTCGCGGTGCCGTCGTCGACGACGACGAGCTCGTCCGCGCTCACCAGGGTGAGCAGCAGCTGCACGTAGCGGGAGAAGGGGTCCCCGACGACGATCCGCTCGGCCCGGCGCACGTCGCGCGCGAGGGCGGCGAGCGCCTTGAGGGGGGCCGAGCCGCCGCCGCGGGCCTCCTGCCACTGCACCTGGTGCCCCGCGTCCCTGGCCAGCCCCGCCATCCGGCGCAGCTGGCCGCGGGACATCGGGTCCACGGGCGGCAGCACGACGATCCGCAGGTTCCGCAGCTCCTCGTACGGCCGTCGGCCGGGCTCCGGTTCCGGCGGCCCGCCGGCCCGGTCCGGCAGCGGCCGGGCCCGGGCCGAGGGCTGGGCCGGTACGCCGCCCAGCAGGGCAGCTCCGGGGCCGGCCGCGCCCCGTCCGGTTTCCGCGTGGGCCCACTCCAGGACGTTCAGCAGCTGGACCGGGCTCTCCACGAAGGCCAGGGTCGTCGCGCGCGAAGTCACCGCGTTCTCCTCGTGTCGGGGGCGGGCCGTACGGGACCGGGCGGGAGGGGTCAGGCCCCGGCGCCGGCGAGCTCGGCGGGCTCGCCCTGGACGCGGCGGAGCTTCTTCATCGGGCCGAGCTCGGACTCGTAGACCTTCTTGATGCCGTCGCCGAGGGCGGTCTCGATGGTGCGGATGTCGCGGACCAGGCGGGCGAGGCCGCCGGGCTCTACGGAGGCGGCCTGGTCGGAGCCCCACATGGCGCGGTCGAGGGTGATGTGGCGCTCGACGAAGGTCGCGCCGAGGGCGACGGCGGCGAGGGTGGTCTGCAGGCCGGTCTCGTGGCCGGAGTAGCCGATCGGGACGTTCGGGTACTCCTCCTGGAGCGTGTTGATCACGCGCAGGTTGAGCTCCTCGGCCTTGGCCGGGTAGGTCGAGGTGGCGTGGCAGAGCAGGATGTTGTCGCTGCCGAGCACCTCCACCGCGTGGCGGATCTGCTTCGGGGTGGACATGCCGGTGGAGAGGATGACGGTGCGGCCGGTGGCGCGCAGGGCGCGCAGCAGCTCGTCGTCGGTGAGGGAGGCCGAGGCGACCTTGTGGGCCGGGACGTCGAACTTCTCCAGGAACGCGACGGCCTCGGTGTCCCACGGGGAGGCGAACCACTCGATGCCGCGCTTGCGGCAGTGCTCGTCGATGGCGCGGTACTCGTCCTCGCCGAACTCGACGCGGTGGCGGTAGTCGATGTAGGTCATCCGGCCCCAGGGGGTGTCGCGCTCGATGTCCCACTGGTCGCGCGGGGTGCAGATCTCGGGGGTGCGCTTCTGGAACTTGACGGCGTCGCAGCCGGCCTCGGCGGCGGCGTCGATGAGCGCGAAGGCGTTGTCGAGCTCGCCGTTGTGGTTGATGCCGATCTCACCGACGACGTAGACGGGGCGGCCGGGGCCGGCGATGCGGGAGCCGAGCTGGCGCAGGCGGGGGGAGGAGGTGGCGGTCATGGCAGGAGACGTCCTTCGGTGGTGGGTGGTACGGGGTGCCGGGGGGCCGGGAACTGCTTCGGGGTGGCCTGGCGCCCCGGCGGGGTCGAGCTGCGGGTCGTTCGGGTGGTGAGGGTCGTGCGGGTGGTGCGGGAGCTGCCGGGCGGCCTCGGGGGCCGGGGGGTCCAGCAGCGGGGCCAGCGCGCGGGCGCGCGCCAGGTCGTGCGGGTCGTCGATCTCCAGCACGCGTGCCGGGTCGGTGTGGACGGGCACGATGTGCCCGAAGAATCGGTGGCCGGCGGCCCGGAAGCCGGCGGCGTCCATGGCGTACGCGGCGCCGGTCTCGAGCAGGTCGAGGGGCCGGTCCTGGCGGCGCGGCCGGTGCGACTCGTCGTGGTTGACGCCGTAGCCGCTGCGGCCGGAGGGGACCGGGCTCTCGCGCCACAGGAAGCCGTGGAAGGGGGCGACCGTCATGGCCGAGTCGGCGCCGTCGGCGACGACCGCGGCGGCGACGCCCTCGACGTCGGAGGCGGTGATGAAGGGGCTCGTCGCCTGGACCAGAAGCACCGCGTCGACGCTCACGCCGTGCAGGGCCTCGAAGGCGTCCATGGCGTGCAGGACGGCGGACTCGCTGGTGGCGGTGTCCCCGGCGATGGCCGCGGGCCGGGGGACCACCTCGGCGCCGGCCTCGCGGGCGGCGGCGGCGATCGCCCCGTCGTCGGTGGAGACCACCACGTCGGTGACGTGTCCGGCGGCCAGGCAGGCCCGGACCGCGCGGGTGACGAGGGGGACCCCGCCGACCGGGGCCAGGTTCTTGGCCGGGACGCCCTTGGAGCCGCCCCGGGCCGGGATGACGGCGAGGACGACCCGCTCGGCGGGGCCGGCGGCCCCGGTGCTGACGTTCACAGTTCTCCCATCCGGCGGATGGCCGGGGCCACCCGCTGTACGCCGTGGCGGTAGGCGCCGCGCGCCGCGTCCCGCAGGGCCGATCGCACGTACCGCCGCACCCGGGACCGGCCGGGCGCCGGGCGTACGGCGCCGGGCAGCGGGGTGCCGTCCGGGCCGAGGTGGTGGCGGGCGAGGATGCCGGGCAGGTAGCCGGGGGCGGTGGCGAGCGTGTAGTAGGGGCTGACCGCGGGCAGCTGCGGCAGCGCGGCCAGTTCGGCGACCCGTTCGCGGGCGGTCGCGAAGGCCTGGTCGTACGGTCCGTCGGCGGCCACGCCCTGGCGGGCGAGCCATCCGGGGTCGGCCTTCGGGCGCAGGCCTTCGTCCAGCTGGTCCCAGGAGGCCAGGCAGCCGGAGCCGAGGAAGTGGTGGTTGCCGAGGGCCTCGCGGACGCCGAGGTCGGTGAGGACGGCGGTGGGGATGCCCCGGTGGAGGGATTCGAGTGCGGCCGTGGAGCTGACCGTCACGAGCAGGTCGGTGCCGTCGAGGACCTCGCCCATGTTCCCGTAGACGAGGCGGCAGTTGGCCGGGAGTCCGCCGGGCAGGCGCTCGGCGAGCTTCTGGTACGGCAGCTCTTCGAGGTGCGTGGTGTGCTCGCCGGGCTTGCTGCGCAGCTTGATCAGCACCTCGCGGCCGGGGTGCAGCCGGGCGTGCTCGGCGGCGCGGCGCAGGATGTACGTACGGTCGGCGCGGCTCTCGGGCACGGAGGGCTGGGCGGCGAAGACGACGGTGTGCGCGCGGCTGGTCTTCTGTTCGTACGGTGCGCCGCCGAGGAAGGGCAGTGCGGTCTCGGTGACGGCTCCGGCGTCGGCGCCGACGCCCTCGTACACGGCGCGGAAGCGGTCCGCGTCGTGGCGGGAGTTGGCGAGGACGACGTCGGCGCCGTGCCGCAGCAGCAGCCCGTCGGCGAGTTTCTCGTAGACGACGCCGACGTAGCCGGTGACGAGGACGGGCCGCCGCGCGGGCTCGGGCCACAGGGCGCGCAGCCCGTGCAGCACGGCCTGGACGGCCCCGCCGACGAGCGCGAGCACGACCACGTCGTATCCGCCGTTCTTGATTTCGGCGAGGAATTCGGCGCAGGTGACTTCCGTCAACCGGTCGGCGCGGACACCCACTTCGCCGAGCTGGCGCGCGGTGGGGGTGGCCCGTCCACGCAGCAGGAATCCCGTCAGGTGACCGTCGGGCTCTGCACAGCCGGGGGCGAGGCGCCGGGCGGTGAGCGCGCCCCATTTCCATCGCGTATCGGAATCGGCGAGTACGGCAACCCGCATTGTCCCGGGAGCACTTACGCCGTTGGTACTTACTGGCACGGCCCGAAGCTATGCCGGAATTCCAGTGATCGGCCCAACGACCGCACAACAGAGGGTTAACAGCCAGTCGACGCAATGCGAATACGGACAGGACACCGGCGGGAACCGTTCTGGTTAAGCGATCCGACGCCCGGAGTTCACCGAAAGTCCTTGCCCGGTCCATGGTGAATGCGGCGCCAAGTCCTAGTGTCACGTGGGTGGTCAAGCTTTCTGTCGTCGTGCCGTTCTTCAACGTGCAGACATACGCACCAGACGCCCTCCGGAGCCTGCGCAGCAATGCGCGGGACGACTTCGAGTTCATCCTCGTCGACGACTGTTCGTCGGACGGGACGCCCGAGCTCCTGGAGCGGGCGGCCCGCGACCTGCCCGGAGCGGTGCACATCAGACACGAGAAGAACGGCGGTCTCGCCACCGCCCGGAACACCGGTCTCGATGCCGCGAGCGGCGAATTCATCACCTTCATGGACGGGGACGACTGGCTCGCCCCCGGTCACCTGAGCCGGGTCCTGGCCTCCATCGAATCGCTGGGCTGCGACTTCGTCCGCATCGACCACGTCCGGTGCACGGGCCGCAACCGCACCGTGCAGCGCGTGCCGTACGGCCCGCAGGGCGAGGTGCTGCAGCCGCGCGAGGCGATCCTGCCCGCCGACCGCACCACCTCGGTCGACTACCCCTTCGCCTGGGCCGGCATGTACCACCGGCGGCTCGCGGACCGCGGGCTGCTGCACTTCACGGACGGCCTGCGGACCGCCGAGGACCGGCCGTGGATCTGGCGGCTGCACCGCGAGGCGGACAGCTTCGCCGCGGTCGGCCTGCCGGGCCTCTTCTACCGGCGGGGCGTCGCGACCTCGCTGACGCAGATCGGCGACGTGCGCCAGCTCGACTTCATCCGGGCATTCGACCAGGTACTGCTGGAAACGTCGCAGGACCGCGATGCGGACCGGCTTATGCCGAAAGCAGTGCGCACCTATTGCGCAATCATTTCGCACCATGTCGGCTCCATTGAAAGGTTCGAACCGGTCGTGGCCAGAAAACTCCGTTCGATGAGCGCGGCCGCGCTGAGGCGAATGCCGCAGGACGTGCTGGACGAGGCACTGAATTCCATGGACACCGAGCGCGCGGGACGCCTGCGCAGGCTCCGGCGCCGCTCCGCCGGCGCGGAGGTGGCCGCCTGATGGCCGCGCGCCGCACCACCCAGATCTTCCTGGCGTCCACGCTCTACGGCACGGCGACCCTCGCCGCCGCCCTCGACGCGGGCTGCTTCGGCCGGGCCGACCGCCGCATCCTGCTCGTCAGCAACAACTCCGCGGTGCCCGAGACCACTCCGGGACCCGCCGAGATGCCCGGCTTCGCCCGGCTCGCCACCCGCTTCGACGAGGTGCGCGACTGGAACGCCGTCATCGAGCCCTTCCACCCGGGCGGCTGGCAGCCCCGCAACGACGACGCCCCGCTGTGGGAGCGGCAGCTGCGGCAGCTGTGGGACCTCGGCGAGGACCGGATACAGCTGATCGTCGAGTCCATCCAGGTCGCCCCCGCCCAGGCCCTCGTCCAGGTCTTCGCCGGCACACCGGTCGAGGTCTACGCCGACGGGCTGATGAGCTACGGGCCCACGCGCAACAAGCTCGACCCGCTGACCGGGGTCCGCATCAAGCGGCTGCTCCACCTCGACCTGGTGGCCGGCCTGGAGCCGCTGCTGCTGAGCGAGTTCGGCGTCCCCGCGGAGATCGTGCCCACCGAGGCCTTCCGCAAGGTGCTCGACGACCTGGCCCGGGACGAGCAGGAGTACGTCCCGGCGCACGAGTCGGGCGAGCGGCCCGCCGTACTGCTCGGGCAGTACCTGTCCGCCCTCGGCCTGATCACCCCGCAGGAAGAGGAAGAACTCCACGTCCGCATGGTCCGCGGCGCCCACGCCCTCGGCCACGAGCACCTCGTGTTCAAGCCCCACCCGAGCGCCCCGGCCCGCTGGTCCCGCATGGTCGAGGAGGAGGCGGAGCGCCTCGGCGCCCGGCTCACCGTCGTGGACGCACCGGTCCTGGCCGAGGTGCTCTACCGGCAGCTGGACCCGGCGCTCGTCGTCGGCTGCTTCTCCACCGGACTGCTCACCGCGTCCGCGCTGTACGGCATCCCGGTCGCCCGCACCGGCACCGGCGCCCTGCTCGACCGCATCGCGCCGTACCAGAACAGCAACCGCGTCCCCCTCACCATCGTGGACGCGCTGCTGCCCGAGCTGGAGGACCCGGCGGCCGTACGGGCCTGGACCCCGCCGGGACCCGCCGCACTGGAGGACCTCACCGGCCTGGTCACGGCCGTCGGGTACGCCATGCAGTCCCAGGTCCTCGCCACTCGGCGCGCCGAGGCGGAGCGCTACCTCGCCCGCCGGCTCGACGACCACACCTGGCGGTACTTCAAGAAGCGGCGGCTGACCGCACTGGGCCTGCCCGGCGCCGTCCCGCCCCAGCTGGCGTTCATCCCGCGCAGCCCGGCCGTGCGCCGCGTGGTCCGCCGGGTACGCCACCTGCGCCGGGCCGCACTCGGATGACCGCCACCGCCGGCCCCGTGCCCGTGCCCGTGCCCGTGCAGCAGCGCGGTGCCCGGCCGCGCCCCGCGGGCCGGCCGCGGCTGCGCGCCCTGGACGGGCTGCGGCTGCTCGCCGCCCTGATGGTCGCGGGGTACCACTACGCGGGACGCGGCGGCGAGGTCGCCAAGTCCTGGGGGCAGTCGCCCCGCGAGCTGTTCCCCGAGTCCGCGCCCTGGCTGGCGTACGGCTGCCTCGGCGTGCAGATATTTTTCGTGATCAGCGGCTTCGTCATCTGCATGAGCGCGTGGAACCGGCCGCTGAAGTCGTTCTTCGCCTCGCGGGTGGCCCGCCTCTACCCCGCCTACTGGGCGGCGATCCTGCTGATCACGCTGGTCTTCGCGCTGCCCTGGGTGGCGCACCGGACCGTGTCCGGCCCGGACTTCCTGGTCAACCTGACCATGCTCCAGCAGCCGCTGGGGGCGGACCGGGTGCTCGGGGTCTGCTGGACCCTCTGGGCCGAGCTGCGCTTCTACGCGCTCTTCGCGCTGTTCGTGGTGCTGCCGGGCGGCGGACGACAGCGGATCCTGCTCTTCTGCGCGGTGTGGACGCTGGCCGCCGCGCTCTCGGACGTGGCGGACGCGCAATTCCTGCGGCAGGCCCTGATGCCGCAGTACGCGCCCTTCTTCATCGGCGGGATCGGCCTCTACCTGGTCCACCGCGACCACCGCGACGTCCCGGCCTGGGGCGTGGCCCTGGCGGGCTGGCTGATCGGCCAGCACTACGCCGTGGCGGGGCTGTGGCACGCCCCGGACCCGCGCTTCTTCTCGTACCGCAGCGCGGGCGTGATCGTGGCCGTGGTCACCGCGGGCTTCGTGGCCGTCGCCCTGATCGCACTGGGCAGGCTCGACTGGATGAACTGGCGCTGGCTGACCGTCGCCGGAGCGCTGACGTACCCCTTCTACCTGGTGCACGAGCACCTGGGCTGGGTCGTCATCCGCGAGCTGCACCAGCGGCTGGGGCTGCCGCCCGCGGCGACCCTGCTGGGGACGGTCGCGCTGATGCTGGGGCTGGCCTGGCTGCTCTACCGGCTGGTGGAGAAACCGCTGACGCCGAGGCTGCGCAAGGCGCTCAGCTGACCGCCAGCTTCGCGGCGAAGCCGAGGAAGAGGACGCCGGCGGCCGAGGTGACACCGGCCGACAGGCGCTTGCGGCGGCGGAAGGCCGCCGACAGCCGGGCACCGCTGAATATCAGCGTGCTCAGGTACAGGAAGCTCGCCAGCTGGCCCAGCGCACCGAGCAGCAGGAACGACAGCGCCGGGTAGGCGTAGTCGGGGTCCACGAACTGCACGAAGAACGACAGCAGGAAGAGGATGGCCTTCGGGTTCAGCAGGCTGACCACCAGGGCGCGCCGGTACGGGCGCTCGGCCGACGGACCGGGCTGCTCCGCGGCCGCCGCCTGCTCCGGGCCCGACCGGCGGGTCCGCCACATCGCCCAGGCGGCCCGCATCATGCCGACGGCTATCCAGGCGAGGTACCCGGCGCCCAGGACCTTCACGATGCCGAACAGCAGCGGGCTGGCCTGGAGCAGCGCCCCCGCGCCGACGGCCGCCAGCACCATCAGCACGGTGTCGCCCGTGAACACCCCGCAGGCCGCGCGGTACCCCTCGCGCACACCGTGCCGAGAGGCGACGGAGAGCACGTACAGCGAATTCGGCCCCGGCAGCAGCACGATCAGCACCAGTGCCGCGAGATACGTCGGAAGATCGGTCACACCCAGCATGCCGACGAGTCTCGCACGCGGGTACGACACTCCCGCCACCGGTTTTCACCAGGTGGAATCCACCGGCACGTACGTCCCCCAGACCGCCCGCAGCGCGTCGCAGACCTCGCCGACCGTGGCCCGCTCCCGCAGCGCCTCCTTCATCGGGTAGAGGACGTTCCCGGTGCCCGCCGCGGCCTCCCGCAGCGCCGCCAGCGCCCGGTCCACCGCCGCGCCGTCCCGGTCCGCCCGCAGCCGCGCCAGCCGCTCCGCCTGCCGCGCCTCGATCGACGGGTCCACCCGCAGCGGCTCGTAGGGCTCCTCCTCGTCGAGGGCGAAGCGGTTCACCCCGACGACCACCCGCTCGCCGCTGTCCGTCTCCCGTGCGATGCGGTAGGCGTTCCGCTCGATCTCGCCCTTCTGGAAACCGCGCTCGATGGCCGCGACCGCCCCGCCGAGCTCCTCGACCCGGCCCATCAGCGCCACGGCCGCCGCCTCCAGCTCGTCCGTCATCGACTCGACCACGTACGACCCCGCGAACGGGTCGACGGTGGCCGTCACGTCGGTCTCGTACGCCAGGACCTGCTGCGTGCGCAGCGCGAGGCGGGCCGACTTCTCGGTGGGCAGGGCGATCGCCTCGTCGAAGGAGTTGGTGTGCAGCGACTGCGTTCCGCCGAGCACCGCCGCCAGCCCCTGGACGGCGACCCGTACGAGGTTGACCTCGGGCTGCTGGGCGGTCAGCTGCACGCCCGCGGTCTGCGTGTGGAAGCGCAGCATCATCGACTTCGGGTCCCGGGCCCCGAAATCCTCCCTCATCACCCGCGCCCAGATGCGCCGGGCGGCCCGGAACTTCGCCACCTCCTCCAGGAGGGTGGTGCGGGCGACGAAGAAGAAGGACAGCCGCGGGGCGAACTCGTCGACGTCCATGCCCGCGGCGACCGCGGTGCGGACGTACTCGATCCCGTCGGCCAGCGTGAACGCCACCTCCTGCACGGGCGAGGCCCCCGCCTCCGCCATGTGGTAGCCGGAGATGGAGATGGTGTTCCAGCGGGGGATCTCGGCCCGGCAGTAACGGAAGACGTCGGCGATCAGCCGCAGCGAGGGCGCGGGCGGGAAGATGTACGTCCCCCGCGCGATGTACTCCTTGAGCACGTCGTTCTGGACGGTGCCGGTCAGCCGGTCGGCCGGCACGCCCTGTTCCTCAGCGACCAGCTGGTAGAGCAGGAGCAGCAGGGCCGCCGGGGCGTTGATCGTCATCGAGGTGGAGACCCGGTCGAGCGGGATCCCGTCGAAGAGCACGCGCATGTCCTCGACCGAGTCGATCGCGACGCCGACCTTGCCGACCTCGCCGTGGGCGAGGGGGGCGTCGCTGTCGTAGCCCATCTGGGTGGGCAGGTCGAAGGCGACCGACAGGCCGGTGGTCCCGTGCTCGATCAGCTGCCGGTAGCGGGCGTTGGACTCGGCGGCCGTGCCGAAGCCGGCGTACTGCCGCATGGTCCAGGGCCGTCCGGTGTACATCGAGGGGTAGATCCCGCGGGTGAAGGGGTAGCCGCCCGGTTCGCCGAGCTGCCGCTGCGGGTCCCGGCCGGGGTGGTCCGCGGGCCCGTACACCGGCCGGATGGGCAGCCCCGATTCCGTCTCGCGCGCCATGTGCAGTACCTCCGTGTCAGGACCGTGTCACGTAGTGGCAACATCGTCGCGCCGTCCGCAACCGTGCACGTCCGGGCGGCATCCATTAGGTACACACGCAGATTTTCGGGGGAGAGCAATGCGCCGTAGCGCCGTCATATTCCACACGTTCGCGGCAGTCGCCGCCATGGCACTGGCGGCCGGCTGCGGTCCGCAGGAGGAGCCCGCCGGTACGGGCACGGGCACGGGCACCGGGGCGGCCACCGCCGCTCCCACGCCCTCCACGGACGACAAGCCGCTCGGCGAAGGCCCCTCGGCCTCCGGCGAGCCCACCGCCTCCGCCCCCGCCTCGGACGGTCCGCTGATGGCGGACGGCACGGAGAGCGAGAAGGTGCGCGAACTCCAGGCCCGACTGCGGCAGCTCGGCCACTTCAAGCGCAGCCCCACGGCCTTCTACGGCACGCTCACCGCGACGGCGGTCAAGGCCTTCCAGCAGGACGAGCAGCTGCCGGTCACCGGCACCGTGGACGGGAAGACCTGGCAGGAGCTGCTCGCCTCCTCCCGCAAGCCCACCGAGAACGAGCTGAACCCGCCCACCACCAAGGAGCCGGCCGCTCCGGACCCGCGCTGCCTGACCGGCCGGGTGCTGTGCATCAGCAAGGAGAGCCGCACCCTCGCCTGGATGATCGACGGCAAGGTGGTCTCGGCGATGGACGTCCGCTTCGGCTCCGAGAACACGCCGACGCGCGAGGGCGAGTTCAAGGTGGACCGCAAGGAGGTCAAGTGGACCTCGACGCTGTACCACACGGAGATGCCGTACTCGATGTTCTTCAGCCGGGGCCAGGCCGTGCACTACTCGGCCGACTTCGCGGCGCGCGGCTACTCGGGCGGTTCGCACGGCTGCGTGAACGTCCGGGACAAGCAGCGGCTGGCCTCGGTGTTCCGGCAGGTGAACGTGGGCGACAAGGTCGTCGTCTACTGGTGAGCCGCGGAGGCGGCGGAACGTAGGGGGCGCGGGCAGGGCCGGGGGAACGTGCCCCGCCCGCGCCGGTTGCGCAGAGCCCAGGGGTACGGGGGGAACCCCGGCTCATGCGCGGCCGATGACCAGTCGGCTCACTAGGTACTGCGCCGACCGCTCGAAAAGTGTTACAGCCGTATGTGCGCCGCCCCGCTGCGACGTGCGGACACGCTGCCGGGCACCCAGCGAACGGGCTTGGCCGCGGGGTATTTCCGGCGGATGTTCCCGGCGGGCTTCGCCGGTTGCCCTAGCGGGCGTCGCGGCCGAAGCCGAGGGTCGGCAGCCTGCCGCTGTCGTCCTCGGGGACGGTGCCGCCCGGCGGGGTCTGGAGGATGTCGTCGTCCCCGTCGCCCTCGTCGCGGCCGCCGGAACCGCCCGAGCCGCCCGAGCCGCTCGAACTGCCGAGCTTCGCGTCGCAGAACTTCTCCAGGCTGATGCCCCGGGCCGCACGCACCAGCCGCTGCCGGCGCTCGCCCGCGAGCCGGCCGGCCCGCAGCTCCTTGCAGAGGGCGGTCACGACGGTGGCGTCGTCCTTGGTGTCCCCGCCGTCCGTACCGCCGGCCGCCTTGTCCTTGCCTCCGCCGCCCCCGTCGCCGGCCCCTCCGACGTCCTTGCCCTTCGTCCCGCCCTGGCCGCCTTCGGCATCGCCGTCCGGGCGGATGCCGCCCTCGGTCGTGGCCTGCGGGTCGGCGGTCTCCGGGCTGCCCGAAGGGCCCTCGGACGCGCGTAGCTTGTCGGCCGGGACGCCCACGGCAGGATCCTGCGAGGCGGTGGGACCGGTCTCTTCCGGCGCGGGTCCGATGCCGACCGAGACGGAGGGGGCGGGGCCCGCAGCGTCGCGCAGGTCGGGGATCAGGCCGGTGGTCGCCGCGGTGGCGACGCCGCCGACGGCGATGGCAGCGACGGACGCGGCGAGCGCGAAGCGCAGCGGGCGCCGGACCCGGCGGCGTACGGCCGGGGTGCGGGTGATCTCGGGCACGCCCAGCCGGACGGTCAGCGGTTCGTCGGCCGCGGCCCGGTGCGGGACGGCCCCGGCGGAGCGGGCGGCCCGGAAGGCCGCGAGGGCGGCTTCCTCACCGGGGAGTACGGCGGCGTCGGCGGAGCGGGGGGCCGGGACGAGGGCGTCGAGGGCGTCTGCGAGGCGCGCGGCTTCGTCCTGTGCGCGACGACCCCCGGCGGGCTCGACCGGTTCGCCGCGCAGCAGTTTCTCCGCCGCGGCACCGTCAAGCCACCTGTAGCGATCGTCGGCCATCACATGTCCTTCTGCGTCCGCCAACGCGATTGCGTCACACCGGACCGTTCCACGGGACCGTCGCGGTGTGCCCGCGGTGCCGGTACGGCGTCGAGATCCCGGCTGCCCCCCTGACCGCCGGAGCCCCCGGGGTCACCGGGCGCGCCTTGGTCATCCGCATTATCCCCGAACTCGCTTCCGAGCATCTCGGCGAGTCTTTTGAGGCCGCGGTGGGCTGCCGTGCGGACCGCTCCGGGCCGCTTGCCGAGGGTCTCGGCGGCGCTCTTGGCGTCGAGCCCGACGACCACGCGCAGCACGACGGCCTCGGCCTGGTCCTGCGGGAGGCGGGCGATGAGGGCCATGGTGCGGCCGGTCGACAGGGATTCCATCGCCTCGACGGCGGTGTCGCTGTCGGCGGCCCGGCCGGTCAGTTCCGTCTCGTCGCCGCCGACGGCGGGGCGGCGGCCGCGCATCCGGACGTGGTCCAGCGCGCGGTTGCGGGCTATTCGTGCGGCCCAGCCCCGGAAGCGGTCGGCGTCCCCGGTGAAGGAGCCGAGGTCCCGGGCGATCTGCAGCCAGGCCTCGGACGTGACGTCCTCGGCCTCCGTGTCGCCCACGAGCGTGCGTACGTACCCGAGCAGGCGCGGGTGCACCGTGCGGTACACAGTCCGGAAGCCGTTCTCGTCGCCGCACTGTGCCGCGAGCACCGCGGCGGTCAGCTCCGCGTCGTCCCCCAGCAAAGTCCCCAACCCGTTCACTGTCCTGTACGTCCTGCGCAAATCAGCACGTTACGGCTTTCAAGTACCTGTCGTCCACGAGTTGTACAACCAGCAACCATTCGTGCGCGAAGCGGGGTGTGACACAAAACGCACCCGCGACGCTGAGAGGGGTACGGGCTTGTCGCACGAGCCCGTAACGGACGGCGGCCGGGGCCTCTCCTGTGGGGGGTGGCGGCCTCGGCTGCCGCTCCGGATCCGCACGCCCCGCCGTCCTGCCCGCGTCGCGCCCGTCCGCCGCTTCGCCCCCTCCCCCTCGTAAGGGTGAAATCCGCGTATCCGTACGACGGTGCCGCCCGGCCCTCGATAGCTTGGCCGCACACCCCCGTCGCGCCCCGCCCCGAGGAGCCCCCCGCTGTCCAGCCACTTCCCGGCCCAGGTCCGCGGCAGCTCCGGGCTGGCCCGCTTCAACGCCGCCCCGGCCGAGGAGGCCGAGGACGCCCTGCTGCACTGCTGCGGCAGCCGGCACTGGGCGCACCGGATGGCCGCCCACCGACCGTACCCGGATATGGACGCCCTTCTGGCCGCTGCCGACGAAGCAGGGTACGACCTCGCCCCCGAGGACCTGGCGGAGGCCCTGGCCGACGAGTCGTCCGCGGAACTGCACCCGACCGCCCCCTACGCCGCCCACCTCGCCCTCCACGCCGCCCACGCGGAGTACGAGCGGAAGTTCGGGCACGCCTTCGTCATCTGCCTCGACGGGCACCCGGCCGAGGAGCACCCGAACCACGTGCTGGCCGGTATCCGCCGCCGGATGGCGCACGCGGAGGAAGAGGAGCGGTCCGTCGCGGCCGACGAGCTGCGGCGACTCGCCCGGGGGCGGCTGATCGCACTGGTTGACGGGGTAGGCGCCGTAAGCCCGCAATGGGCCGGTTCCAGCCTGTCGGATAGTCCGTCCGTGCCTGTTTGATCACACCAGAGGCCCCCGGGCGAAGGAACCGACAAAGCGTCGCTACGATGTCCGGGGCCGGAGGACCGTACCCGGCCGGGCCCGACCGACAACGAAGCCGGCTGGCCCCCGCCCCGCTTCCGGAGGGTTTTCCGTGCCGGCTGGAACGTTGTACCGCGGCCGGGAAGGAATGTGGTCCTGGGTGGCTCATCGAGTCACCGGCGTCCTCATTTTCTTCTTCCTGTTCGTACACGTCCTCGACACCGCTCTCGTCCGCGTCTCCCCCGAGGCGTACGACGATGTCGTGGCTACCTACAAGACTCCGATCGTCGCGCTGCTGGAGTACGGCCTCGTGGCCGCAATCCTCTTCCACGCGCTGAACGGACTCCGTGTCATCGCCGTGGACTTCTGGTCCAAGGGCCCCCGCTACCAGAAGCAGATGCTCTGGTCCGTCGTGGGCGTCTGGGTCGTGCTGATGGCCGGGGCCCTGTACCCCGTACTCGGCCACGCAGCTGCTGAACTGTTCGGGAAGTGACGCACATGTCTTCTGACACCTCTTCCGCGATCGGCGACGTGCAGGGCGTGAGCCTCTACGACGTCGAGAACCCCGCCCCGTACATCGAGGCCCCGCGCAAGCGGACGGGCAAGACGCCCCGCTCCACCCGCGGCAACTTCGAAATGGCCGCATGGCTCTTCATGCGCCTGTCGGGCATCGTGCTGGTCGTCCTGGTCATCGGCCACCTGCTCATCCAGCTGGTGCTGGACGGCGGCGTGTCCAAGATCGGCTTCGCCTTCGTGGCCGGCCGCTGGGCCTCGCCCTTCTGGCAGGTCTGGGACCTGCTGATGCTGTGGCTGGCGATGCTGCACGGCGCCAACGGTCTGCGTACCGTCATCAACGACTACGCGGAGCGCGCCAACACGCGGCTGTGGCTGAAGGGCCTGCTCTACACCGCCACGGTGTTCACCATCCTTCTGGGCACGCTGGTGATCTTCACCTTCGACCCGAACATCCGCTAGGCACGGGGCTGAGGCAAACCACGATGAAGATCCACAAGTACGACACCGTCATCGTCGGCGCCGGCGGCGCGGGCATGCGCGCCGCCATCGAGGCGACGAAGCGCAGCCGCACCGCCGTCCTGACGAAGCTGTACCCGACCCGCTCCCACACGGGCGCCGCGCAGGGCGGCATGGCCGCCGCGCTGGCGAACGTGGAAGAGGACAACTGGGAGTGGCACACCTTCGACACGGTCAAGGGCGGTGACTACCTGGTCGACCAGGACGCCGCCGAGATCCTGGCGAAGGAGGCCATCGACGCCGTCCTCGACCTGGAGAAGATGGGCCTGCCGTTCAACCGCACCCCGGACGGCACCATCGACCAGCGCCGCTTCGGCGGCCACTCGCGCAACCACGGCGAGGCGCCGGTCCGCCGGTCCTGCTACGCCGCGGACCGCACCGGTCACATGATCCTTCAGACGCTGTACCAGAACTGTGTGAAGGAGGGCGTGGAGTTCTTCAACGAGTTCTACGTCCTGGACCAGCTGATCATGGAGGTCGACGGCGTCAAGAAGTCGGCCGGCGTCGTCGCGTACGAGCTCGCCACCGGCGAGATCCACGTCTTCCAGGCGAAGTCCGTCATCTACGCCTCCGGCGGCACGGGCAAGTTCTTCAAGGTGACCTCCAACGCGCACACCCTCACCGGTGACGGCCAGGCGGCCTGCTACCGGCGCGGTCTGCCGCTGGAGGACATGGAGTTCTTCCAGTTCCACCCGACGGGCATCTGGCGCATGGGCATCCTGCTGACGGAGGGCGCCCGCGGTGAGGGCGGCATCCTCCGCAACAAGGACGGCGAGCGCTTCATGGAGAAGTACGCGCCGGTCATGAAGGACCTCGCGTCCCGTGACGTCGTCTCGCGCTCCATCTACACCGAGATCCGTGAGGGCCGCGGCTGCGGTCCCGCCGGTGACCACGTGTACCTGGACCTGACGCACCTCCCGCCGGAGCAGCTGGACGCGAAGCTCCCGGACATCACGGAGTTCGCGCGCACGTACCTCGGCATCGAGCCCTACACGGACCCGATCCCGATCCAGCCCACCGCGCACTACGCCATGGGCGGCATCCCGACCAACGTCGAGGGTGAGGTCCTCTCGGACAACACCACCGTCGTCCCCGGCCTGTACGCGGCCGGCGAGGTCGCCTGCGTCTCCGTGCACGGCGCCAACCGCCTCGGCACGAACTCGCTGCTGGACATCAACGTGTTCGGCAAGCGCTCCGGTATCGCGGCCGCGCGGTACGCCGCCGAGAACGACTACGTCGAGCTGCCGGAGGACCCGGCGTCCCTCGTGGTCGAGCAGGTCGAGCGGCTGCGCAACTCCACCGGCAACGAGCGGGTCGCCGACCTGCGCCTGGAGCTGCAGGAGACCATGGACGCCAACGTGATGGTGTTCCGCACCGAGCAGACGATCAAGACCGCGGTCGAGAAGATCGCGGAGCTGCGCGCGCGGTACAAGAACGTGGCGATCCAGGACAAGGGCAAGCGGTTCAACACGGACCTGCTGGAGGCCATCGAGCTGGGCAACCTGCTCGACCTGGCCGAGGTCATGGCCGTGTCGGCGCTGGCCCGCAAGGAGTCCCGCGGCGGTCACTACCGCGAGGACTACCCGAACCGCGACGACGTCAACTTCATGCGCCACACCATGGCGTACCGCGAGGTCGGCGACGACGGCACGGACTCGGTCCGCCTCGACTACAAGCCGGTCGTCACCACCCGCTACCAGCCGATGGAGCGTAAGTACTGATGGCTACCCCGACTCTGGACAAGATGGAAGAGGCGGCCGCGGCCTCCCCGTACATCACGGTCACGTTCCGGATCCGCCGCTACAACCCCGAGGTGTCGGAAGACGCCCAGTGGCAGGACTTCCAGATCGAGATCGACCCGAAGGAGCGCGTGCTCGACGGTCTCCACAAGATCAAGTGGGACCTCGACGGCACGCTGACCTTCCGCCGCTCGTGCGCGCACGGCATCTGCGGCTCCGACGCGATGCGGATCAACGGCAAGAACAGGCTCGCCTGCAAGACGCTGATCAAGGACATCAACCCGGAGAAGCCGATCACGGTCGAGGCCATCAAGGGCCTGACGGTGATGAAGGACCTCGTGGTCGACATGGAGCCCTTCTTCCAGGCGTACCGCGACGTCATGCCGTTCCTGGTCACCAAGGGCAACGAGCCGACGCGCGAGCGCCTGCAGTCCGCCGAGGACCGCGAGCGCTTCGACGACACCACCAAGTGCATCCTGTGCGCCGCGTGCACGTCCTCGTGCCCGGTGTTCTGGAACGACGGCCAGTACTTCGGCCCGGCGGCGATCGTCAACGCGCACCGCTTCATCTTCGACTCGCGTGACGAGGCCGGCGAGCAGCGCCTGGAGATCCTGAACGACAAGGACGGCGTGTGGCGCTGCCGCACGACGTTCAACTGCACCGACGCGTGCCCGCGTGGCATCGAGGTCACGAAGGCGATCCAGGAAGTCAAGCGCGCGCTGATCACGCGCCGCTTCTGACCTTCTGGTCCGACCTTCCGGTCGGCAGGTTCACCGAAGGCCCGCGCCCCCTGGGGGTGCGGGCCTTCGGCATGTGTCACCTCACCGTCACCTCACCGCAGCTGGGAGGTGATGGTCGGGTCGGTGATCTCCGTATCGGCCGCCAGCAGCAGTGCCTTGCTGAGGATGACGGCCAGGGTGCGGTCCCCCTCGAAGGGCAGGTATCCGCTGTCCGGCGCCGCGGCGGCAGCGGCACTGCCGCCGGGCACGATGCACACGTACTGGTCGTTCGGCGTCCGCAGGATGTTGCCCGAGCCCAAATGGATCTTGTACGTGTGGAGCTCGCCCTTCACGTGCAGGAACCGGCCGTCGAGCGTGCACCGGTCCGCGATCGCGAGCCGCGGCACCAGCCGCTCCAGCAGCGCCCTGCGGGTCTGCGCGCTCTGGTTCAGCTCCCCGAAGCCGTACGACGTCCAGTACTCGCGGAAGCGGCCGCCGGGCCCGCCGTCCGACCAGGTGGGGTCGTTGCCCACACTGGCGACGCCGACGAACAGGTCCACGTCCCGCAGCACTTCGCTGAGCACCAGCTCGGGGATCCCGCCGAGCGGCAGCGGCTCCACCGGGTCCTGTCCGTCGCGCAGCCACATCGTGTACGCGCCGCCGTACGTGCTCGCCTCGTTCTGCGGCGCGTCGATCGGGTAGAAGCGCACCTGGTCGGTCCGCAGGCGCAGGTAGCTGCCGGAATCCGTGGTGTCGGTGCCGTAGTCCTCGCCCTCGCCCTCGATCCAGTACTCGGCCCGCAGCCCCCACTGCGGCAGCTCCCGGACCGCCGGCGGCGCCGAATCGTCCACGCACAGCCGCAGCTTGTTGCGCCAGCCGCGGACCGCGGCGAGCGAGTGGAACTGGTGCTGGCGCAGGACGTGCGCGGCGAAGCGGTTGGAGTACGTGCCGGTCGCCCGCTCCGCGTCCGTCAGCACGTACACCTCGCGGTGGGCCTGCTTGAACGGCTGGGTCACGCGCAGCGCTTCGAGGCGCTCGCGCCAGGCCGAGACCTCGGCCGCCTCCCGCCCAACGGGGTGCCAGAGCGTGACCTCGGCCGAGGAGGTGGCGCACACCGGGTCGCCGTCGACGCTGCGGAGGTCCGTGCCGTCGAACAGCACCGGCAGCCCGCCGACCGTCCAGATCAGCCGACGGGCCAGCGTGCCGACCAGCGGGTGGTCGAGGTACCGCTCGCGCCACACGGCGTACCGCCAGGTGCGGCGGGCCAGGAACTGCCGGTCCAGCCGCTCTGCCTGCGCCGACAGCGTCTTCTCGATGTCCTTCACTGCGGTCTTGAGCTCCTTGAGCTCCTCGCCGTGCTCGCGCCGGACCGCGGCGGGCACGCTCTTCACCGCCTTGCCGGAGGCATTCGTCCACGCCGTGTCGACACGGGTGCCGCGGACCTCCAGCCGGACCCTTACCTCGCCGAACCGCCGCTCGGCCACGCCGACGTCCGTGAGCCCGTACGCCGGAACGGCCAGCTCCTCGATCTCGTCCCGGCTCAGCCCGAGCACCGCGGCCCGGTCCTCCAGCGCGCCGTCGAGGAGCTTGAGGGTGCCCTTGTACGTCACCCGGGTGCCGAGCCGGGCCAGCTCCGCGAGCGCCGCCTCGCCCTCCATCCGGGCCAGGGCGTTGACCCCGGCATTCGCCACCTTCGGATTGCGCGGGCCCAGCCCCGCGACCTTGCGCAGGGCGCTCTCCACGACCGCCCCGAGCGTCCGGGCCGTGTCCGGGCACGCCGGCAGCAGACTCGCCAGCCAGACCAGACCGCGCAGCGCGTTGGCGTTGAACGGATCGAACGCGGCGTTCACGTCGGGCTCGTACGCACCGGGCTCCAGCAGGAACGTCCGGGGCCGGCCCACCAGGGCCAGCCACGACAGCACGGCCTCCCGGACCTCCTCCGCGCCGAGCTCGCCGATCAGGGCCAGGGCGCCCTTGTCCCAGCGGGCGGAGGGCTTGGCGGCCGTCGCCGTCAGCACGTACCGCAGCAGACCGTGCCACCGCTCGTCGGCCATGGCCCGCTCGGCCCACTCCTCGCCGACGTTGAGCACCGGCTCGGTGAGCTGCGCGGCGACCTCGGCGATGTCCTTGCGGCCGTACCCGTCCGAACTGCGGCGCAGGGTCGCGATCGCAGCGGGCGGCAGCTGCCGCCCGGCGGCGAGCTCGGCGCGGGCGACCGCTTCCCAGCCCCGCCCGTACCAGAAGGACGACTGGCGCCCCAGCATCTCCAGCGCCGCCCGCCGCTCGGCCACGAGCACGTCGACGGGCAGGTCGTGCAGCAGCGTGCCGAGCAGCACCAGGATGCTCCGCCGCACCGGGGAGTCCTCGTGCTGCTCCCCGAACCGGTCGGCGAGCGCGTGCGCGAGCTGCTCGCGCCGGGCGGCCGGCAGCTCGCGCACCGCGGCGAGCGCCATCCCGCGCTCGCCGTACCAGTAGTTGTCGTAGTGGCGCGCCGCGAGGAGGAGCGCTTCGGCCAGCTCTCGTACGTCGTCCCCGCGCGCGGCCAGCACCACGGCTGCGGCGTACTCGCCCTCGTGTCCCATCTCAGCCCCCCACCAGTGCCACGAGCTTGAGGAAGGTGACCTCGGTGCCGAGCGGAAGCTCGACCTCCTCGTCCAGCTCGGTGATCTGCCGGTCCCCCACCAGCACGAGGAAGCCGTTGCGCGCGAAGGCCTTCAGCGCGATCTCCGTCTGCACTTCCGGGTCCACGGGAGACTTGCGGGCAGCGTGGGCCTTGCAGGTCTCGTGGGCCTTGCAGGTCTCGTGGGCGGTGGGTGTGTGGTGCGGCGCGGCGACCAGGGTGGCCGCGCGCTGCTCGGCGACCTCCTGGAAGACGCGGCGCCGGATCAGCTCGCGCAACGCGAGCCGCTCCTCGGCGATCTCGATCCCCCAGCCGTCGGCGCGGCTCCCCGCAGTCGTCTCGTCGACGAACGTCACCATTCCCATGACCACGACGGTAGAGGGCCCCACTGACAATTCGATGGTCGGGCGGGTGTTCGGCTGCGACGATGCCGTGGTGATCATTTCTCATGATGTGGACGGTCCGGCCGACGCGCCGGCCGTGATCCTGCTGCACTCCTCCGTCTGCGACCGCCGCATGTGGGACCCCCAGTGGAAGCCCCTGGCCGAAGCCGGCTTCCGGGTGGTGCGCGCGGACTTCCGCACCTGCGGCGAGTCCCCGGCGGCGACGGCCCCGTACTCCGACGAGACCGACGTCGTCGCCCTCCTCGACGACCTGGGCATCGGCCGGGCCACCCTGGTCGGCGCCTCCTACGGCGGCCGGATCGCCCTGCGCATCGCGGCCCTCCACCCGGAGCGGGTCACCGCCCTCGCACTGCTCTGCGCGGGCCGGCCGGGCCACGAGCAGGGCCCGGAGCTCGATGCGTTCGACGAGGCCGAGGAGGCCCTGCTGGAGGCGGGCGACCTCGAGGGCGCGGTCGACCTGAACGTCCGCACCTGGCTGGGCCCGGAGGCCACCGCGGCCACCCGCGCCCTCGTGGCGGAGATGCAGCGCGGCAATTTCGTGTCGTGGGGGGTGGGCGGGGGCGGCGGCGAGGGAGTCGGTGAGGGCGACGGCTCCGACGGCTCCGACGGCTCCGACGGCTCCGACGGCTCCGACGGCTCCGACGGCTCCGACGGCTCCGACGGCTCCGACGAGGAGAACTACGAACTCCCCGGGCAGGATGTCGACCTCACCACCATCGCGGCCCGCACCCTCGCCGTCGGCGGCGCGCACGACCTCGCCGACTTCCGCGAGATCGCCGCTTCCCTCCCCTCCCTGCTCCCCCACGCCCGCCACGTGGAACTGCCGTGGGCGGGCCATCTGCCGTCCCTGGAACGGCCGGAGGAGATCACGAAGCTGCTGCTGGAGTTCTTGGGGGCGGAGGCGGCCTGATTGCCGACGGCTCGCTCCCCCGCCCTTCCGTTCCTACCGCTCCACGGAGCGGGCCGCCATGGCCAGGGCCGCCACCCAGCCGATCACGGACCACCCGAGGAACAGGTTGATCACGAAGACCGACCCGCTGTTCGACACCCCTCGCGCGACGGCAACCACCGTCGGAACGAAGTAGAACAGTGCCAGCACCACGATCACTGACGCTTCCATCGCCACCCCCGCACTCTCAAGTCCGCGTTCCCGCTCGCCTTCGCTTTCTCCTTCGCTTTTCTTGGTAGCAGCGCCCCACCCCTGCGCCTACGCCTCACCCCCGGCCCACCCACAACCCGCCCTGAACCCGCCCGCCGGACGCCCAGGCGGGGGTGGGGGCGGGGCGGGGGCTACTGCGGGCCAACGCTCTGCCGGTGAGCGGGCCGCACTGGCGGCTGCCCTACCGGACCCGCCCTTCTCCCCCGAGCGGGTCCGGTCACCGGCGCTCGGCTGAGCCGAGGTGTGCTGCTGTCGGGGTGACGGCGGGAGGGGCCCGGCGCTCTGCCGGCTCGGCCCTCCGCCCCCAAGCGGGACTTCCCCGTCCGGCGTTTGCCCACCCGCCCCCTCGGCTGAGCCGAGTCCTGCTGCGGTCAGCGTGATGCCTGGCCGGTGTCAGTGGCCTCTTCCGGCAGGTCGGGGACGTGAGTGGTGGGCGGGGTGATGGGGGCGTGTTTCCGGTGGGTCGGGGTTTGGACGGTTCTCCGTGGTCTGCCCGCAT
>NZ_JBVJWO010000025.1:0-82894 GCF_055602345.1 Streptomyces sp. NPDC037401
CCCCCCCCCCCCCCCCCCCCCCCCCCCCCCCCCCCCCCCCCCCCCCCCCCCCCCCCCCCCCCCCCCCCCCCCCCCCCCCCCCCCCCCCCCCCGCGCCGGCGGGCTCAGGCCAGCGCGGCCTCGGTGAGGCGGCCGTCGGCCATCGTCACCATGCGGTCCATCCGCTCCAGGTGGGCGCGGTCGTGCGTGACGAGCACGGTGGCCGTCGACCGCTCCCGGGTCAGCCCGACCAGCAGGTCGAGTATCGCGGCGCCCCGCTCGTGGTCGAGGGCGCTGGTCGGCTCGTCGACGAGGAGCACGGACGGATCGTTCATGAGGGCGCGCGCGATGTTGACGCGCTGGCGCTGGCCGCCGGAGAGCTGGTGCGGTCGGCGGTCCGCCTTGTCGGCCAGCCCGACCGCCTCGAGCAGCTCCAGGGCCCTGCGGCGCAGTTGCCGCGACGGCCGGCCGGCCAGGTGCGCCATCACCTGGAGCTGTTCGGCGCAGCTGAGCGACGGCAGCAGGTTCGGCTGCTGGAAGACGATGCCGATGTGCTCGCGGCGCAGGGCGGACTTCTGCGCCGCGCTCAGCAGCGCGGTGTCCCGCCCGGCCACCACCACCCGGCCGGAGTCCGGGGTGACCAGCGTCGCCGCGACGGCGAGCAGGCTGGACTTGCCGGACCCGGACGGCCCGACGACCGCGGTCAGGGTGCCCGCGGGCACGTCCAGGCCGACCGCGTCCAGGGCGGTGAGGCGGCCGTCGCCGTCGGGGTAGGTGAGCGTGACGTCGTGGACGAGCAGTGTCATCGTGCGCTCCCGAGTGCGGTCAGGGGGTCGACGGCGGTGATCCGCCGGATGGAGAGTGCGGCGCCGAGCACGCCGAGACCGATCATGACGAGGGCCGGGAGCAGGACGGTCGGCGCGTCGAGCACGAAGGGCACGTCGCCGCCGCTGATCACCACGCCCAGCCCGGCGGCCAGCCCGGTCCCCAGGCCGGTGCCGGCGAGGAGCATGACGACGGCCTGTCCGAGTGCGTCCTTGAGGAGGTACGGGGTGGAGGCGCCCAGCGCCTTGAGGACGGCGACGTCCCCGCTGCGCTGGATGGTCCACACGGTGAAGAAGGCCCCTATCACCAGCGCGGAGATGACGAAGAGGAATCCGCGCATCAGCTGGAGCGAGCCGTTCTCCGCGGCGTACGAGCCGATGGCGCTCAGCGCCTCCTCCCGCGGCAGGGTCCGGGTGCCGGCGGCCCGGTCGCCCGCTGCCAGGTCGGCGGAACCGGCGGCCGTGAGCGCGATGACGGTGGCCTGCTCCTCCGGCGAGGTGCCGGAGGAGCCGATGCGCTGCCAGTCGTCGAGCGCCACCCAGACCACGGGCGTGTGGCTGTACGACGCGGTGCCCGCGACCGCGGCGACGGTTTCCTCGACCGCGCCGATGCGGACCTGGTCCCCGGCCCCGACGCCCAGCTCGGCGGCGGCCTTGGCGGAGAGGATCACCCGGCCCTGGGAGAGCGGTGCGCCCGGGACGCGCGGGGCGATGCCCGCGTCCGGCTCCACGCCGAAGGCCGAGACGGCGGCCGTGCGCCCGCCCGCGGCGGCGTTGAGGGTGCGGATGCCGACCGGGTGCGCCGAGGCCACCCCCGGCTGCCCGGCCCAGATCCGCCAGGCACTCTCGGGCACCGAGGAGTTGGTGAAGGACACCTCCTGGTCCCCGGAGGGGGCGGCGAAGGCCAGGTGGCCGGCGGGCAGTCCGGTGATCGCCGAGGTGTTCTCCCGGGCGAGGCCGGAGGTCAGCCCCGACAGCAGGGCCACGAGCAGCGTGATCAGTACGACGACCGCGCCCATCAGGGCGAAGCGGCCCTTGGCGAACCGCAGATCTCTCCATGCGACGAACATGTCCCCACCCTGGCCTTCCGCGCGGGCACACGGCATCGCGCCACGGTAGGGATCCTGGTATCGAAGGGACCGTCCGGACATCAATCTTTCGGTTGACCGGGGTCAGCGGGCCCGCCCGTACGCTGGTCGGGCCATGGTGAACCGCCCCCTGACCCCCGTCTCCCGCGTCCTGCGGCTGTGCCTGCACGCCCTGCTGCTGGGCCTGCTCGCGCTCGCCGCCGCGCGGGCCGTCGCGGACTCCGCGCCGAGGGCCGGGCTGGTGGTGGCGGCCGCCGCACTGATGGCCGCCGTGTACGCCGCGGGGGTGCGCACTCCTGCGGTGCACCGGTCGCCGCGGGCCGGGGCGCTGTGGCTGGCGGGGCTGGGCGCGGCCTGGGCGGCGCTGCTGGTGGTCTCGCCGGACGGCCTGTGGATCGCCTTCCCGCTGTACTTCCTCCAGCTGCACCTGCTGCCGCTGCGCTGGGGCGTCGCGGCGGTCGCGGCCACCGCGTGCGCGGCGATCGGCGGCTTCCTGGCGCACAGCACGCCCGTGACCCCCGGGGCCTTCCTGGGGCCGCTGCTGGGCGGGGCGGTCGCGGTGGCGACCGTCCTCGGCTACCAGGCGCTGTACCGCGAGAGCGAACGCCGCCGGGAGCTGATCGAGGAGCTGATCACCACCCGGGCGGAGCTGGCCGCGGCCGAGCGCAGCGCCGGGGTGATGGCGGAGCGCGAGCGGCTGGCCCGCGAGATCCACGACACGCTGGCGCAGGGGCTGTCCTCGATCCAGCTGCTGCTGCGGGCCGCGGAGCGCTCGCTGCCCGCCGGGTCGCCCGCCGCCGAGCACATCGGGCAGGCCCGGGAGGCGGCCCAGGACAATCTGGCCGAGGCGCGGCGGTTCGTCCGCGCGCTGACCCCGCCGGACCTGGAGCACGGGTCGCTGGCCGCGGCCCTGGAGCGGCTGTGCGCGGCCGCGCCCGGGCCGCGGGTGCGGTTCTCGCTCAGCGGGACCCCGGCCGAGCTGCCCACGCCGTACGAGGTGGCCCTGCTGCGGATCGCCCAGTCGGCGCTGGCCAATGTGGTGCGGCACGCGCGGGCGGGGCGCGCGGAGATCACCCTGACCTTCATGGACTCCTCGGTCACCCTGGACGTCGTCGACGACGGCGGGGGCTTCGACCCGCTGTCCGCGCCGTCCGGGGAGGGCGGCTTCGGCCTGCCCGCGATGCGCTCGCGCGCCGAGTCGCTCGGCGGGACGTTCACCGTGGAGTCCGCACCCGGCCAGGGGACCGCCCTGGCCGTGACCCTGCCGCTACCCGTGGAGCACGCATGACCATCCGCCTGCTGCTGGCCGACGACCACCCGGTGGTACGGGCGGGCCTGCGCGCGGTGCTGGACACCGAGCCGGACTTCGCGGTGGTCGCGGAGGCGGCCACCGCGGAACGGGCCGTGGAGCTCGCCGCCGCCGGGGAGGTGGACGTGGTCCTGATGGACCTGCAGTTCGGCGCCGGCATGCACGGTTCCGATGCCACGGCGGCCATCACCGCCCGGCCCGGGGCGCCGCGGGTGCTGGTGCTGACGACGTACGACACGGACGCCGACATCCTGGCGGCGGTGGAGGCGGGGGCCTCCGGCTACCTGCTCAAGGACGCCCCGCCGGAGGAGCTGGCGGCGGCGGTCCGCACGGCGGCGGCGGGCCAGTCGGCCCTGGCCCCGGCGGTGGCGCTGCGCCTGATGGACCGCATGCGCACCCCGGCGGAATCCCTGACGAAGCGGGAGCTGGAGGTGCTCCAGCTCGTCGCGGACGGGCTGTCGAACCAGCAGATCAGCAAGAAGCTCTTCCTGAGCCAGGCCACGGTGAAGTCCCACCTGGTGCACATCTACGCCAAGCTCGGCGTGGACTCCCGCACCGCGGCCGTGGCCCAGGCGGGCGCCCGGCGCCTGATCCGCACGCCGTAGTCCGGGCCCTCCGTCAGGCGACCCAGTGGGGGCGCTCGACCGCGGGCGGCAGGGGGACGCCTTCGTGGAAGGCAGCGGCGAGGCGGCGTACGCCCTCCTCCAGGCGGTCGGCGGGCAGCGTGTACGGGATCCGCAGCCGGTGCTCGAAGGTGCCGGGGTCGGCGCCGAAGCGGGCGCCGCGGCCGATGTGGACGCCGGCGGCCTCGGCGCGCTCGGCGAGCGCCGTGCTGACCGGCTCTCCCAGGTCCACCCAGAGGGACAGCCCGCCGGGGGGCAGCTGCCAGCGCCACTCGGGGGTGTGCCGCTGCAGGGCCGCGACCAGGGCGGCGCGCTGCCCGCGCAGCCGTTCGAGGCGGGGCGGCAGGCTCCGGTCGAGGCCGTCGAGCAGCGACAGGGCGACGAGCTGGTCGAGGACGGAGCCGGTCATGTCGGCGGCGACGCGGACGGCCGTCAGCTCGTTGACCATTCCGGCGCTCGCGCGGATCCAGCCGACGCGCAGGCCGCCCCAGTGGGTCTTGCTGAGCGAGCCGATCGTGATCACGTGGTCGGCGCCGCCGCGCGCGGCCAGTGAGGCGAGCGGGACGGGCGCGGGCACGTCGAGGGCGATGTCGGCGATCGTCTCGTCGACGATCAGCCAGGTGCCGGTGCGGCGGGCCGCGGCGATCAGCCGGAGCCGGTCCTCGTCGGGCATCAGCGCACCCGTCGGGTTGTGGAAGTCGGGTACGACGTACGCGGCGCGCGGCACGGTCTGGCGGAGGGTGGACTCCGCGATCCCCATGTCCCAGCCGTGGTCGGAGACCGGGACGGGCGCGGTGCGCAGGCGGGCGTGGCGGACGGCGTCCAGGGCGTTGGCGTAGGTCGGGTTCTCGGTGACGACCCGGTCGCCGGCCCGGCACAGCAGGCCGAGCGCGAGGACCAGGGCCTGCTGGGCGCCGGCGGTCACCAGGATCTGTTCGGGGCGGGTGGGCAGGCCGCGGCGGGTGAAGCGGTCGGCGACGGCGGCGCGCAGGTCGGGCAGGCCGTAGGGGCGGTAGCCGGGGGTGCGGGCGAGCTCGGCGAGCCGGGGCGCGGCGCCGGCGATGGCCTCTTCGAGCACGCCCTCGGGGGCGCCCATCGCGGCGATGGCGAGGTCGATCCCGGCGTCGTCGTCGGTGACGAGGCTGTGGACGCCGACGGGCTTGTGGCCTTCGGGGAGTTCGGTGAAGGTGCCGGAGCCGCGGCGGCTGCGGACGTATCCGCTCTCGCGCAGCAGGTCGTAGGCGGCGGTGACGGTGGCCCGGCTGGCGCCGACGGCCTCGGCCAGTTCGCGTTCGGCAGGCAGCCGGACGTGGAGGGGGACCCGGCCGTCGAGGATGAGGCCGCGGACGGCCTCGGCGAGGGCGCGGTAGCCGGGGCGCGCCGTCACCTCCGGCGGCAGCAGCACGGCCAGCTGCCGGCTCCCGATCATCCTGTCCGCCGTATGGACCACTCGCCCGCTTGCCATGCCAACCTCCCCCGATTGGCTCTGCCTGCCAGGCCAATCAGGACCCACACTCGCGGTATTGGCCCCCTATTGGCAAGGGAGAACGATGATGTGGACGCAGACGCAGGCGCAGACGCGCGGCGAGACGCTGGGCGACCGTGACGAGCGGGCACTGCTGGTGGCCCGGGAGTCCCGGATCGCCGCCCCGCTGGGCCTCGCGCAGGCCCTGCGCAGGGCCGCGCTGCGCACCCGGCGCGCCCTGACCTCGCCCCGGCGCCGCCCCTCCTCCGGCAGGAGTCCGGCGCATCCGTAGCGCGGTTCCGGGACGAGGGGACGGGTGCTCAGGGCGAAGGGGGGCGGGTGAAGGCGTGGACGGCGGTCTGCAGGGCGGCGAGGGCGGGGGCGAGGGCACTGACGGAGCCCACCGCGCCCGCCACCGCGAGCAGCGAGCGCAGCAGCCGGGCCGCCTCGGGCGCCCCGCCGGCGGCCATCGCGTGCAGTACGGCCAGCTCGTCCTCGGCGATCCCGCGCTCGGGGAACTCCCCCCGGTATCCGGCCAGTTCGCGGCGGAGCCGGGAGACCGCGGCGTTCAGCGCGGCCACCTTCCGGGCCCGGTCGCCGTTGCCCGCGTCCCCTGCGTTCTGCCCCACGCGCTCGCGCACGCCGGTCAGTCAACCACGCCGCGGTGGTATCCAGGAGGCATGGCACAGACCGATCGCACACCGCCCCGCATCGCGGGACTCCTGCTCGCCGCCGGCGGCGGGCGCCGCCTCGGCGGCAGGCCCAAGGCACTGCTGGACTTCCGCGGCCGGCCCCTCGTCGAGAACGCCGTGCGCGTGCTGCGCGAGGCCGGCTGCGAGCCCGTACACGTGGTGCTCGGCGCCTCGGCGGCCGAGGTGCGGGCCCGCGCCGACCTGGCGGGGTGCGTGCTCGTCGACAATCCGGACTGGGCGGAGGGCATGGGGTCCTCGCTGCGCGCCGGGCTCGCCTCGCTCGCGGGTACGGGCGCCGCGGCCGCGCTGGTCTCCCTCGTCGACCAGCCCGGCATCGGGCCGGAGGCCGTCGCCCGGGTCCGGGCGGCGTACCGCTC
The DNA here is from genome assembly GCF_055602345.1 of Streptomyces sp. NPDC037401. Taxonomy (NCBI): domain Bacteria; kingdom Bacillati; phylum Actinomycetota; class Actinomycetes; order Kitasatosporales; family Streptomycetaceae; genus Streptomyces; species Streptomyces sp. NPDC037401. The sequence continues at coordinate 6,358 of NZ_JBVJWO010000025.1, forward strand.
CCCCGCCACCCTGGCGGCGGCGTCGTACGGCGGGGAGCGCGGCCACCCCGTGCTCTTCGGGGCCGACCGGTGGGCCGACATCACCGCGACCGCGACGGGCGACCGCGGTGCCCGTGTCCATCTGACGAATCACGCGGCGGACCTCATCCTGGTGGAATGCGCAGACATCGCCGAGGCCTACGACATCGACACCCCGCCCGATCTGACCCGGCTGCACTGAGCAGGGTGTGACCGCAGTGGCACTGAGCGCCATCCGGACGGCCGAATCTGTCGACCAAGAGAATCTCGACATCAACAAACCATTGAACTTCCACCACGTGGAAATTACTATCCACTGGTCAGAAGCGCCCTGAACCCCAGACGGCGCCCGCGACCGTATCCCGGAACTCTCACCAACCGGCGGCACTCCGTGCCGCGCACGAGCATTCCCGCGGCCGCCAGGCACCGCCGCTGAAGGAGTGACAGATATGTCAGCACCAGCGCCGTCCCCGCTGGCCATCGTCGATGCCGAGCCCCTGCCGCGGCAGGACGAGGTCCTCACAGAAGCGGCGCTGGCCTTCGTGGCCGAGCTGCACCGGCGGTTCACCCCCCGCCGCGACGAGCTCCTCGCCCGTCGCGCCGAGCGGCGAGCCGAGATCGCCCGCACCTCCCACCTCGACTTCCTCCCGGACACCGCACAGGTCCGCGAGGGAGACTGGAAGGTCGCGCCGGCCCCGGCCGCGCTCAACGACCGCCGCGTGGAGATCACCGGTCCCACGGACCGCAAGATGACCATCAACGCCCTCAACTCGGGCGCGCGGGTCTGGCTCGCCGACTTCGAGGACGCCTCGGCTCCCACCTGGGAGAACGTGGTCCTCGGCCAGCTCAATCTCATCGACGCCTACGAGCGCCGCATCGACTTCACCGACCCGCGCTCGGGCAAGGCGTACGCCCTCAAGCCCGCCGGGGAGCTCGCGACCGTCGTGATGCGCCCCCGCGGCTGGCACCTGGAGGAGCGCCACCTGCAGCTCGACGGCCGCCCGGTCCCCGGCGCGCTCGTCGACTTCGGGCTGTACTTCTTCCACAACGCGCAGCGCCTCATCGACCTCGGCAAGGGCCCGTACTTCTACCTGCCGAAGACCGAGTCGCACCTCGAAGCCCGCCTGTGGAACGAGATCTTCGTCTTCGCCCAGGACTACGTCGGCATCCCGCAGGGCACCGTCCGCGCGACCGTCCTGATCGAGACGATCACCGCCGCGTACGAGATGGAAGAGATCCTCTTCGAGCTCAAGGACCACGCCGCGGGCCTCAACGCCGGCCGCTGGGACTACCTCTTCTCGATCGTCAAGAACTTCCGCGACGGCGGCGAGAAGTTCGTCCTGCCGGACCGCAACGCGGTCACGATGACGGCCCCGTTCATGCGGGCGTACACCGAACTCCTGGTGCGCACCTGCCACAAGCGCGGCGCCCACGCGATCGGCGGCATGGCGGCCTTCATCCCGTCCCGCAAGGACGCCGAGGTCAACAAGATCGCCTTCGAGAAGGTCAAGGCCGACAAGGACCGCGAGGCGGGCGACGGCTTCGACGGCTCCTGGGTCGCCCACCCGGACCTGGTCCCGATCGCCATGGCGTCCTTCGACGCCGTGCTCGGCGACAAGCCGAACCAGAAGGACCGCCTGCGCGAGGACGTGTCCGTCGCGCCCGGCGACCTGATCGCCATCGACTCGCTGGACGCCCGGCCCACCTACGAGGGCCTGCGCAACGCCGTCCAGGTCGGCATCCGCTACATCGAGGCGTGGCTGCGCGGTCTGGGCGCCGTGGCCATCTTCAACCTGATGGAGGACGCGGCCACCGCGGAGATCTCGCGCTCGCAGATCTGGCAGTGGATCAACGCCGGTGTCGTCTTCGAGAACGGACAGCTCGCCACCGCCGACCTCGCCCGCGAGGTCGCCGCCGGGGAACTCGCCGCGATCCGCGCCGAGATCGGCGACGAGGCCTTCGCAGCCGGGAAGTGGCAGCAGGCCCACGACCTCCTGCTCCAGGTGTCCCTGGACGCCGACTACGCGGACTTCCTCACCCTGCCCGCGTACGACCAGCTGGTCGGCTAGCACCACCCCACCACCCCACCACCCCGTACGACGGCTCCGCCCCCGGCAGCGCACCGCTGCCGGGGGCGGAGCCGTCTGCGCATGCGATCGGTACGGCACGGGGAGCCGAACGACCGGTCGGTCGTTACCCAAAAGTAACCTGCGGCTACCTAGCGGTAACAAACGGCAGCGTGTCACCTTTCCGTTGCCACCGGCCGGCGGTACCCCCCACTTCCCAGCCATGCGCCCGCGTTGACGACGCGTGCGCGGCCGACCGCAGGAGTTCCGCAGTGACCGGATTCCGCACCTCCCGCACCGCCAGCACCGTCCGCCCCGTCCGCGCGCTGACCGCGACCGCGCTCGCGCTCCCCCTCGCGGCCGCGCTGCTCGGCACCGGCGCCGGCCCGGCCGTCGCCGGCCCGGGCACGGGCCCCACGGCCGTCGTCGCCATGGGCGACAGCTACATCTCCGGCGAGGGCGGCCGCTGGAAGGGCAACAGCCTCACCAACAGCGGCAGCCGCAACGGCACCGACCGCGCCTGGGTCTCCGGCAGCACCTACGACCCGAGCCGCGTCTACGGGACGACGGCGGCGAGCGGCTGCCACCGCTCCGACGGCTCCGAGGTCAACAGCGCGACCGGGATCGCCGACGTCGCGGTCAACCTCGCCTGTTCCGGGGCCGTCACGGACAACGTCTTCCGCTCCTCCGCCGGCGGGGTCTCCTACAAGGGCGAGGCCCCCCAGGCCGACCGGCTGGCAGCCGTCGCCGCCTCGCACGACGTCAAGATGATCACGCTGTCGGTGGGCGGCAACGACCTCGGCTTCGCCGACATCATCAAGAACTGCGCGCTCGACTTCGTGCTCTGGAACTCCTACTGCCACGACGACCAGCAGTGGGACGTCGACCAGAAGATCAACGGCGTGATGACCAAGGTCGGGAAGGCCGTCGACGAGATCCGCACGGTGATGGCCAACGCCGGCTACGCGGCCGCCGACTACCGGATCGTGCTGCAGTCCTACCCCTCGCCGATCCCCCGGGGCACCGAGAACCGCTACACCCAGAGCGACTGGAGCCGCTACAACACCGGCGGCTGCCCGTTCTGGAACAAGGACTCCGACTGGGCCCGGGACTCGCTCGTACCGCAGATCGCGAACCGCCTGAAGGCGGTCGCGGCGGCGAAGGGCACGCAGTTCCTCGACCTGCGGGACATGATGCAGGGCCGCGAGGTCTGCGCCAGGGCGAGCCGTCAGGCGACCGCCACGCAGCCGCCGTCCGGGCAGACCAGCGAGTGGGCCCGGTGGATCGACAACAACTCCACCCAAGGGCTCGTCCAGGAGTCCATGCACCCGAACCACTACGGCCAGCTCGCACTGGGGCGCTGCCTGACGCTGGTGGCCGCCCAGACCTCCGGCAGCCACTCCTGCCGCAACACCGCGGGTGCCGACCACAGCGGGATGTACCTCACCCCGGCGCCGTGACCAGCGGGAAAACCAGGTGATCGCGGCTCTGCGTGCTGCCATGCTCTCCGGCATGGCAGCACGCAGAGTCCGTCCCAGCATCTACTTCTCCGTCGACATCGAGGCCGACGGGCCCATCCCCGGACCGTATTCGATGATCAGCCTCGGCGCCGCGGTCGCCGGGCGGCAGGACGCCGACGGCTACACCGCGGCCGACCCCGAACAGCACACCTTCTACCGCGAACTGCGGCCCATCAGCGAGGAGTACGTGCCGGAGGCCCTCGCCGTCAGCGGGCTCGACCGGGACCGGCTCACCGCCGAGGGCGCCGATCCGGCGGTGGCGCTGCGGGAGTTCGCCGCCTGGGTCCGCGAAGTGGCCGCCGGGGCCGCGGCCCAGCCCGTGATGTGCGGCTACCCCGCGGCGTACGACTGGACGTTCCTCTACTGGTACCTGATCCGCTTCACGGGCGAGAGCCCCTTCGGCCACTCCGGCTGCCTGGACATGAAGACCCTCTACGCCACCCGGGCCGGCCTCCCGCTGCGGGCCGTGGCCAAGGGCACCATGCCGCGGGAGCTCCTGTCCCGGCGGCGCCACACGCACCACGCCCTCGACGACGCGATCGAGCAGGCGGAGCTGATGAGCAACCTGATGAACTGGAACCCCGGCGCCGCGCAGGGATCCTGACGCGCTTACAGCGGTACTCCGTCCCCCGCCGGGAAGGCGCCTCCGTGGCCGGGCACGATCACGTCGGCCGCCGCCACGACACGCAGGCGGGAGGTGCGCAGCTCGTCCCGGTCCGGGGCGACCGGGTCCTCCGCCGGGCCGTCCGGACGCCACCACAGGTCGCCGGCGAAGGCGATCACGCCGTCGGCGGTGCCGGCGAGGAGCGTGATGTCCTCGGGGCTGTGGCCGGGCGTGCGGATCAGCCGCAGCGAGCCGGTGAGCTCGTGGCCCTCGGCGTCCCGGTCGTTCCACTGGTCGTTGCGGTACTCCGCCTTGTGGTCGTGGACCCACGCATTCGGGAACAGCCCGACGTTCATGGTGTTGTCGGGGTGGTGGTGGCTGAGCACGACGTCGGTGATGTCGTCCGGCCCCAGGCCCAGATCCGCGAGCGGGCCCAGGATGCGGTCGCGGTGGGCCACCATGCCCGGGTCGACGATCACGTGCCGGTCGCCGTCGCGGACGTACGAGACGGTGGCGGCGACCCCCGGGCCGGTGGAGAGGGTGTAGCCGGTGGTCAGGACGGTGTACGCGGCGCTGCGGCCGAGCGGCTTCTCTGTCATGGCCCCACCTTCTCGCGGCGCCCCGGCACCCACGAGTGGCCGTTCTGCCAGCGATCGCAGGAATCGTGCCAGCACCAGACGCCACGCTGCGACACTGGCCGCATGCCGCCGTTCCTCACCGTCGCCGCCTACGCCCCGCCGCGCGTCGGCATGCTCGCCGTAGGACTCGTCGCCGAGGTCTTCGACTCCCGCGCCGCCGGGCTCCCCCGCTTCGACTTCGCGCTCTGCACCGAGCGGCCCGGCGCGATCACCACCGACGTCGGGGTGCCGGTGTCGGTCGCCCACGGCCTCGAGCGGATGGCCACCGCCGACCTCGTACTGGCTCTCCCCTGGGCCGACTTCCGCATCCCGCCGCCCGCCCCGGTGCTCGACGCGCTCCGGGCCGCGCACGCACGCGGCGCGCTGGTCGGCGCCCACTGCGTGGGTACCTTCGCGCTCGCCGCGGCCGGGCTGCTCGACGGGCTCCGGGCCACCACCCACTGGCGGTTCGCCGGGCTCCTCGCCGACCGCCACCCGTCCGTCACCGTCGAGCCCGATGCGCTGTACGTCGACGAGGGCCGGATCCTCACGGGCGCCGGCGCGGCCGCGGGCTTCGACCTCTGCCTGCACCTGCTGCGCCGCGAGTACGGCGCGGCCGCCGCGAACGCCGCCGCCCGCGACCTCGTCCTGCCGCCGCACCGCGACGGCGGCCAGGCGCAGTACCTGGCCGCCCCGGTCCCCGGGGACGGCGAGGACGAGCGGCTCGCGGACGTCCTCGCCTGGGCGCGCGAGCACCTCGACGAACCGCTGCCCGTCGCGGAACTGGCCCGTCGCGCCCTGATGAGCCGCCGTTCCTTCGCCCGCCGGTTCTCCGCCGCGACGGGCACGACCCCGCACGCGTGGGTGCTGGGCCTGCGGCTGAGCCGGGCGGAGGAACTGCTCGAGACCACCGATCTGCCCGTCGAGGAGGTCGCCCGCCGGGTCGGGTTCGGCAGTGCGGCCGTCCTGCGCGAGCAGTTCGTCCGCCGGCGCGGCGTGCCGCCCCGCACCTACCGCCGTACGTTCACCAGGACGTGAGGGGTGCGGGCCGAAGACGGTCCGCCCGTCGCCCGCAGGCCTGAGTCACCGTCGATTTCCGTGCGGTCAGGGGGTCCCGGAGTCCGGCAGCAGCGTGCGCAGACCGCCGCGGGCCCCCTCGGCGTACGCGCGGGTGTACTCCGCGTCGGACAGGCGGGCCCGCAGCACCGATTCTGCGGGGGCGCGGCCGCGGGCCCAGAAGGCCGCCGCCCGCGGGTCCCGCAGCACCACCGCGCGGATCCCGTCCACGGCCCCCAGCAGCCGCGCACCCTCGGTGTACCGCCCGAGGTCGGTCTCCAGCGCGGCCAGCAGCTCGGCGGAGGCGGCCTGCCCGAGCAGGTCGCCGAGGGCCAGCTGACCGCCGAGGGCCCGCAGCAGCTCCACCCGGGCCGCCCCGGCCTGCGCCTCGCGGCGCAGCACCACGGCGTGGGCGTAGCCCACCCAGCAGCGCGCCCACAGGTCCCCGGGACCGTCGGGCGGGCCGTCCTCGACGGGCACCGCCGAGGGGTCGGTACGGGACAGGGCCAGGGTGTACGCGGCCTTCAGGAGGGCGCGCCCCGGGCCGAACTCCGGGTCCGCGGGCAGCAGCTCCAGCGCCTCGCGGAACTCCGCCCCGGCGTCCTCGAACCGCGCCTCCCACAGCGCCACGGTGCCGCGGGCGTGCGCGAGGTACGCCACACAGGTGTCCTCGCCCTCCTGGACGGCCGCGGTCCAGCCCTCGACGAGCAGCGGGTCCGCGCCGTCCGACTCGCCCAGCAGGCCGACCAGCCAGGCCGCCAGCCACAGTGCCCGCGCGGGCCGCGGGGCCGGGTGCACGGCGAGGGCCCGCTCCAGGTGCCGCCGGCCCTCGACGACCAGCCCGCAGGCCGACCACAGGAACCACAGCGAGACCGCGATCTCCAGCGCCGCACCCGGGCCCGCCCCGCCCATGGGGTTCATGGCCAGCCGCAGGTCGGGCAGTTCCCGCAGGGCCAGCGCCCGTGCCTCGCCCTGCCGGCGGGCCCGCCACAGCTGCGCGGACCGCTCGGCGGTCAGCCGGTACCAGTCGTGGTGGCGGCGGGCCGCCTCGGCGTTCTCGCCGCGTACGAGCAACTGCCGGGCCGCGTGCGCCCGTACGGACAGCGGCAGCCGGTAGCGGCCGGGACCCGCGCCGAGCAGCAGCCCCGGGGCCAGCCGCAGCAGCAGCTCGCCGGCCCGCTCGGGCGGCAGGGCGCCGAAGCCGCAGACGGCCTCGACGGCGGCCCGGTCGAAGGACCCGGCGAACACCGACAGGCGTTCCCACAACAGCCGCTCGGCGGGGGAGCACAGCCGGTGGGTGCGCTCGACGTCGAAGCGGGCGCCGCGGCCGCCGCCCGTCAGGAAGCGCAGCGGGTCGGCCTCCAGCCGCCGCAGCGCCTGTTCGGGCGCGTACTGGTGCAGGCGTCCGGCGGCCAGCTCCAGGGCGCCGGGGATGCCGTCGAGGGCGCGGCAGAGCCGGGCCACCGGTGCGGCGTTGCGCCGGGTCAGCTCGAAGAACGGATCCGCGCCGCGGGCGCGTTCGGCGAAGAGCCGTACCGCGGCGTACTCGGCCGGGTCGGCCGCGGGTCCGCGGCCGACGCCGTCCCGCTCGGCCGGCGGCACGTCCAGCGGCGGGACCGGCAGGCACACCTCCCCGGCGACCCCCAGGCCCCACTGGGAAGTGGCGAGGACGCGCAGCCCCGGCAGCCGGGCCAGCAGCCCGGCCACCAGCCCGGCGCAGGTCTCGCCGAGCTGCTCGCAGCCGTCGAGGACGAGCAGGACCGGACGGCCGCCCGCGGCGCCGCCGGCACCGTCGGCACCGTCGGCACCGGAGAGGCTCCGCACGAGCTCGCCCTCAAGGCCGGGCCGGCGCTCCTCGGGCAGAGCGGCCAGGTCGGCCCAGACGGTCTCGGCGGCCGGGTCCTGCGCCGCACGGTCCCGTACGGCCCGGACGGCCAGCCGGGTCTTGCCCATGCCCGTGGGCCCGGTGAGGGTCACCAGGCGTCCGGCGGCGAGCAGGGCGGCCGTGGCGGCGAGCTCCTGTTCCCGGCCGATGAATCCGGACAGTTCGGCGGGTACCGTGGCGCGGACACCCCCACAGGCTTCGCCCACGCTTCCTCCACCGCTATCGCAAAGATGCACGCAACAACCCCCGTGCCCAGTTGAATGCACCAACGAGAGATCATCGGCTGTCACACCGGTCCCCCCGCCGACGACCGGGAGAACCACCAGGGGAAGGCATGAACTCAGCCATTTCCGCCATGGACGACATGGATCGGGCCCTCGTCCACGCACTCCAGCTCGCTCCCCGGGCCAGCTGGGAGCGGCTCGCGCCGGTGCTCGGCGCCCGCCCGGACACGCTGGCGCGCCGCTGGGAGCGGCTGACGGCCACCGGTGAGGCCTGGATCTCGGGCCTCGGCCTGCGCACCGGCCTCCGGGCGCCCTGCCTGGCCTGGGTCGAGATCGGCTGCACCGCGGGCGCCTCGCCCGCCGTCGGCCGGGCGCTGACGGGCGATCCGCACACGCTGGGCGTGGAGCACGTCACCGGCGCCCGGGACCTGCTGGCCTTCGTGGCGGTCCCGGACCTGCACGCGCTGTACCGGTACCTGTCCCTGCGGGTGCAGCGGATACCCGGCGTCGTCACCACGCGCTCCTCGATGGTGACGACCGTGCACTACGCCCCGGACCGCTGGCGGCTCGACCAGCTGACCCCGGCGCAGGCGGCGCAGCTGACCGCCCCGGCGCGGCGCCCGGTCGGCCCGTCGGCGGCGCCGACGGCGGCGATGACCGCGGAGGACCGGTCGCTGGTGCTGGCGCTGGCCGGGGACGCCCGGCGCAGTGTGGCCTCGCTGGCCCGGGAGTTCGCGATGAGCGAGTCGACCGTACGGCGCAGGCTCGCGCGGCTGGAGGCCGGGCACAGCCTGCGCTACAGCTGCGCCCTGGCCTCCGGGCTCTCCGGCTGGCCGGTCTCGGCGACGGTCTGGGCCGAGGTGTCCGAGTACGACGTGGCCGAGTGCGCCGCGGCGGCGGCCGGGCTGCGGGAGACCCGTACCTGCATGTCGGTCAGCGGCCCGTGGAACTTCATGATCAGCGCGCGGCTGCGCACGGTCGAGGAGCTGTCGCGCTACACCTCGGAGCTGAGCCGCAGGCTGCCGGGCCTGCGCATCACCGACACCGCGCTCGCGCTCCACACCCGCAAGTCCGAGGGCCAGGAGCTGGACGGGCAGGGCCGCCGCGTCCGGTGCGTCACCCCGAACATCTGGGCGGACCCGGCGCCGGGCGAGGAGTCGGCGGACCCGGGGCCGTTACGCCGCGCCGCCTGAGCCGGGCCGGCGGAGCAGCAGCGTCCCGGCTCAGGCGCCGTACGGGCCTCAGTGGACCGGGACGGGATCGGGGGCGGCGCTGCGGCGGGCCCCCAGGTGGTTGAAGGCGAGGTTGAGCAGGATCGCCACCACGCAGCCGGTGCTGATGCCCGAGTCGAGGACGACCAGCAGGTCTTCCGGGAAGGCGTGGTAGAAGTCGGGCGCGGCGATCGGGATCAGGCCGATGCCCACGGAGGCGGCCACGATCAGGGCGTTCTCCCCCTTCTCCATGGCGGCGCCGGCCAGGGTCTGGATGCCGCTGGCGGCGACGGAGCCGAAGAGGACGATCCCGGCTCCGCCGAGGACCGGGAGCGGCACCAGGGCGATGACGGACGCGGCGACCGGGCACAGGCCGAGCAGGATCAGGATGCCGCCGCCCGCGGCGACGACGAAGCGGCTGCGGACCTTCGTCATCGCGACGAGGCCGATGTTCTGCGCGAAGGCGCTGCACATGAAGCCGTTGAACAGGGGGCTGAGCGCGCTGCCGAGGGTGTCGGCGCGCAGGCCGCCCTCGATGGTCCGCTCGTCCGCGGGCCGGCCGACGATCTTGCCGAGGGCCAGGATGTCGGCCGTCGACTCGGTCATGCAGACCAGCATGACGATGCACATCGAGACGATGGCGGCGATCTGGAACTGCGGGGCGCCGAAGTGGAAGGGGGTCGGGAAGCCGACCAGGTCCGCGTCGCCGAGCGCGCCGAGGTTCGTCATGCCGAGGGGGACGGCGGCGAGGGTGCCGGCGACCAGGCCGAGCAGGATGGAGATCTGCTGGAGGAATCCGCGCAGGAACTTGCGCATCAGCAGCACGGTCACGAGGGTGGCGGCCGCCATGCCGATGTTCTTCATCGAGCCGTAGTCGGCGGCGGTGCTGTTGCCGCCCTGGGACCAGTTGAAGGCCACGGGGAGCAGCGAGACGCCGATCAGGGTGATGACGGTGCCGGTGACCACGGGCGGGAAGAAGCGGACGAGCTTGCCGAAGTAGGGGGCGGCGAAGAAGCCGAGGACCCCGGCGACGATGATCGCGCCGAAGATGACGGGGATCGCGTCGGCGCCTTCCCCCTTGCCTATGGCGATCATCGGGGTGACTCCGGCGAAGGAGACGCCGTTCACGAAGGGGAGCCGGGCGCCGATCTTCCAGAAGCCGAGGGTCTGGAGGAGAGTGGCGAGTCCCGCGGTGAAGAGGGACGCGCCCATCAGGAACGCGGTCTCCTTGGCGGAGAGTCCGACGGCCGGGCCGAGGATCATGGGCGGGGCCACGACACCCGCGTACATGGCGGCCACGTGCTGGAGGCCGCTGGTGAACATCTTCAGGGGCGGCAGGGTCTCGTCGACCGGGTGCGTCGCCCCGGAGTCCTGCGGTACTGCGACTGCATCTTTGCGAAACCTGGGCATGGCGGCCACGACGGCTTCCTCCGGTCGGTTAACACGTCGGCAGGGACGTGGGTGTCATGGAGGTGGCCCCACGGCCCTTCGGACCGGCGGGACCCCAGCGAAAGCGGTGCGAGTCGAACCTGTATGGAGTTGTGGCGGGGCGGAGCGGACGACGGCATGGGGGTGCCGTGGCGCGGGCCCGGTACGGGCCGCGGGGGCTCGGTGGCACGAGTCACCGCCCCGGGGATGCCGGAGGAAGACCTCCGGCACCGCCCGGGAACGGCTGCCGCGGACCCCGCTCGGGTCCGCGGCGGCCGGCCGGAGGCCGTCCCCCCCGGCCGGATTCCGTGGGATCAGCCCTGCGCGGTGATCCGCGCGAGGCGCTGCGCCTCTTCCCGCGTCGAGACGGCGATGGCGTCCTCGTCCGCGAAGAGCAGGCGGTTGTTCTCGACGATCTGCTTGCCGTTGACGAACGACGCGGTCACCGGGGCGGCCGCACCGAAGACCAGGGCGGTGACCGGGTCGGCGATCGAGGAGTGCAGGAAGGTGTTCAGGTTCCACAGCACCAGGTCGGCGAGCTTGCCGGCCTCCAGCGAGCCGATGCTGTCGGCGCGGCCGAGTACCTGGGCGCCGCCGTAGGTGCCCAGGCGCAGGGCCTGGCGGGCGTTGAGCGCGCGCTCGCGGTGCACCGGGTTGAGGCGGTTGATCAGCAGGGCGTTGCGCAGCTCGGTGTGGAGCTCGCCGGATTCGTTGGAGGCGGTGCCGTCCACGCCGAGGCCGACCGGGACGCCGGCGGCCAGCATGTCCGGGACGCGGGCGATGCCGGCGGCCAGGCGGGCGTTGGAGGACGGGCAGTGCGCGACACCGGTCTTCGTACGGGCGAAGGCGGCGATGTCGGAGTCGTTCATGTGGACGCTGTGCGCCATCCACACGTCCTCGCCGAGCCAGCCGGTCGACTCGAAGTAGTCCGTCGGGCCCATGCCGAAGAGCTCGTGGCAGAACTTCTCTTCCTCGACGGTCTCGCTGCCGTGGGTGTGCATGCGCACACCGAGGCGGCGGGCCAGCTCGGCGCCCTGCTTCAGCAGCTCGGTGGAGACCGAGAAGGGCGAGCAGGGGGCGACGGCGACCTGGGTCATCGCGTCGAAGGAGGCGTCGTGGTACTTCTTCACGGTCGCCTCGGTGTCGGCGAGCGCACCCTCGAGGGTCTCGACGGCGTGGTCCGGCGGCAGGCCGCCGTCCTTCTCGCTGCGGTCCATCGAGCCGCGGGCGAGGGTGAAGCGGACGCCCATCTCGGACGCGGCACGGATGATCGAGCCGGACAGGTCGCCGGAGCCCTTGGGGTAGACGTAGTGGTGGTCCATCGCGGTGGTGACACCGCCCTTGGCCATCGCGCCGAGGGAGCCCTGCGCGGCCGTGTACGTCATCTGCTCGTCGATGCGCGCCCACGTCGGGTACAGCGCGACGAGCCAGTTGAAGAGGTTGTGGTCGGTGGCCAGGCCACGCGTGATCCACTGGTAGAAGTGGTGGTGCGTGTTGACCAGACCGGGGGTCACGAGGTGCCCGGTGCCGTCGATCCGGCGTACCACGTTGTCGAGGTTCCCGGGGGCCTTGCCCGCACCGATGGACTCGATCTTGTTCCCGGCGATGACGACGTGACCCGAGGCGTACTCGGTGTCGTCGGCGTCGACGGTCGCGATGGCGCAGTTCTCGATGACGATGCGCTCGACCGCGCTGTCAGGGGCTGCCGATGCTGCCATGGGACTTCCTCGTGCTTTCAGTGGCGGTGCGGGCACGGCAAGGCCCAGGGAATTTGAGTGCCGGAGCCGGGGGCCTTGACAGCTGACAGTACTGCCGCCCCGTATGTTGCGTCCGGGTGCCGAATCAGGAAGTGATCGTGTGTCGGGCCGCGTCCCGGGGCCGCTGCGGAGCCCCGGGACGCGTTTCGCACCGGAGGATCAGAGGTTGGTCATGTCCACGGGGATGTGCGCGTCGGCGCCGTCCCGCAGGATCGTGGCCTCGATCAGACCGTACGGGCGGTCCGCGGCGAAGTAGACCTCGTTGTCGTTCTTGAGGCCGAAGGGCTCCAGGTCGACGAGGAAGTGGTGCTTGTTCGGGAGCGAGAAGCGGACCTCGTCGATCTCCGAACGGTGGTTGATGATCCGCGAACCCATCTGGTACAGGGTCTGCTGGAGCGACAGGGAGTAGGTCTCCGCGAAGGCCTCGAGCATGTGCTTGCGAGTGGCCTCGTAGGACTTCTCCCAGTTGGGCATCCGCTGCTCGTCGTCGGTCCAGTTGAACCGCCAGCGGCCCGACACCTGGGTGGCCAGGATGCGGTCGTACGCCTCCTGCAGGGTCGTGTACTTGTCCTTCACGTAACCCCAGAACTCCGAGTTGGTGGAGTTCATGACGATCAGGTCCTTGAGGCCGGAGATGACCTCCCAGTTCTGGCCGTCGTACGTGATCTGGGTGACGCGGGTCTCCTGGCCCTTGCGGACGAAGGAGTGCTTGACCTCGTCGGCGCCGATGAACTTGGAGTTCGAGTCCGAGGTCTGGATCCGCTCCCAGGAGTACTCCTCGATGCGGATGCGCGCCCGCTGGATCGGCTCCTGGCTGTTGACGAACCAGCGCGCCAGGTGGATGCCGAACTGCTCGGCGGACTCGATGCCGTACTCCTTGGCGAAGGCGTACACCGTGTTCTTGGTGGTGTCCGTCGGCAGGACGTTGGCGTTCGAGCCGGAGTAGTGGACGTCGTCCATGTCGCCGGAGAGGGCGACCGAGACGTTCAGGTCCTTGATGTGGTGCGTGTCGCCGTCCCGCGTGATCTTGACGACGCGGTTCTCTGCTTTGCCGTACTGGTTCTGGCCGAGAATCGTGGGCATGGTCTGCTAGCTCCCTCGGTAAACGGAGTAGCCGAACGGGTTGAGCAGCAGCGGTACGTGGTAGTGCTCGCCCGGGTTCACCGCGAAGGTGATGGTGACCTCGGGGAAAAACGCACCGCTGTCCCTTACGCGGGGGGCGTCCTGCTGCGCCTCGGCGGCTTGCTTCTTGGAGAAGTACGCCTCGGTCTCGAAGTCGAGACGTACGTGGGTGGTGCCCTCCGGCAGAGCCGGCAGGTCCTTGCAGCGCCCGTCGGCATCCGTGGCGGAGCCGCCGAGTGCCGTCCAGTCCGCGTCGAAGCCGCTCCGGGACGACAGCGAGATGGCGACGCCCTCTGCGGGGCGGCCGACGCTGGTGTCCAGGATGTGCGTGGACACGGAAGCAGTGGTCTCGGTGCTCATGCTCACTCTCCTTCTACGAGTCGGGTCAGTCGGATCCGGTTGATCTTGACGAGCTCTCCGCGGGCGATTTCCCGCTCGACCTCGGCATCGTTCCCGATCCGGATCCTGACCGCGTCCCGCATCTGCTCACCGGTCGCACCGGTGGCGCAGATCAGGAAGACGTGACCGAACTTCTCCTGGTAGGCCAGGTTCAGTTCGAGCAGTTCGGCCTTGAGCTCCTCGGAGGCGCCGGCCATTCCGCGCTGCTCGCGCGCGGACGTCGGGTCACCCGGCTTCGGCCGGCCGATCGGCGGGTGGCCCGCCATCGCCTCTGCCAGGTCCGCGGCGGTGAGCTCGGCCATCGCGGCGTCGCTCGCGGCGAACAGCGCATCGGCGCTGGCGAACGGGCGCTGGGCGAGCAGCTTGCTCCCCCATGCCGAACTGGCGCACACCTCGTGGAGCTCGGCCTGGGCCGCGGCGTCCACCAGGGTGTTGAACCGGGCGAGGCCCGCGGGGGGTCCGGGGGTCTCCCCCGGAAGGCGCTGTGTACTCGAAGTCACGGGAAAGCCTCCGTGGCCTTGGTGCTTGGAACGGGCTGGGAGTAGCTAACGCTCTCGACAACATCGCGTCAACACTTTGTTGAAACTTCCCGTACACAAAAGCCGCCGCCCGGTCGATTCGGGCGGCGGCTCGTGACAGCTGGTGACGGGCCGGTCACCCCTGGCTGTTCTCGTCGGACTTCGCCGGGGTGCCCGCGTCCCGGTTCAGGTAGTTGTAGACCGTGAAGCGGCTCACGCCGAGGGCGCCGGCCACCGTCTCGACGCCGTGGCGCACGGAGAAGGCGCCCCGCGCCTCCAGTATGCGCACCACGTCCTGCTTGGTCTTCCGGTCGAGCTGCGCCAGCGGTACGCCGTGCCGCCGCTCCAGCGCCGCCAGGATGCGGTCCAGCGAGTCGGAGAGCTGCGGCAGCCGTACGGCCACCAGGTCCCGACCCTCCCAGGCCAGTACGACGTCGTCGGGCGTGGCCCGGTCCGGTTCCATCAGCTCGCCGCCCATCGCGTCGACGAGCGGCTTGACCGCTGCGACGAACGGGTGGTCACGGGGCTCGGTCATGGGGTGTCCTCCCCGATCACGTTCACCTGGAGCGAGACGCGGGTGGCGCCGGCCTCCAGCGAGTCGCGCAGCAGTGCGGCCACCGCCGTCAGCACCCGGTCGGCCGCCCCCTCTGCGGTATTGCCGAACGGCCCGACGTCCACGGCGTCCAGCTGCGCCTTCTGGATGACCTCGCGGGCAGCCACGGCATGGGCAGGGGCCTCTTCGAGGTCGAAGGGCTCGGTCGTGAACTCCACTCTCAATCGCACCCGGTCAAGCTACCCCGACCGGGAAATTCCGGCAGCACCCACTTGACATCCGCTCGCGAAGCCATGCAACCTTCCATCAAGCAGAAAACAACTTCCGCAATACGGAAGGAGCGCACACCCCTCATGGGATACACGGACCAGCGCTTCGATGTGAACCTTTCGATCCTCTTCACGGAACTCCCGCTCCTGGAGCGCCCCGCGGCCGCCGCCGCGGCGGGCTTCACCGCGGTCGAGCTGTGGTGGCCCTGGATCGAGACCCCCACCCCCGCTCAGGCGGAGCTCGACGCCCTCAAGAAGGCTCTTGAGGACGCCGGGACCCAGCTGGTGGGCCTGAACTTCTACGCCGGCCGGCTGCCGGGCCCGGACCGCGGTGCGGTCTCGGTACCCGGCGAGGAGTCGGACCGCTTCCGCGCCAACATCGACATCGCGGCGGACTTCGCCGCGTCGGTCGGCTGCAAGGCGCTCAACGCGCTGTACGGCAACCGCGTCGAGGGGGTGGACCCGGCCGTCCAGGACGAACTCGCCCTGGAGAACCTGGTCATCGCGGCCCGCGCAGCGGACCGCGTCGGCGCGATCCTGCTGATCGAGACGCTGAACAAGCCCGAGTCTCCGCTCTACCCGCTGGTGAGCGCCCCGTCCGCGATCGAGGTCGTGGACAAGGTCAACGAGGCGACGGGCCTGGGGAACGCCAAGTTCCTGCTGGACCTGTACCACCTGGCGATGAACGATGAGGACCTCTCCGAGGTCATCGAAAAGTACGCCGCCAAGACCGGCCACGTCCAGATCGCGGACAAGCCGGGCCGGGGTGCCCCGGGCACGGGCGAGCTGCCCCTCGAGGACCTCCTCGACCAGCTCGAGAAGGCCGGCTACCAGGGCTTCGTCGGCCTGGAGTACAAGGCCGCCGACGCCGCCGCGTCCTTCGAGTGGCTGCCGGCCGAGGCCCGCGCCGCCGAGTAAGAGGACAAAGTCCGGGCGTTCCGCCAGGCACCCTCGTCACTTTTCGTACGTAGCTTTAAGAGAAGGACCTCATCATGAGCAACGCCACGCTTCCGTCGATCGCCTGGGTCGGCCTCGGCATCATGGGTTCGCCCATGTCCGAGAACCTGCTGAAGGCGGGCTACTCCGTCACCGGCTTCACCCTGGAGCAGGACAAGCTGGACCGCCTGGCGGCCGCCGGCGGCACCGCGGCCGGCTCGATCGCCGAGGCCGTCAAGGACGCCGACGTCATCATCACGATGGTGCCCGCTTCCCCGCAGGTCGAGGCCATCAACTACGGCCCCGAGGGCATCCTCGAGAACGCCAGGTCCGGCGCGCTGATCATCGACATGTCGTCGATCACCCCGCAGACCTCGGTCGACCTGGCGAAGAACGCCGCCGAGAAGGGCATCCGCGTCATCGACGCCCCGGTGTCCGGCGGCGAGGCCGGCGCCATCGAGGCCGTGCTGTCGATCATGGTGGGTGGCGAGCAGGCCGACTTCGAGGCGGCCCTGCCGATCCTCGAGGCCCTCGGCAAGACCATCGTCCTGTGCGGACCGCACGGCTCCGGCCAGACGGTGAAGGCCGCCAACCAGCTCATCGTCGCGGTGAACATCCAGGCGTGCGCCGAGGCCGTGGTCTTCCTCGAGAAGTCCGGCGTGAACCTCCAGGCCGCCCTGGACGTCCTCAACGGCGGCCTGGCCGGCTCCACGGTGCTGACCCGCAAGAAGGACAACTTCCTGAACCGCGACTTCAAGCCCGGTTTCCGGATCGACCTGCACCACAAGGACATGGGCATCGTCACCGACGCGGCCCGCAACGTCGGCGCCGCCCTTCCGGTCGGCGCGGTCGTCGCCCAGCTGGTCGCCTCGCTGCGCGCCCAGGGTGACGGCGGCCTGGACCACTCGGCCCTGCTGCGCGCCGTCGAGCGCCTCTCCGGCCAGCAGGTCTGAGCCACCCCTCCCCTCCGGGGGACTTGAGTTTCCGGACGGCACCGGTGCTGACACCTGTCCTGTCGCGCCCAGGCGCCGGTGCTGTCCGGAGCACCTCTCTCCATCTTTGTTCAACAAACTGTTGACGTCGCGTTCAGCCTGAAATTAGGCTCATCCGCATGGCGGAAGACGCTTTCCGTCAGCAGCTCCCGTACGGAAGGTCACCATGTCGAAGCGCGTGCTCACGACCGAGTCCGGCGCCCCGGTCGCCGACAACCAGAACTCCGCCACCGCCGGCGTCGGTGGCCCGCTCCTGATCCAGGACCAGCAGCTCCTCGAGAAGCTCGCCCGCTTCAACCGTGAGCGCATCCCGGAGCGCGTCGTGCACGCCCGCGGTTCCGCCGCGTACGGCTACTTCGAGGTGACCGACGACGTCACGGCGTACACGAGCGCGAAGTTCCTGAACGAGGTCGGCAAGAAGACCGAAACGTTCCTGCGCTTCTCGACGGTGGCCGACTCCCTCGGTGGCGCGGACGCGGTCCGCGACCCGCGCGGCTTCGCGCTGAAGTTCTACACCGAGGACGGCAACTACGACCTCGTCGGCAACAACACCCCGGTGTTCTTCATCAAGGACCCGATCAAGTTCCCCGACTTCATCCACTCCCAGAAGCGCGACCCCTTCACGGGCAAGCAGGAGGCGGACAACGTCTGGGACTTCTGGGCGCACGCCCCCGAGGCGACGCACCAGATCACCTGGCTGATGGGTGACCGCGGCATCCCGGCGTCCTACCGCCACATGAACGGCTACGGCTCCCACACCTACCAGTGGACGAACGAGCAGGGCGAGGCCTTCTTCGTCAAGTACCACTTCAAGACGAACCAGGGCATCCGCTGCCTGTCCGGCGAGCAGGCCGCCGAGCTCGTCGGCAAGGACGCGAACTCGCACCAGACCGACCTGCTCCAGGCGATCGAGCGCGGTGTGAACCCGAGCTGGACCCTCTACGTCCAGATCATGCCCGCCGCCGAGGCCGCGGACTACCGCTTCAACCCGTTCGACCTCACCAAGGTGTGGCCGCACGCCGACTACCCGCTGCAGCGCGTGGGCCGCCTGGTCCTCGACCGCAACCCGGAGAACGTCTTCGCCGAGGTCGAGCAGTCCGCCTTCTCCCCGAACAACTTCGTCCCGGGCATCACCGCCTCGCCGGACAAGATGCTCCAGGGCCGCCTGTTCGCGTACGCCGACGCCCAGCGCTACCGCCTCGGTGTGAACCACACCCTGCTGCCGGTCAACGCCCCGAAGGCGACCGAGGCGCAGAACTACGGCCGTGACGGCGCCATGGCGCTGCGCAACGGCTCGCGCCACGACAAGAACTACGAGCCCAACTCGTACCAGGGCCCGGCCGAGTCCGGCCTGGCGCTGGGCGCCCCGCTGGCCGTCTCCGGCCACACCGGCACCCACGAGGCCCCGGCCCACACGAAGGACGACGACTTCTTCCAGGCCGGTGAGCTCTTCCGCCTGATGTCCGAGGACGAGAAGAAGCGTCTGGTGGCGAACATCGCCGGCGGCCTGTCGCAGGTCTCCCGCGAGGACGTCATCGAGAAGAACCTGGCTCACTTCCACGCCGCCGACGCCGACTACGGCAAGCGCGTCGAGGAGGCCGTCCGCGCCCTGCGCGAGGACTGAGCCCACAGAACGCGCCGGGGGTCTGACGGGAGGTCAGACCCCGGGTGCCAGCCCGCTGCCGCGGACCCGGATGAGGGGTGGTTCACGGCAATGGGCAGGACGAGGACCGCGGTGGTGTCGAGCCAGTGCGGTGGTAAAGGCTCCGAGGCCCGTCTCTTGACCTGAGGGAGACGAAGCCGGAGGGTCTGTCGCCACCACCGCGGTCCCAGCCACTCCTTATATATAGGGGGCAACGCACAGTGCCCCCTGTCCATACTCCGCCCGGTGGTGCGAACGTCCTGTCGCGCCAGCCTCGCACCGTCGGGCGGTCACAGTTCCACCAGGCCGGAGCGCCGGGTCACGGACGGTCCCGTGACCCGGCGCTTTGTCGTGCCCGGGGCGCGGCCGTTCACCCCCGCGCGTGCGTACCGGCCGGCTGCGGCGGGGAGGCGGCGGTGTCCGGCACCGCGGGCGTCCCGCGGCCGGCCCACAGAAGGGCTCCCGCCAGCAGGACGGCGGCGCCGGGGAGCCAGGGCAGCGGGCCCGCCGGAAGGAAGCCGACGAGCAGACCGACGAGGGCGCCCGTGAGCTGGAGGGCGAGGGACTGGACCGAGAGCGCGGTGGCACGTCCCGCGCTCGTGACACGGCGGTGCAGGACGTCGTTCTCGTTCGGCCCTGCCGCGCCGAGCCCGAGGTAGATCAGGCAGTAGGCGGTGACCGCGAGGACCGCCGGGACGGCGCCCGTCGCCGCCGCCGTGCCTCCGAGCAGGAACAGCCCGCAGGCGCTGAGGCCGAGGCCCGCCAGGACCGCGCGCTCGCTGCCGCCGGCGAGGCGGGCGGCGAGCGGTGCGAAGTGGCTGCCCAGGGCGGAGCACACGAAGCCGGCGCAGGCGAGTCCGGCGAAGACCACCGCCCCCGACTCCGGCGCGCCGGTGAGGGCGGCGGCCCGGCCCGGCGTGAGCAGCTCGACCGTGGCCAGGGCGGCGCCGGCGGCCCCCGCGCTGAGGAGCACCCGCCGGACCAGCGCATCGCGCCCGCCCAGCCGCACTCCCCCCGCGATCGTGGCGGGGACGGCGCGCAGCACGCCGGCCGGGGCGACCCGCGGCCGGGGCGGCTCCCGCAGGGCCGTCAGTACGTACAGCACGAAGAGCAGCTCCACGGCCGCGCCCAGCAGGGCCGGGACGGAGAGGGGCAGCAGCAGACCGGAGGTGGCTCCGGTCAGCCGCGCCCCGAGGTCGGGGCCGAGTCCGAGCAGCCAGGGAAGGCTGCCGCCCAGCAGGGTGCCGGCGGCGAGTGCGGCGGAGGTCGCGGTGGAGCCGCGGGCAAGCCCGGTGCGCAGGTCGGCGTCCGGCCCGGAGCGGCCCTGGACGGTGTCGACGTACCAGGCCTCGGCAGGGCCGCTGGAGAGGGCGCGGCCCGCCCCCATGAGCACCATGCCGAGGGTGAGGGCCGTGGCGGTGGCGCCCAGGGCCTGGAGGACGAAGGCGACGAGGTTCAGCACCCCTGCGGCGGCCAGGACGGCGCGGCGGCCGAGGACGTCGGAGAGTCCCCCGGTGGGCAGTTCCAGTACGGCGGCGGTCAGGGAGTGCGCGGCGAAGAAGCCGGCGATCGCCGCCATGGGCATGCCGCGCTCGGTGAAGAGCAGGACCAGCGGCGCGATGGTCAGACCCACCGGAAGCCAGAACAGGGCGCAGACGGTGACGTAGCGCCGGCGTGCGGTGCGCAGGTCGGGGGCCGCCGTCACGACTCCCCCTCGGCGTCCGCACCCGCACCGCCGTCCGTCCCGGGGCCGGTGTCCGTCTGCGCGGGGTCGTTGGTGCGGGGTGCCAGGGCGAAGCCGGCGGTGAGCAGCACCACCTGGGCGGCGCGCGGGTCCCCCGCGTCGCGGGCGGCCAGCTCCCCGGCCGTCCGGTGGAAGGCCTCCCAGAGCTCGGTCAGCGACTCCGGGGTGAGCCGGTACAGGAGGTCGCTCATCCCGGACGGCTCCGCCCACTCCCGGCCGAGCCGCCCCTGCTCCATGTCCTCCTCGTGGCGTACGAGGGTCGCCTCGAGGTGCTCCACCTGGCGCCTGCGCATCGCGCCGACGAAGGCTCGGGTGGCGGGCGAGGCGGCCATGGCCTCGTTGCTCCAGGACGTCAGCACGTGCACGGACCGCCAGCGGCGCTCGCGCCCGTCCCGGTGCTCGGCCTCGGCCACGAACCCGTACTTCGCCAGCACCCGCAGGTGGTAGCTGGTGGACGCCGAGGACTCCCCCGTGACGACGGCGAGTTCGCTGGCCGTGGCCGGGCCGTCCTGGCGCAGCAGGCCGAGCAGCCGGACGCGCAGGGGGTGGGTGAGGGCCTTCAGGGCGGCTGCGTCCCGGTCGGGATCGAGCACGCGCCGTTTGGGTTTGCTGTCCATGGGAGGGAGCGTAGGGCGCACCGGGCAGTTTCCAAAAGATATTTTGCAGAATTTGTTTGGGAGATGCCGGCCGCCGGGTGAACGCCCGCGGCCCCCGGCCCTCCGGAAGGAGGAACGGGGGCCGCGGGAGTGGTGCGGGGCGGATCAGACCTGGAGGGCCTTGATCGCGGTCGGCGCGTGGCCGGGCTCGGTGGCGAGCTCCTCGAACTCGGTGACGTCGCTCATGTCGACCGTCTTGCTCATCGCGATGTTCGTGATGCGCTCCAGGATGGCCTCGACGACGACCGGGACCTGGTACTCCTGGGCCCACTTCTTGGCCTGCTCGAAGGCCTCGCCCAGCTTGTCCGGGTCGGTGACGCGGATGGCCTTGACGCCCAGGCCCTCGGCGACCTTGACGTGGTCGACACCGTAGACACCCAGCTCGGGGGTGTTGATGTTCTCGAACTCGAGGTTGACCTCGAAGTTGATGCCCAGGCCGCCCTGCGCCTGGCGGATCAGGCCCAGGTAGGCGTTGTTCACCAGGACGTGGACGTAGGGGACCTTGTGCTGCGCGGCGACCGCGAGCTCCTCGATCATGAACTGGAAGTCGTAGTCGCCGGACAGGGCGACGATCGGGGTCCCGGGCTCCGCGGTGGCGGCACCGATGGCGGCCGGGATGGTCCAGCCGAGCGGGCCGGCCTGGCCGCAGTTGATCCAGTTGCGCGGCTTGTAGACGTGCAGGAACTGCGCAGCGGCGATCTGGGAGAGGCCGATGGTGGTGACGTAGCGGGTCTCCGGGCCGAACGCCCTGTTCATCTCCTCGTAGACGCGCTGCGGCTTCAGGGGGATGTTCTCGAAGTGCGTGCGGCGCTGCAGGGTGGCCTTGCGCTCCTGCGCGGAAGCGGCCCAGGCAGAGAAGTCGGGCAGCTTGCCCGCGGCCTTGAGCTCCTTGGCGATCTCGACGAAGAGCTCCAGCGCGGCCTTGGCGTCGGAGGCGATGCCGTAGTCCGGGGCGAAGATCTTGCCGATCTGGGTGGGCTCGATGTCGACGTGGACGAACTTGCGGCCCTTGGTGTAGGCGTCCAGGTTGTAACCGGTGTGGCGGTTGGCCCAGCGGTTGCCGATGCCCAGGACGAAGTCCGACTCCAGGAACGTCGCGTTGCCGTAGCGGTGCGAGGTCTGCACGCCGACCATGCCGGCGGCCAGCTCGTGGTCGTCCGGGATGGTGCCCCAGCCCATGAGGGTGGAGATGACCGGGATGTTGGTCAGCTCGGCGAACTCGACCAGCAGGTCGGTGGCGTCGGCGTTGATGATGCCGCCGCCGGCGACGATCAGCGGGCGCTCGGACTCCAGCAGGAAGCTCAGGGCCTTCTCGGCCTGGGCGCGGGTCGCGGACGGCTTGTAGACCGGCAGCGGCTCGTACGTCTCCGGGTCGAACTCGATCTCGGTCAGCTGGACGTCGATCGGCAGGTCGATGAGGACCGGGCCGGGACGGCCGGAGCGCATCAGGTGGAAGGCCTCCTGGAACACGCCCGGAACCTGGGCGGCCTCCAGGACGGTGGTGGCCTTCTTGGTGACCGGCTTCGCGATCGAGGCGATGTCGACGGCCTGGAAGTCCTCCTTGTGGAGCTTCGAGACCGGGGCCTGGCCGGTGATGCAGAGGATCGGGATCGAGTCCGCGATCGCGGAGTACAGGCCGGTGATCATGTCGGTGCCGGCGGGGCCGGACGTACCGATGCAGACACCGATGTTGCCCGCCTTGGCGCGGGTGTAGCCCTCGGCCATGTGCGAGGCGCCCTCGACGTGGCGGGCGAGCGTGTGGCTGATGCCGCCGACGTTCTTGAGCTCCCGGTAGAAGGGGTTGATCGCGGCGCCGGGCACGCCGAACGCTTGGTCAACACCCTCGCGCTTGAGGATCTCCACGGCCGCGGCGGCGGCGGTCATACGAGGCATCGGTACTCCTGCGATCAGGCCGTTTCCGTAATCCGGAAGTTTTGTTCTGCTATACGGAACAACTTAAGAGGCGTCCTGTCGTTCCGTCAAGGCGGGTCCGCACCCCGGAACCCACCAAATGCCGCGTACCGTGCCGTCGGTTGCACGAATTCCGGGGAGAACCGCCCTGCGGCGTCGCAGGTGGTGGACGATGGAGTACGCACAGCGACGGAGGGCGCGACCTGCCCCGATCTGCCAGGGGGTCCGGATGGCCGAGACGTTTCCGGTGCGCTGCCCGGCCTGCGGGTGCCAGAACGCGTACACCGCGCCGGTCTTCCCGTGCGCCTGCGGCAGCCCGGTCAGCCCGCCGCTCGACCTCGCCGCCGCTCCCGTCGCACTGACGCACCTGAACTGGGCGGACAGCTGGGTGGCCGTGACCTGCGGGGCCTGCGGGCGGCGCGACGAGTGGCCGCAGCCGGAGTCGGGCTGTGCCTGCGGCACGGTCGCGCGGGTGCCCGTGCTCCCCGCGGAGCCGGCCGCCCGGCGGGCCGCGAGCACCCGGATTCCCGGCTCGGGCCCGACGGGCCCGGGCCTCGATGGGTCCGGCCTCGCGGAGTCCGGCCCGGCCGGGTCCGGCACGGCCGGGTCGGAGCACCCGCCGCACGTACCCCTGCCGCCCACCGCCCCGGTGCCGCGCCCGGCGTTCCGCCCGGTGACCATCCGCACGGCGCGGGACGCGGTCGCCACGGCGGCCCTCTACCTGCGCTGGCTCGGCTTCCGGGACGTCCATCGGCCGGACCCGCGCCCGGTGCCCTCGGCGGCGGTGGACCTGCGGGCCCCGGGGCTGGTGGCCCAGGTGGACCCGACGACCGCGCCGGCGGGACTGCGGGCCGTGGAGTGCGTGTGGCTCAACGGCCTCACGGCCTCGGCGAACAGCGTGTACTTCGCGCTGGCGGGCTATACGGACGAGGCCCGCTCCAGGGCGGACGAACTGCGGGTGCCGCTGTTCGTGATGGACCTGACCGGGGTCCCACAGCCGGTGAACGAACCGGCGGACGAACTGCTCGCCACGGGGACAGGTACGGGCACGGGCACGGACTAGTACGCCGGCGGGCCCGTCGGGCCGACCGGGCCCGTGCGGCCTGCGACCAGCCCGGTACGGCGGTCGATCGCCTCGTCCAGAGTGGTCGCGGCCATGATCAGGGACAGGTGCGTGAAGGCCTGGGGGAAGTTGCCGAGCTGCTCCCCGCTGGGGCCGATCTCCTCGGCGAACAGCCCCACGTGGTTGGCGTAGGTGAGCATCTTCTCGAAGGAGAACCGGGCCTGGCGCACCCGCCCGGCCCGCGCCAGCGCGTCCACGTGCAGGAACGTACACAGGCTGAACGTGCCCTCGGCGCCGCGCAGCCCGTCGGGCGAGGCTGCGGGGTCGTACCGGTACACCAGGCTGTCCTTGACCAGGTCGCGGTCCATCGCGTCGAGCGTGCTCAGCCACGCCGGGTCGGTGGGGTTCAGCAGCCCGACCCGCGGGATCAGCAGCAGCGACGCGTCGAGCACGTCACTGCCGTAGTGCTGCGCCAGGGCCTCGCGCCGCGCGCTCCAGCCCCGCGTCATGACCTGCTCGAAGATCGCGTCCCGGGCGGTGCGCCAGGTGTCCCGTGCGGCGGGGCGGCCGAACTCCTCGGCCAGCCGCAGCCCCCGGTCGAACGCCACCCACGACATCACCCGGCTGTACGTGAAGTCCTGCCGTCCGCCGCGCGTCTCCCAGATGCCCTCGTCGGGGTTGTCCCAGGACTCGGCCAGCCAGTCGAGCATCGAGGCGATGGCCTGCCAGCCGCGGTAGCTGGGCTGGGCGTCCAGGCCCCGGCCCTGGGCGAGGGCGTAGAGGGCCTCCCCGTAGATGTCGAGCTGCACCTGGTCGACGGCGGCGTTCCCGACGCGTACGGGGAACGAGCCGCGGTAGCCCTCGAAGTGGTCCAGCACCTCCTCGGGCAGCCACGGGTCCCCGTCGACCCGGTACATGATCTGCAGCGGCTGGGTGCCGGCCGAGGGCCCGCTCGCCCGCTCGGTCACCCGGTCGGTGAGCCAGGCGGTGAAGGCGGCGGCCTCCTCGACGAAGCCCAGGTCGAGCAGGGCCCGCACGGACAGCGACCCGTCGCGGATCCAGGTGTAGCGGTAGTCCCAGTTCCGCTCGCCGCCGACGAGTTCGGGCAGCCCGAGGGTGGCCGCGGCGATCGGGGCGCCCGTCGGCAGGTAGGTGAGCAGCTTCAGCGTGATCGCGGACCGGTGCACCATGTCGGGCCAGCGGCCGCGGTAGCGCGTGGTGCGCACCCAGTTCTGCCAGAAGTCGACGGCGTCCCACAGCTGGCTCTCGACGGACTCCGCGCCGGGCAGCACCGGCGCCTCGGCGTCCGGGCCGGCCACGGTGAACGCCGCCCCGGCCCGCTCGCCCTCGGCCAGCGTGAGGGTCCCGCGCACGTCGTGCTCGCCCCCCCGCTCCATCGGGACGTTCGTCTGGAGGAAGGCCGTGACGCCGGGCGCGCGGAAGGTGGCCGTACGGCCGTCGAGCTGCGTCTCGTGCCGGTTGCGGCCGAAATCGAAGCGCGGCCGGCACTCCAGGGTGAAGCGCACGGCACCGCGCATGCAGCGCATGACGCGCATGATGCTGTGCCGGTCGGTGGGCCGGCCGGTGCGGTCGGGCGGCATCCAGTCCATCAGCTCGCCCACGCCGTCCGGCGACATGAACCGCGTCACCAGGATCGCGGTGTCCGGGTAGTACAGCTGCTTGACGGTGACGCCCGGCGAGTCGACCGAGAGCCGGAAGAGGCCGCCCCGGTCGTGGTCCAGCAGCGCGGAGAAGATGCCGGGCGAGTCGAAGCGCGGCGCCGCGAACCAGTCCACCACTCCCTCGTCGGAGATCAGGGCGGCCGTCTGCAGATCGCCCACGAGCCCGTGGTCGGCGATGAGCGGGTAGCGCTCCATGCCCTCCACTATCGGGCAAGGCGGGGGCCTCAGCCCGGCGAACCACTGCCGCTGCGCCACTGCGCCGCCGAGATGCCGCCCGGCCGGGCCCGGAAAACAATGATCTCGGGGGACCCCCACACCGGAGACGGTCACACCATGAACGCAGCAAGCGTGGACAAGGGAAAGCGCGCACCGCGGAAGAGCGCGCTCTACCGGCTCGGACACTGGTGCGCACGTCATTTCGTCGTCGTGATCGCGCTGTGGCTGGCCGCGGTCGCGGGTCTCCAGATCACCGACCGCGCCGTGGGCGGTCAGTTCTCCGACGACTTCGCCCTCCCCGGGGTGCAGTCCGCCGACGGCCTGGACGTCCTCAAGGCGCACGACCCGGCGGCGGGCGGCTACGGCGCCCAGATCGTGCTGAACCAGCCGTCCGCGGCGCTCACCGAGGACGCCTCCGCGATCAACACGGCCGTCGCGAGCCTCCAGAAGCTGCCCGACGTCCTCAGCGCCCAGAACCCGCTGCCGCAGCAGGGGACCACCCCTCCGCCCGCCCCCGCCGGCGTGCCGAACACCGGCCCGCTGTCGACGGACGGCAAGACCGCGTACATCACCGTGCGCTTCAGCGTGCCGCCGTCCACCCTCGGTACGGAGTACCTGCCCGGGGTCGACAAGGCCGTGCAGCCGATGCGCGACGCGGGCATCACCGTCGAGTACGGCGGCCCGCTCGGCGAACTGGCCCGGCCCCACGCCGACGACCGGACCAGCGAGGCGATCGGCTTCGCCGTGGCCATCCTCGTACTGCTCATCGGCTTCGGCAGCATCATCGCGGCCGTGCTGCCCCTGGTCACCGCCCTCATCGGGGCGATCTGCGGACTGGCGCTGCTGGGGCTGATGGCCGCCGCCTTCACCTTCGGCACGGTCTCCCCCACGCTGGCCACCATGATCGGCCTCGGCGTGGGCATCGACTACGCGCTGTTCCTGATCACGCGTCACCGCCAGAACCTCATGAACGGCCACGATCCCGCCGACTCCGCGGGCCTGGCGACGACCACCAGCGGCCGTGCCGTGCTGGTCTCCGGCTGCACGGTCGTCATCGCCCTGTCCGGCCTGTGGGTCTCCGGCGTCACCTTCATCGGCAAACTGGGCCTGGCGGCCACCTTCACGGTGGTCACCGCGGTGATCGCCGCGCTCACCCTGGTCCCGGCCATGCTGGGCCTGGTCGGGCGCCGCATCGACAAGTACCACGTGCGCAAGCCGGTCGCGGAGACGGACGCGGAGCCGGGCGCTCCGGCGCACGGGACCTGGCACCGGTACGCGCAGCGCGTGGAGAAGCGGCCGTGGTGGTTCCTGGTCTCCGGCGTCGTCGGGCTCTTGATCCTGGCGTTCCCGGTGTTCTTCATCCAGCTCGGGCACATCGGCGACGGCGCCGACCCCGAGTCGTTCACCGACCGGCGTGCCTACGACCTGATCTCGACGGCGTTCGGACCGGGTGCCAACGGACCCCTGACCCTGGTCGTCGACCAGACCGCCGTGCCCGCATCCGACCGGGCCGCGCTCGGCACCAAGCTCCAGCAGGCGCTGACGAACGTCCCGGACGCGGCCTCGATCACCCCGCTGCGCACGACCTCGGACGGCGACGTGCTGATCGGCACGGCCTACTCGGTGGCGTCGCCGCAGGACGAGCGGACGACCCGGCTCACCGACCATCTGGTCGACGACGTACTGCCGCAGGCGGTCGCGGGCACGGAGGCGCACACGTACGTCACCGGCACGACCGCCGCGCAGGTCGACTTCCTGGACATCGTCTCGAGCCGGCTGCCGCTGATCATCGCCGTGGTGGTGGCGCTGGCGTTCCTCGTCATCCTGATCGTCTTCCGCGGCCTGCTGGTCGCCGTGAAGGCCGCCGTGCTCAACGTGCTCTCGATCGCGGCCTCGTACGGCGTGGTCGTCGCGGTCTTCCAGTGGGGCTGGGGCGGACCCGCCCTGGGCGTCTCCGGCAAGGTGCCCATCGAGAGCTACGTCCCGATGATGATGTTCGCGATCGTCTTCGGGCTGAGCATGGACTACGAGATCTTCCTGCTGTCCCGGGTCCGCGAGGCGTGGCTGCGCACGGGCGATCCCAAGGCCAGCGTGGCCCATGCGCTGGAGATCACCGCACGGGTGATCACCTGTGCCGCGCTGATCATGGTGAGCGTCTTCGCGGCGTTCATCGTCTCGGACAACATCGTCGTCAAGATGCTGGGCCTGGGTCTGGCCGCCAGCGTCCTCATCGACGCGACCGTGGTGCGGCTGCTGCTGGTGCCCGCGGTGATGACGCTGCTGGGCAAGGCCGCCTGGTGGACACCGGCCTGGCTGGACCGGCTGCTGCCGCACCTGGACACCGAGGGGGAGCACGCGCTCGACCAGGACGCCGCGGAGGGCCACACCCCCGCGCGCTGAGCGGCACCCGGGCCCGGCAGGACCGCGGCGGGATCAGGCATCATCGAAGGCGCACGAGCATCCTGCCGAGGAGACGCCTTGAACCTGTACGACATCCCGCTGACCACGCTGTCCGACGAGCCGACCAGCCTCGCCTCGCACAAGGGCAAGGCGATCCTGCTGGTGAACACGGCCTCCCAGTGCGGGCTGACGCCGCAGTACTCCGGGCTGGCCAGGCTCCAGTTCGCGTACGCCGAGAAGGGCTTCACCGTCATCGGCGTGCCGTGCAACCAGTTCGGCGGCCAGGAGCCCGGCACGGCCGACGACATCCAGACCTTCTGCGCGACCGGCTTCGGCGTCACCTTCCCGATGCTGGAGAAGACCGACGTCAACGGCGACGGCCGGCACCCGCTCTACGCCGAGCTGGTCAAGCACGCCGACGCGGACGGCGAGGCCGGCGACATCCAGTGGAACTTCGAGAAGTTCCTGATCTCGCCCGATGGCGAGGTCGTGAACCGGTTCCGCCCGCGCACCGAGCCGGAGTCCCCCGAGGTCATCGCCGCGATCGAGGCCGTCCTGCCGGTCTGACGGCGGCAGGCGGGCCCGGCGCCCCCGCCCGGGGACGCCGGGTGGGGGCCCGGGGACGCCGGGCCCGGCCCTCACTTCAGGTCCGCCTCGTCGTACTCCTCCCCGGCGCCCCGCGCGGTCAGCTCCCGCAGCTCCACCCGGCGGATCTTGCCGGACACGGTCTTCGGCAGCTCGGCGAACTCGATCCGGCGGACCCGCTTGTACGGGGAGAGCACGGCCCGGGAGTGCGCGAACAGCACCCGCGCGGTCTCCGGCCCCGGCTCCCACCCCGCGGCCAGCGACACGTACGCCTTCGGGACCGCGAGCCGCAGCGGGTCCGGCGCCGGGACCACGGCGGCCTCCGCGACCGCCTCGTGCTCCAGCAGCGCGCTCTCCAGCTCGAACGGCGAGATCTTGTAGTCGGAGGCCTTGAACACGTCGTCGGCCCGCCCGATGTACGCGAGGTGGCCGTCGGAGTCCCGGGACCCGATGTCGCCGGTGTGGTAGAAACCGCCGGCCATCGCCTCGGCCGTCCGCTCCTCGTCGCCGCGGTAGCCGGTCATCAGGCCCACGGGACCGGGGGCGAGGTCGACGCAGATCTCGCCCTCGTCCGCCGCGGGGAGCCCGGTGGCCGGGTCGACCAGGGTGATGACGTACCCGGGCGCGGGCAGCCCCATCGAGCCGGGCTTGACCGGCCGGCCCGGGAAGTTGCCCACCTGGAGGGTGGTCTCGGTCTGCCCGAAGCCGTCGCGGACGGTGACGTTCCAGTCCCGCCGCACCTGGTCGATCACCTCGGGGTTGAGCGGCTCTCCCGCAGCCACCACCTCGCGGGGCGGGGTGCGCAGCTGGGTCAGGTCGGACTGGATCAGCATCCGCCAGACGGTGGGCGGGGCGCAGAAGCTGGTGACCCCGACGCGGTCCATCTCGGACATCAGCCGCTTGGCGTCGAAGCGGGTGTAGTTGTGGATGAAGACGGTCGCCCCGGCGTTCCACGGGGCGAAGAGGTTCGAGTACGCGTGCTTGGCCCATCCGGGCGAGGAGATGTTGAGGTGCACGTCTCCGGGGCGCAGTCCGATCCAGTACATCGTCGACAGGTGGCCGACCGGGTACGAGGCGTGGGTGTGCTCGACGAGCTTGGGGCGGGCGGTCGTACCGGAGGTGAAGTACAGCATCAGCGGGTCGGACGCACGCGTCTGCCCGTCGGGGGTGAAGGCGGGGTCGGCACGGTAGGCGTCGGCGAACCGCAGCCAGCCGTGCGGGACTTCGGCGCCGGTGGCGATCCGGGTGTACCCGCCGGGGACCTCGTCGAACCGGGCGGCGTCCTCGGCGCGGACGAGGACGTGCCGCGCCCGGCCGCGCTCGATGCGGTCGCGCAGGTCGTGCGGGCCGAGCAGCGGGGTGGCGGGGATGACCACGGCGCGCAGCTTCATCGCGGCGAGGGCGCTCTCCCACAGCTCGCGCTGGTTGCCGAGCATGACGACGATGCGGTCGCCGGCCCGCACGCCTTGCGCGCGAAGCCAGTTGGCGACGCGGTCGGAGCGTTCGGCCAGCCCGGCGAAGGAGATCCGCTCCTCGGTGCCGTCCTCCTCGGCGATGTGGAGGGCGGTGGCGTCGTTGCCGTCGGCGAGGCGGTCGAACCAGTCGAGGGCCCAGTTGAACCGCTCGGGGCGGGGCCATTCGAAGCCGGCGTAGGCGCGGGCGTAGTCCTCCCGGTGCGCCAGCAGGAAGTCGCGGGCTTCCCGGAAGCGCGCGGTCGCGTCCGGTTCACCCGTATCCGCCGTATCCGCCCTGATCGCTGCGCCGCCTGCGCTCTCTGCGTTCGCCCTGTCCGTCATGCGCCCTCCTCCGTACCCGTGCCCGCGGCCGTGCCCGTACCCGTGCCTCGTGAGCATCGTGCCGGTCGGGGACGGTCCGTCACCAGTGCGGCGTCAGCCGGTGATTGACGCGAAGCGGACCGCGTGCTTCTCGGCTGCGGTCATCTCGCGCAGCATCCGCGCGCCCTCCTCCGCCAGCTCCTCGCGCTCGGCTGCGGTGATCCGCCCGAAGGGCTCGATCACGAGTTCGGCGCGGTCCTTGTCCTGGTCCAGGCGCCACACTCCGGCGAGGAGGCCGTCCAGGAGGAAGACGCAGTACGCCTGGTTGCCCTTCCAGGTGCGGCCCTTGATCCCGGCGGGTACGACACGGCTGCGGTCGGCGTGGGAGAGGAGCAGGTTGTCGAACTCCGGCAGGAAGCGCGCCGGCGCCGGCGTGTCCTCGTCGGGGCGGGGGGAGTCGGGCAGGTCGAAGAGCTCGACGCCGTTCTCGTCCCGGAAGGCCAGCAGCCGGGGCCGCAGCCGCTCGAATGCCTCTTTCAGCCGAGTGAGCCCGGACCAGGTCTGCATGTCCTGTACGGAGGCGGGGCCGAAGGCGTTCAGGTAGCGCAGCACCGTCCCGTCGAGGTCGGGGACGGCGCCGGCGGCGGCGGCGCGCGCGGCGTCCCCGAGCCAGTGCTCCACGGTCGTGAGCCGGACCTGCCCGGAGCGGCCCCAGAGCCCTCGCGGGGTGACCTGGACCAACGGGAGGCGGCAGCGGGCGGCGACGGAGAGGGACTGCGGGTCGGCCTCCGGCCACTCCTTCAGGAGCTCCTCGCGCAGCTGGGCCATGGTGCGCGGCTCGGCCTCGACCAGCTCGCGGCTGATCCGGGCGAGCCGGTCCAGGTCCACGCCGTCGAGCCCCTTGCGGAAGTACTGGACCTCGCGGTCGCGGGCGGGCTGGACGAGCGGCCGCAGCAGCAGGGCGTCCTCGGCGGTGTGGGTGTGGATGGTGGAGCGCATGGTGACCATGCGGACCACCTCGCGCGACTCCATCAGGTCGGACAGCTCGCGGGGGTCGAATCCGGCGATGCGGGACCACAACTGGAAGTACGGGGGCTTCACGTTCTGCGCCTGAAGGCCGAGGAGGTGGGCGACGGCCTCCCGCGCGGTCGTCTCGGCGCGGCCGAGGAGCATCTGCCGGGAGAGGGTGGCGCGGCCCAGGGCGCGGGGGCTGAGCACGGTGTTCGTCCGGGTGTCCATGACGGCCACGCTATCCCCCATTGCGGACGATTCCTGTCCGCGATGCCGCGGAATCCGTCGGTGGCCGGGAGGTCACCCCGGGCCCGTTTCGTCCGTATATCCTGCTCGGTGTCACACGACGCACGTTCGACCGGGAAGGTGACACCGCGATGCCGGAGAGCCGTGGCCGCCGCCCCTCACCCGTGCCCCGCAAGTACGCCTGGCGCCGCCCGCCGGCGCCCCCGGCCGGCGGCGAGACTCCGCCGACCGAGCCGCCCCCGGTGTCCGCACCCACGGCGGCCGCCCCGCCCCCGGACGAGAACCACCGCAGCGTGGTCGAGGCGTCCCTCTACCGCGACGGACGCCGGGTGGCCTCCCCCGCGACCCTGGCGGAGACCTTCCGCCGGCTGCGCGAGCAGCCCGAGGGCATGGCCTGGATCGGCCTGCACCGCCCGACCGAGTCCGAACTCCACTCCCTCGCGGCCGAGTTCAACCTCCACCCGCTGGCCGTCGAGGACGCCCTCGAAGCCCACCAGCGCCCAAAGCTGGAGCGCTACGGCGACACCCTCTTCGTGGTCCTGCGCGCGGCCCGCTACCTGGACGCCCCGGAGGAGGTGGACTTCGGCGAACTGCACGTCTTCCTCGGCCCCGACTTCCTGATCACGGTCCGCCACGCGGCCGCCCCGGACCTCTCCGCGGTCCGCCGCCGCATGGAGGAGACCCCGGAGCTGCTGGCCCTGGGCCCGGAGGCGGTCCTGTACGCGATCCTCGACGCGGTGGTCGACGGTTACGCCCCGGTCGTCGAGGGCGTCCAGATCGACATCGACGAGATCGAGACCGAGGTCTTCCGCGGCGACCCCGAGGTCTCCCGCCGCATCTACGAACTGTCCCGCGAAATGGTCGAGTTCCAGCGCGCGACCCGCCCCCTGGTGGGCATGCTGCACGGCCTGATGGCGGGCTTCGCGAAGTACGGCACGGACGAGGAACTGCAGCGCTACCTCCGCGACGTCGCCGACCACGTCACCCACACCAGCGAACGCGTCGACGGTTTCCGCCAGGCCCTCACCGACATCCTCACGGTCAACGCCACCCTGGTCACCCAACAACAGAACGCCGAAATGCGCGCCCTCGCCGAGGCGGGCTTCGAACAGAACGAGGAGATCAAGAAGATCTCCTCCTGGGCCGCCATCCTCTTCGCCCCCACCCTGGTCGGCACCATCTACGGCATGAACTTCGAGGACATGCCCGAGCTGAAGTGGGCCGGCGGCTACCCCTTCGCGATCCTGCTGATGGCAGTCGTCTGCGTGAGCCTGTACGTGATCTTCAAGAAGCGCGACTGGCTGTAGGGGTCAGGTGGAGGTCGGGGGCGGGGTTGGGGTCAGGAGGACGAAGTCCGCTTGCGACGGGTCCAGGCAGACCGCCAGGCGGCCCACGCCTTCTGCGTCTTCCGGGCCCATCTGGAGGGTGCCGCCGTGCTCGGTGACCCTGGCGGCTGCGGCGTCGCAGTCCGTGACGGCGAAGACCGGGTGCCAGTACGGGCGGCCGTTCGCCAGCGCGAGCTCCTCCTTGCCGAGCTCCATCAGGCCGCCGTGCATGCGCTCCTGGGGAAGGCCGGCGGGAGTGATGAGGGAGTACGTGCCCCCGCCGCCGGGCAGGTCCATGTCGCTGAACTGCCAGCCGAAGACCGCGCCGTAGAACTCCTTCGCGGCCGTCGCGTCGCTCGTGTACAGCTCGGTCCAGGACAGCGAGCCCGGCTGGTCCACCAGGTCGACGCCCTTGTCCCTGCCGGGCTGCCAGACGGCGAACTGGCCGCCCAGCGGGTCGCTGTACTGCGCCATCCGGCCGTAGTCGTCGAAGTCCCGCGCCGCCACCCGTACCGTGCCGCCCGCGCTCTCCACGGCCCGGGTCGTGGCGTCCGCGTCGCTGGTGCAGTAGTAGATCATCCAGGCCGGGCGGGCGCCCTCCTCGGTGAGTTTGCCGAGCCCGGCGACGATCTTGCCGTCCTTCTTGAACATCCCGCCTTCCATCTCCTCCCCCTCCCCCTCCCCCATGGACTCGTAGTCCCATCCGAGGACCGCGCCGTAGAACGCCGCCGCGGCCGGGACGTCGGGGGCTCCGAGGTCCAGCCAGCAGGGGGAGCCGGGGACGAAGTCGGTGGTGATCACGGCAGTTCCCTTTCGCAGGTGCGCGCCGCTCAGGGCAGCGTCCAGATCCGGGTTGTGACGACGTAGAAGAGGACCGCCCAGAACACGGTCACCGCGGCGACGACGGCGAGGCCGACGAGGTTGGTCTTCACGCGCGATTCGTCCGGGGGCGGGCGCAGCCAGCGCCCGAGCAGGCGGTTCACGTAGTACGGCATCGTGAAGAAGCTCATGATGAAGCTGGAGAGAAGGTTGCCCACGAGCAGTCCGAGCCAGAACGGCATGCCCAGCGGGTGCAGGGCGAGCGACAGCAGGACGACGGTCGGGTACAGGCCGACCCAGACCGCGATGGAGGTCTTGGTCTCCGACGGCGGCGGGGCTTCCCTGCCGTTCTCGTCGAAGGCGAACCAGCTGCCGAAGGAGTTGTCGATCGTGCGCAGCTTGAAGTCGTTGAACTTCTTTCCCTCGGCGAGGAGTTCCTGCCGGCGGGCCGAGGTGAGCCAGGCGTCGAGGTGCTCGGCGTTGTCGTAGCGGTACAGCGTGGTCCACTCGTCCTGGAGGCCCTCGACCGGACGGAAGATCTCGGTTCCGCGGAAGCCCTCGAACTTGCCCTCCTCCTGGCTCATGCGGTGCTGCCAGGCGAGGAAGTCGTCGACGCTGCCCGGGTGGACGCGGTGGGTGACGACCACGGTCACGAGCGGGTCCGTGGGCTGCGTGCCGCCGCTGACCACCTGCTGGGTGGCGGGGCCGTCGAAGTACCTGTTGCCCCGGTCGAGGAACTTCTGCCTGGTCGCGCTGTTGATCCACGCTTGCAGGTGGGCGATCGAGTCGAAGCGGTAGACCACGACCCAGTCGGGTTGCAGGGCGGTCGGAGGGGAGTTCTCGGCGCCGAGGAAGCCGGCGTAGTGGGCGGCGGCGGCGTTGACGTCCTCCTGCCACATTTCGTAGTCGCGCTCCGCCCCGGGCAGGACCCGCTGGCCGATGATGGCCGTCGCCGCGGTGTCCTGGAACCTCTTGGTGTTCATCGCTCAGGCCGTCGTCTGCGCCGTCTGGCTTTCGTCGAGCCGGCCGTAGATGCGCTCCGGGGTCAGCGGCAGGGCGCGGTAGCGGACGCCCGTGGCGTCGTGGAGCGCGTTCGCCAGCGCCGGGGCCACCGGGTTGATGCAGCATTCCGCCATCCCCTTCGAGCGCATGGGGCCGAAGGAGTCCGTCGAGTCCACGAGGAGGACCTCGGTGCGCGGCACGTCGGCGTAGGTGGGGATGCGGTAGTTGCGCAGGTTCGGGTTGACCATGGCGCCGTCCGCGTCGACCAGGTAGTTCTCGGTCAGCGCGAAGCCGATGCCCTGGGCGACGCCGCCTTCCACCTGCCCCCGGACCTGGGCGGGGTTGATGACGACGGCGGCGTCGGTCGCCTGGACGCTGTAGAGGATGCGGATCTCGCCCGTCACCTGGTGGACGGCGATGCGGAACCCCTGCGTGTTTGAGGTGACGCTGCGCGGCGAGCCGTAGGCCTTGCGGGCGGCCGTGAAGCGGATTCCGCGCGCCCGGGCCAGGGCGACGAGCTCGGCCAGCGACACGCGCCGGTCACCGCAGACGACGCCCTCGTCGTCCATCGAGCACATCACGAGGTGGACGCCGGTGTGCGCGGCGGCGAACTCCAGGATGCGGTCGCGCACGGCATTGGCCGCGCGCAGGACGGCGTTGCCCGACACGAAGAGTCCCGCGCTCGCGAAGGCGCCGGTGTCGAATCCCGTACGGTCGGTGTCGGACTGTACGAGGCGGATCCGCGACGGTGTCGTGCCCAGCTGGTTGGCCGCGATCTGGACGTGGGCCGTGGACGTCCCCTCGCCGAATTCGACGGTGCCGACGGCCAGTTCGTACATGAGGTCGTCGCCGAGCGTGACCCAGGCCTCCGAGATGTGCTCGGTCGGTGGCGCGGTCTCGTGCAGTGAACTCGCGACGCCGGCGCCGACGAGCCACCCGGGGCCGGGAGACGGCTGACCGGCGGTACGGGCCATGGCGGCGTCCACCAGGTCGATGCACTTCGCGAGGCCGTCCTCGGTGAACATCACGTCGTCGGGGCCGTCGTGCAGGGCGACGAGGGGGTCTCCCGGCCGCACGATGTTGCGTCGCCGCAGCTCGAGCGGGTCGAGGTGCAGGGCGAGGGCCAGTTCGTGCATCGCCGATTCCACGGCGTAGGCCGGCTGCGTCATGCCGTAACCGCGCAGTGCACCGCTGGGAACGGTGTTCGTGTAGACGGAGAACGCGTCGTACTTCTTGTTCGGGCAGCGGTAGAGCATGACGGCGGCGCCGCCCGCGTACAGCGTTTCGCCGCCGTGGTTGCCGTAGGCGCCGGTGTTCGACACGTTGCGGACCTGGAAGGCCGTGAGCGTCCCGTCCGCCTTCGCGCCGAGCCTGACCGTGATCTTCATCGGGTGCCGTGGCGAGGCCGTGGTGAACTCCTCCTCGCGGGTGTACTCGAAGGAGACGGGCCGGCCGGTGTCCAGGGTCGCGAGTGCGGCCAGGTCCTCCGAGATCACTTCCTGCTTGCCGCCGAAGCCGCCGCCGACGCGCTTGCAGAACACGCGGAGCTGGTCCGGGCGCAGCGCGAAGAGATAGGCGAGTTTGACCTTCGCGATCGACGGGGACTGCGAGCTGGTACGGACGTTCAGCCGGCCGTTCTCCATCCAGGCGATCGAGCCGTGGGTTTCGAGGTGTGCGTGCTGCACGCGCGGTGAGAAGTACGTGCCTTCGTGGATCACGTCCGCCCTGGCGAAGCCCGCCTCGACGTCGCCGATGTGCGAGTGGATCTCCAGCAGGACGTTGCGCAGGGGGTCGCGGGCGAAGGGGTCGTCCCCCGCTGCGTGCAGCTGCGGCGCGCCCTCGGCCATGGCCTCCTCGGGGTCGAACACCGCCGGCAGCGGCTCGTAGCGGACGACGAGCTGCCGACAGCCCTCTTCTGCCGCCCCGACCGTGTCGGCCAGGACCGCGGCGACGCGCTGGCCGACGAAGCGGACCGTGTCGTCGAGGATGAAGGTGTCGTCCGGGTCGACGAGGTGGTCGGTGTGGATGGCCGTGGTGAAGCGCTTGCGCGGCACGTCTTCCCAGGTGTAGACACGGTGCACGCCGGGGACCGCGAGTGCGGCGGTCTTGTCGACGGAGACGATCCGGGCGTGCGCGTGCGGCGAGTGCAGCACCTTGAGGTGCAGCATGCCGTCCGTGCGGGTGTCCATGGTGAACTCGGCGCGGCCGGTCAC
The DNA here is from genome assembly GCF_055602345.1 of Streptomyces sp. NPDC037401. Taxonomy (NCBI): domain Bacteria; kingdom Bacillati; phylum Actinomycetota; class Actinomycetes; order Kitasatosporales; family Streptomycetaceae; genus Streptomyces; species Streptomyces sp. NPDC037401. Next base: position 43,823 of record NZ_JBVJWO010000025.1, read on the forward strand.
GACGTCGTTGGCCGCCGGTGCGCCGACGCTCGTCCCCACGGCCCTGCCCGGCGCGGCCGTCTCGATGCCGGTGACGCCCTTGACGGCGTCCTCGATCCCGCGGTAGCCGGTGCAGCGGCAGAGGTTGCCCTTCAACGCCCGTGGCAGGTCGGCCTTCTGGGCCTCGGTGAACGTCGCCGAGGTCATGATCATCCCGGCGGTGCAGAAGCCGCACTGGAAGCCCGGGGCGTCGCGGAACTGCCGCTGCATCGGGTGCAGGCTGCCGGGTGTCCCGAGCCCCTCGATCGTCGTCACCCTGTGCCCGTCCGCCCGGAAGGCGGGGGTGATGCAGCTGTGTACGGGATCGCCGTCCAGCCACACCGTGCACGCGCCGCAGTCGCCCGCATCGCAGCCCTTCTTGACGCCGTAGTGGCCCAGGGAGCGGAGGAACGTGCGCAGGCACTGGCCGGGGTGGGGTTCTTCGTCGAAGCTCTTGCCGTTCACGAGGTACGTCATGCCGGGTCCCCGTCCACGAGTTCGCGTCGGATCTCCTCGGCGAAGTGCTTCGTCAGGTGCCGGCGGTGTTCCGGGGTGCCGTTGGGGTCGGCGAACCAGACGTCGGCGGGGATGACGTCGATGCTCTGCTGCAGTGTTCCGGCGTCGGGCATGGTGTCGAACGCCATGCGTACGGGCCGTGTGGTGCCGGCGGTGACGGTGAGCAGCAGGTCGTTCGCGTCCGGCGTGCGCGTACCGACGAGGAACACCGTCGAGCGGCCGAGGTGGGTCAGCGAGAACCGGCGGTGCGCGGTGCGCTTCCTGAGTGCCCGCACCGGGATGTCGACCCGCCGCAGGATCTCGCCGGGGGCGAGCACGTTCTGGTTGTCGCCGGTCACGAAGTCGAGGGCGTCGACGGTGCGGGCGGGGCCGTCAGGAGCTTCCAGTCGGTATTCCGCTTCGAGCGCGACCGTCAGGGTGATCATCGGGCCGGCAGGCAGGGAGAGGCAGATGTTGCCGCCGACGGTCGCGGCGTTCCAGACTTTGAAAGAGGACAGGAACGCCTCGCAGCTCTTCGCGAAGAGCGGGCCCGCGGCCCAATCACCCGGTGGCACAAAGCCGTAGAGGTCGCGGATGGTGCACGTCGCGCCGATCTCGAGGCCCGCTTCGCCCGGGACGAGGGGGTCCCAGCGCAGTGCCGTGAGGTCGATCAGGCGGCGCAGGTGTGGCTGCTCGGCGGAGAAGAGGTACGTTCCGCCCGCGAGCCACGCGTCGCCCTCGCGCCAGTCGGCACCCGGACGCTCGGACGGTCGCCGGATGACTTCGGTGATGGTGTTGAGATCCATGGGAACGTTCTTCCCTACGGACGCCCGGCTCGATGTGCCCGCCGAATCCGGCGGGCACAGAGATTCCCTTCCAGGGTAGGTCTCGGGGGACGCCTACGCACACCGTGCGGGGTCACGGCACGGGCTGGGGAGCGGCCGTCAGGCGGGGGTCGGAGAAGAAGGCGCCGGGAGGGGTGAGGCCGGCGTTCACGCGGACGAAGCCGTCCATGGTGTCCTGGTCTTCGGCGACGCGGGCCAGGATTTGCTGCATCTCGGGCGGGGGCGGGTCGAGACTCGCCATGTCCGCGGTGAACTCGTACATCTGCATGACCCGTTCGTCCCGGGCCTGCTGGTAGCCGCGCATCGCCTCGCCGAAGGGGCGGCGGCCGGCGAACGTCTCGTCCAGGGCCCGCGCGCACAGTTCGGCGTCCTGGAAGGCGTCCTGGATGCCCTGGGCCGTGATGAAGTCCTTCAGGTAGCCGGCGTCGCCGACGAGGGCCCAGCCCCGACCGTAGGGGACGCGGAAGTGGTTGGCGACGGCGGTGCCGGCCAGCCGGCCGGTACGGGTGGCCGTGGCGATCCGGTCGGCGAAGGCGGGCACGCGGCGCAGGGTGGCCAGGTAGCCGCCCTCGATGTCGGCGCGGTTCGCCTCGAAGTCCCAGCTCGGCGTCGTGGAAGCGGACCGCGCAGTCGAGGACCCGCTGGCAGGTCTCGCGGGCGGGCTCGGCCTCCCCGGCCAGGCTCAGCCGCAGGCCCTCCACCGCCAGCAGGTAGCCGTCCTCGACGGTGCCGGGGGCCTCCGCGGCCAGCAGCCGGCGGGCGCGGGCCACCCAGCCCGTGCTGCCGGCCCACTGACCGCGCAGTACCAGATCCAGGCCGAGCCAGAACACGCAGCGCACGGCCCTGGTGGTCTCGCCGCGGCTGAGCCAGGCGTGGTGGGCGCGCGTCCAGGCGTCCTCGCCGACCTGGTCGTGGCCGGTCAGGTGGGCCATGAGGGCGAGCCGCTCCAGGTCGTCCGGGCCGAGCGGCGCCTGCCGGTCAGCCTCGACCAGGGCGTCGTAGGCATCCGCCCAGTCCCACCGTGCGAGGGCCTCGCGGACGAACCGCGACCCAGCCGCGGAATCCATGTCTCCAGTCTCCCAGGCCGGGGCCGGTGGGGCGGGCGGCGGCGGTGGGCGGCGGCAGCCGGGTGCAGGCGTCCGCTGCCTACGGGGCGCCGGCCGGGCGGTTGCGGTGGGCGCTGCCCATGGCGGCCGCGAACTCCTCCGGGCCGTTGTCGAAGCCGTACGTGCCGGCGTGCAGCGACCACGCGCCGCGGTCGTCGCGGGTGAACTCGGCGACCGTCGCCGCCGTGGCGCCGGGCACGCCCGCGAAGTCGTCCGTGGCCAGTTCCTCGTATCCCTCGCGGATCCGTACGGCGGTGCCGCCGATGGCGCCGAAGGTCCGGCCGGGGACGTCGCCCTGGATCACCACGCCCACCACCACGCGCTGCAACCGCGGTTCCATGCGGTCGAGTTCGAGGGTCATGACCTCGTCGAAACCGAGGCCCTGGCCGGTGCGGCTGTCCCGGTTGAGGGTGATGGTCCCGTCGGGCGAGCGCTTCCCGAAGTGCACGACGTACACCGCGTCCCCGTGCGGGGCGTCGGCGGCGTAGACGGCCGCCACGATGTCGAGGTCGTGCGGGGGCGTCCCGGTCGGACTCGGATCCCACCGCACGGCCACCTCGACCCTGGCCAGTCCCTTGTGCATGCCCGTCACCGAACTCCCCTTCCACACGGCAGCGTTGCGGCTCATGCTGCCATGGGCGGGCGCCCGGGCCGCGGCCGGAGGTTGGTTCTGCGCCATTCGCCGCAGGCTTGCGGACTTGCCGGCGGGGGCTATCGGAGCTGGGAGAGGTCGACGGAGTCGGCGGGCGCGGGGGTCTCGGCCGGTACGGGCTCGTCGAAGTCGGAGAAGACGGCCCGTATCTTCTCGCCTTCGCTGTCGGTGCCCTGCGCGCGCAGCAGGTACGGCTCGTCCTCGGTGGAGACCTGCAGGCTGCTCGTCTCCCCGTCGTGCCGGCTGGTGACCGTGATGGCGGGGCGGCCGTCGACGGTGGTGCGGGAGCCCTTGGTCAGCTGTTCGTTGACGGGCGCGGAGGAGAACTCCCTCTTGAAGGAGTTGAGGTCGCAGAACTCCGAGAAGTCCTTGAGCAGGATGCTGTCGGTGGTGCCGTGCAGGTAGCGGCCGTCGATGAGCGCGATGGCGTCCTGTGCGGCCGGGCCGGGCACCTGGGCGCGCAGCAGGTCCTCGTCCAGTTTCATCCAGACGTCCTTGCCGCGTTTGACGACGTCGGCATGGCCGGAGTTGCCGGGGGGCGTGACGGTGCCGACGCAGTTGCCCTGCACGTCGAACCGGAGGTCCAGTGCGGTGGTGCCGGTCTCGTCGGTGAGCTCGGCCACCATGCGCATGGAGGTGGCCCCGGACATGGCCTCGCGGGACGCGTCCGCGATGACCTGCGCGCTCTTGTCGGCGAGGCCGTTGTCACCGGCAGCAGCGGTGCCCGCTCCCGCGAGCACGAACACGCCGACGGCGCCTGCGGCCGCGCTGCGGACCGCGGCTGCCCGGAGTACGGACATCGAGCCACCTCCCGTGGGAGCCGGGGCCGACCGCCGACTGCCGCACGCGGCGCAACCCCGGTCACCCGATCAGCGTAGGTCCGCGACGCCGCACGCGCAGTCCGGATGGCGTGCGGGCGGCCTCTGCCGGGGCCGGCCGCGCGGCACGGCTGCGGGGGCCGGGCGGGTCAGCTGCCGCGGCGGACGCGGGCGGCCTTGCGGGCTTCGGCCTGCTTGCGGGCCTCCGCCTGCTTGCGGGTCTCCTTGGCCGGGCGGGTGCCCAGGCCGTTGAAGGCCCGCTGGGGCTTGGGCGCGGCGGGGCGGGCGGGGGCCTGGGCGCCGGTGATGCGGGTCAGTTCGGCCTCGCCGGAGCGGACCTGGGTGGTCTTCGCGCGGATGCCCGCCTCCGACATCAGCTTGGCCACGTCGCGGCGCTGGCCCGCGGTCACCAGGGTGACCACGCTGCCGGTCTCCCCCGCGCGGGCCGTACGGCCGGCCCGGTGCAGGTAGTCCTTGTGGTCGGCCGGCGGGTCGACGTTGACCACGAGGTCGAGCTCGTCGATGTGCAGGCCGCGGGCGGCGACGTTGGTGGCGACCAGCGTGGTGATCGCGCCCTTGCGGAACTGGTCCAGGGTGTGCGAGCGCTGCGGCTGGGACTTGCCGCCGTGCAGCGCCGCCGCGCGGACCCCGCTGTCGCGCAGGTGGCGGGTGAAGCGGTCCACGGCCTGCTTGGTGTCCAGGAACATGATCACCCGGCCGTCGCGGGCGGCGATCTCGGTGGCGGCCGCGAACTTGTCCGCGCCGTGGACGTGCAGCACGTGGTGCTCCATCGTGTTCACCGCGCCGGCCGCGGGGTCGACGGAGTGGACCACCGGGTCCTTCAGGTACCGGCGGACCAGCAGGTCGACGTCGCGGTCCAGGGTGGCCGAGAACAGCATCCGCTGACCGTCGGGCCGTACCAGCTCCAGCACCTCGGTGACCTGCGGCAGGAAGCCGAGGTCGCACATCTGGTCGGCTTCGTCGAGGACGGTGATCCCGACCTGGTCCAGGTGGCAGTCGCGGCGCTCCACGAGGTCCTTGAGGCGGCCCGGGGTGGCGACGAGCACCTCCGCGCCCTCGCGCAGGGCGACGGCCTGCCGGTTGATCGCCAGACCGCCGACCGCGGTCGCCAGGCGCAGCCGCAGCGCGTCGGCGTACGGCGTGAGGGCCTCGGTGACCTGCTGGGCCAGTTCGCGGGTGGGGACCAGGACCAGCGCGAGCGGCCGCTTCGCCTCGGCGCGGCGGCCGTGCGTACGGGTCAGCAGCGCGAGGCCGAAGGCGAGCGTCTTGCCGGAGCCGGTGCGGGCGCGGCCCAGTACGTCGCGGCCCTCCAGGGCGCTGGGCAGGGTCGCCGCCTGGATGGGGAAGGGCTCCGTGACACCGAGGTCGGTGAGCTTCTTCAGCAGCGGCTTCGGGAGACCGAGCTCGTCGAACCGGGTCACCGGGAGCGGCGCGGCGGCGGTGTCGTTCACGGAGAACCATCCTCGTATCGCGCGCAGCGAGCGAGTTCCCGTGCGGCCGTAAAGTGTTCATTTTAGCCCACCGGAAGTACGGCCCACCCGGGTGCGGCATCCCGCCATGCGGGGCGGGCGCGGGTGCGTGACGATGCGTACATGAGCCAGGACAGCGCGAGCGAGGCACCGCACGCCGACGAGCTCAAGCACGATGCGATCGGCTTCCTGGACGCGCTCGTCATCGGCCTGAACTCCACCTCGCCGGCGTATTCGCTGGCCGCCGCGATCGGGCCGATCGTGGCGCTCGTGGGGATCTACGCGCCGGGCGTGATGCTGGCGTCCTTCGTGCCGATGCTGCTGATCGCCACGGCCTTCTACTACCTCAACAAGGTCGACCAGGACTGCGGGACGACGTTCTCCTGGGTCACCCGGGCGATGGGCCCGTGGGCCGGGTGGCTCGGCGGGTGGGCCATCGCGATGACCGGCGTCCTGGTGATCGGGTCTCTGGCCGACGTCGCCGTGCAGTTCGGCCTGCTCGCCGCGGGTCTCGACGGGGCGGCGGGCAACGACCTCGTCCGGCAGTCGCTGACCGTGCTCGTGATCATCGTGATGACGGCGCTGTGCGTGATCGGCACGGAGATGTCGGCGCACGTGCAGAACGTCCTCATCCTCGCCCAGGTCTTCTTCCTGCTCGTCTTCGCCGTCGTGGCCGTCTACAAGGTCTACGCGGGGACCAGCACCCTGGACGAGGTGGAGCCCGCCTTCGACTGGCTGAATCCGTTCGGTGCGGGCGGCGCGGCCCTCACCGGCGGCCTGCTGCTGGGCGTGTTCATCTACTGGGGCTGGGAATCCGCCGTCAACCTGACCGAAGAGGTCAAGGACTCCGCGACGGCCCCCGGCAAGGCCGGCCTGTGGTCGACCGTGGTGCTGCTGGTGACCTACCTGTCGGTGGGCATCGCCGTCGTCGCGTACGCCGGTCCGGCCTTCCTCGCCGAGAACGCCGACGAGGAAGAGGCGATCTTCGCCGTGCTCGCCCACGAGGTGATGGGCGGCTGGGACTGGGTGGTGCTGCTCTCCGTGTGCACCTCGGCGCTGGCCTCGACGCAGACGACGATCATCCCCGCGTCCCGTACCGCGCTGTCCATGGCCCGCCGCAAGGCGCTCCCGGGCGGGCTCGCGCACATCCACCCGCGCTTCCGCACCCCCGACGTGAGCACCTGGTGGGTGGCGGGGATCGCCATCGGCTGGTATCTCGTCGTCAACCAGATCAGCGAGAACGCGCTCTTCGACTCGCTCACCGCGCTGTCGCTGCTGATCTCCTTCTACTACGCGCTCACCGGCCTGGCCTGCGCGATCTACTACCGCCGGCATCTGACCGAGAGCCTGCACAACTTCTTGTTCATCGGACTCGGGCCGGTGGTCGGCGCGCTGCTGCTCGGCTGGCTGCTGGTCGAGTCGGTGGGCGACATGGCCGACCCGGAGAACTCGTACAGCGGCGTCTCGTGGTTCGGCCTCGGGCCGCCGCTGATCATCGGGATCGGGATCGCCGTCACCGGTGTGCTCGTGATGCTGTTCTGGCGCCTGCGGTCGGGCGTCTACTGGCAGGAGCGCCCCGGGGTGGCCGACCCGGCCCTCGTCAGCCGCAGGAAGCCGTGAGGGGTCGCGCAGATGTCTGTGGTCCTGGGATACGACGAGTCGCCCGGTGCGGAGCGCGCGCTGCGGGTGGCGATCGAGGTGGCGGCCGCCTTCGGGGAGCCGCTGGTGCTGGTGTACGGGGCGGCCGCCCCCGGCGGCGTCGGCGAGGAGTACCGGGTGCACCAGGAGGCCATCCGGCAGACCGGGCGCAGCGCGCTCGCGCACGCCGTGGCGGCCGCCGACGAGGCCGGGGTCCCCTCGGCGGTGGAGATCGTGGACGCGAAGCCGGCCCAGGCGCTGCTGGAAGCCGCCGAGCGGCACCGGGGCCGGGTCATCGTGGTGGGCAGCTGGGGCGAGAGCCCGATCCGCGGCGCGCTGCTCGGCTCGACGCCGCACAAGCTGCTGCACCTGTCCCCGCTGCCGGTCCTGTGCGTGCCCACGGAGCATCCGCAGACGTAGGCCCGGCCGACGGACGCGGACACGGGCACGTGCACGTGCACGTGCACCGGCGCCGGCGCCGGCCGGCGGCGGGGGCGGTTGCGACGGGGCCGGTCAGGGGGCGACGGGCAGGCGGCGCTTGTGCTCGGTGAGGCGGTAGCGGCGCACGATCGACGCAAAGGCGTCCTCGCCGACCGGCTTGCCCTCCAGGAAGTCGTCGATGTCGTCGTACGTGACACCCAGCGCGTCCTCGTCGGGCTTGCCCGGGTCGAGGGTCTCCAGGTCGGCCGTGGGCGTCTTCCAGACCAGCTCCACGGGGGCCCCGAGCCGGTCCGCGACGGCGCGCACCCGGCGCTTGGTGAGCCCGGTCAGCGGGACGAGGTCGGCGGCGCCGTCGCCGAACTTGGTGAAGAAGCCGGACACGGCCTCGGCGGCGTGGTCGGTGCCCACCACGAGCCCGTCGTGGGCGCCCGCGACGGCGTACTGCGCGATCATGCGCTGCCGGGCCTTGATGTTGCCCTGCACGAAGTCCTGGTGGTGCGCGTCGCGGAAGGTCACCCCGGCGGCCACCGAGGCCGCGAGGGCCGCGTCGCTGGCGGGCTTCACGTCGACCGTCAGGACGCGGTCGGCCGCGATGAACGACAGCGCGAGCTGGGCGTCCTTCTCGTCGGCCTGGACGCCGTACGGCAGCCGCATGGCGTAGAAGACCGCCTCGTGGCCGGCGGCGCGGGCGCGCTCCACGGCGAGCTGGCACAGCCGGCCGGCGGTCGTGGAGTCCACTCCGCCGCTGATGCCGAGGACGAGGGAGCGCAGACCGGTGGAGGTCAGCCGCTCGGCGAGGAAGGCCACGCGGCGCTCGATCTCCGCGGCCGCGTCGAAGGTCTCGGACACCTCCAGCTCGCGGGCGATCTCCTGCTGCAGGGCGGTGGACGCCGGGTCGGTCACGGCTGCTCCTCGTGGTCGGTGGGCCTCGGTCCGGGTACGGGACGTACCCGTCGACTCTACGGGAGGCACCCCCCGGGGCCGCGCCCGGCAACCCCCTGCGGGCGCCCGCAGCGACCGCCGTGGCCGCCCTGGGCGCATGCACGTCCGAACGGTTGGTTTCACCTGGTTGACCACCGCCCTTTACCTTCTCTTTTCCCACTCCGGGATGTGGCTGTCGCACACTGTCCCACCAGCCTCAGCCGCGATCCGGTGGGAGGCATTCCGACTCCTCGAAGGACCGAGGCTCAGTGCCCGTACCCGTAGTCCTCACCGGCCGCGTAGCGCGGCTGGAGCCCCTCGCAGCGCATCACGCAGAGGCACTCGCCGAAGCCGGCGCGGAGGATCGTACGACCTATGCCTTCACTCCGGTGCCCCACGGCCCGGAGGCGGCTCACCAGTACATCGCCCGTGCGCTCGCCGATCAGGCGGCGGGCCGGTCGCTGCCCTTCGCCGTGGTCAGTACCGCGGACGGACGGGTCGTGGGATCGACCCGGTTCCTGGAACTCGACTACTGGCAGGGGCCGCTGGTGTGGCCCGCCGTGCCGGGGGTCCCGTACGGGGATCCGGTCGCCGCCGTGCCGGACGCGGCCGAGATCGGGAACACCTGGCTCGCGGCCCGCGCCCAGGGGACCGGGATCAACACCGAGGCGAAGCTGCTCATGCTGCGCCACGCCTTCGACACCTGGGGCGTACGCCGGATCTCGCTGCGCGCCGATGCCCGCAACACCCGCTCCCGGGTGGCGATCGAGCGGCTCGGCGCGACCTGCGAGGGCGTCCGGCGGGCCCACTCCCGCGGGCTCGACGGCGAGGTCCGCAGCACCGCCTTCTACTCGATCCTCGACGACGAGTGGCCGGCGGTCCGCGCGATCATCCAGCTGCGGATGGCGCCCTCCGCCGTCTCGCCCGCCAGCCTGGGCACCATGATGATGGCGTAGGCGGCGGATACGCGGGGAACGGCCGCCCGGCGGACCCGTGGCGGGCGGTACGGAGCTGGCAGGCTGGACCCGCCGGCGGCACGCGCGAGCGGCGCCGCCGGCGGACTCAGCCGCCGACGAGCCGAGAGCGAGCCGACCATGACGAACACCTGGCTGCCGCCCCGCGAGTACATCGCCACCCTGCCGCAGAACACCGCTTACGCCTGCCTGTACTTCACCGACACCGAGGGGCGGCCGCTCCAGCTGCGGGCGACGTACGGCACGCAGGACGGCGCCGCGAACTGGCAGTGGCCGGGCGGCAACATGGACGCGGGCGAGACCCCGTGGCAGACGGCGGTGCGGGAGTGCAGGGAGGAGACCGGGATGGTCTTCCGCGGCGAACCGCGGCTGCTGGGCTTCCACTTCCTGGCTCCGCGCGACGAGGAATGGCCCGCCAACCACATGGGCGTGATCTTCGACGGCGGGACGCTGACCGGGGAGCAGATCGCGGGCATCGTCCTGGACCCGGACGAGCATGCGGAGTTCAAGGTCGCCACGACGGCCGAGTGGGAGCGCGAGATGGACCCGGAGAGCTTCGCGCGCCTGGCGGCGATCGCGCAGGCGCGGCGCACCGGCACCGTCGCCTACCTGGAAAGCGGATCGTTCGGCTGATCCGCACCGCCGAGGTCCCCCGCCCGTCGGCCGGTCCGGGCGGCCGGGCATGCTGGCGGCGTGACACACGGGGTTCTTGCGGGATTCGCCGCCTTCCTGCCCATCTGGGCCATCACGGGCGTGGGGTGGGCGGCGGGGCGGTACGACGTGCTCGGCCCGCACGCCCAGTCCGTGCTCGGCCGGTTCGCGTTCACCTTCGCGATGCCGGCGCTGCTGTTCCTGACGATGTCCCGGTCGCGGCCCGCCGATCTGGCCCGGCCGGGCATCGCCGTGTTCGCGGTGAGCCTGCTCGCGGTGTTCGCCGCGGCGCAGCTGCTGGGGCGGCGGGTGTTCCGGCGCGGCCGGGGCGACCGGGCGATCGCCTCGATGGCGGCGGCGTACGTGAACTCCGCGAACCTGGGCATCCCGGTGGCCGTCCACGTGCTGGAGGACACGTCGTTCATCGTCGCCGCAGCGCTGTTCCAGACCCTGCTGATCACTCCGCTGATCCTCGTGCTGATCGATCTGGACGTGCGGCGCGGGTCGCGGGAGCGGCTGCGGCGGGTGCTGACGCTGCCGCTGCGCAATCCGATCGTGGCGGCGTCGGCCGCGGGCCTGGCGGTGGCGGCCGCCGGCTGGACGCTGCCGCCGCAGCTGACCGGCCCGCTGGGGATGCTGGGCGGGGCGGCCGTACCGGCGGCGCTCTTCGCGCTGGGCCTGTCGCTGCACACCCGGGCCCGGCCCGACGCGGAGGGGCGGGCCGAGCGCCGGGTCCTGGTCGCGCTGAAGGTCGCCGGGCAGCCGTTGCTCGCGTACGCGCTGGGCCGGTGGCTGTTCGGGCTGGAGGGCCACGCGCTGCTGTCGGTGGTGCTGGTGGCCGGACTGCCGACGGCCCAGAACGCCTTCCTCTTCGCCTCGGAGTACCGGCTCGACACCGACCTGGCCCGGGACACCGTGCTGATGTCCACCGTGTGCTCGATGGTGTCCCTGTCCGTGATCACCTGGCTGCTGGCCGCGTAGCCGGCGCGGCGGGCGGCCGCTGTCAGCCGCGCGGGACCACCGTGCCCACCACGGCGGGCAGCGGGTACCAGTCCGCGGTGATCAGGCTGGCGTGCCGGGCGGCGAGGAGGGCGAGGCGGTCGCGGGCCTGGGCCTCGGTCGGGCGGGTGCCGTCGATGGCGGGGGCGACCTTGTGGGCGTCGGTCATCAGGAGCAGGTAGTGGCGCCGGGCGTACCAGGCGGTGTCGATGGTGCCGCCCGCGTAGGCGGAGGCGTCCCCGTCGAAGACCACGAACCAGGGGCGGATGGCGGTGTCGGCGTACCGGGTGCGCGGGTCGCCGGCGGCCGCGTTGTGGACGGCGGGGAAGGCGGCGGCCTGGGCGAGGCGGCCGGCGGCGGCGAGGGTGCGCAGGTGGGTGGCGTACTCGCGGTCGGTCCAGAGGGTGTCGAGGGCGTTGCCCTCCTCCACCGTGCCGGGGATGAGTTCGACGAGGAACTTCCCGGCGAGGGCGGAGCGGGCGGGCCAGCCGCGGGCCTGGACGGCGGCGTCGAGGGTGGGGTGCCCGGCGGCGAGGTCGGCGGGCCGGAACAGGGCGTCGCCGAGCTTGGCGCCGAGGAGGGCATCGAGGTCGGCCGGGCCGCGGCCGTTCTTCGCCTGGAAGCCGTCCTTCATCTCGATCTTCAGTACGACCGGACGGTGTCCGGGGTGGGCGTCGTGCCAGCTGCGGATGTCGGCGAGGCAGCCGGCCAGGTTCTGGTTGCGGGACTTGGTGCGCAGCTGGGCGGGGGTGGCGGCGTTCTCGCAGTTGTTGTCGTTGCCCAGCGGGTTGTTGTGCGAGACCCGCCAGGAACTGCCGAACACGTTGGTCCACACGTCGAGTTCGAGCAGGCCGGCCCCGGAGTCCAGGGCGTCGGCGAAGTACGCGTACTTCGCCTTCTCGTAGGCGTTGTGCACCCCGACGCCGGTGCCGGCGGAGTACGCCGGGTCCTCGGCCGCTCCGGCGCTCGCCGCCGGGGCGAGCCCCAGCGCCAGGACCGCTCCGGCCGCGACCGCCGCCGCACGTATCCGTCCGGTCATGCTCCACTCCCCCAGGTTCCATGGTCAAAACACCGGGAGCGTAGGGGAGTTGGGTGAAGCGGGGGAGGACGGCAGGTGCCGGTTCAGTGCCGGGCGAGGGCCGGTACGGGGGAACCCTCCGGGTGTGCGGCGGCCGGCGTCGCGGCGGACCGGCGGGCGGTGCGGCGCTCCAGGGCACCGGAGAGCACGGCCAGGACCAGGGCGGAGGCGGCGAGGGCGGCGCCGACCCAGTTGGGCGCGGTCCAGCCGAGGCCGCCCGCGAGGACGAGCCCGCCGAGCCAGGCGGCGAGGGCGTTGCCGAGGTTGAAGGCGCCGATGTTGGCGGCCGAGGCGAGGGTGGGGGCTGCCGCGGCCTGGTCGAGGACGCGCTTCTGCAGGGGCGGGACGGTGGCGAAGCCGAGCGCTCCGATGAGGGTCAGGGTGACCGCGGCGGCGGCCTTGTGGTGCGCGGTGGCGGTGAACAGCCCCAGGGCCAGGGCGAGCGCGCCGAGCGAGGTGTACAGCATGGGCATCAGGGCGCGGTCGGCGAACCGGCCGCCGATCAGGTTGCCGGCGACCATGCCGAGGCCGAGCAGGACGAGCAGCCAGGTGACGGACGAGGGCGCGAAGCCGGCGACGTTCGTCATCATCGGTGCGATGTAGGTGACGGCGGCGAACACCCCGCCGAAGCCGAGCACGGTCATCGCCATGGCCAGCAGTACCTGCACGTTGCGGAAGGCGGCGAACTCGTGGCGGAGCCGGACCCCTTCGGGCCGGGGCAGGTCCGGGACCAGCCGGGCGACGCCCAGCAGGCCCACGACGCCGAGTGCCGCGACACCGAGAAATGTCACACGCCACCCTGCGGTCTGACCGATCCACGTGCCCATCGGCACGCCGACGACGTTGGCCACGGTAAGGCCGGTGAACATCGTGGCGATCGCGCCGGCCCGGCGCTGGGGGGCGACCAGCTCGGCGGCGACCACCGCACCGATCCCGAAGAAGGCACCGTGCGCGAGCGAGGCGACGACCCGGCCGGCCAGCATCACCCCGAAGGCGGGGGCCACGGCGGAGAGCACGTTGCCCGCGATGAACAGCGCCATCAGCAGCATGAGCATCCGCTTACGGGAGACCTTGGTGCCGAGCGCGGTCATGAGCGGGGCGCCGGCGACCACGCCGAGCGCGTAGCCGGTCACCAGCAGCCCGGCCGTGGGAACGGTGACCCCGAAATCGGCGGCGACCTCGGGGAGCAGCCCCATGATCACGAATTCCGTCGTCCCGATACCGAAGGCCCCGATCGCCAGGGCCAGGAGCGCGAGAGGCATGGACCTCAGCCTTCCCAGTTGATTGCAGTAGCTCTTTACAGGCGTGAACAATAATTGCACACGCGGGTTATTGGCAAGCGCGGTAGATTGGAGACATGACCGCCACCGACCCCTCCATGACCGGCCTGGCCCAGCGCTGGTGCGCCCTGTCGCTGCTGCACGGGCGGATCGAGTCCCACATCGAGCGGGCGCTCCAGGCCGGACACGGACTGAGCGTGCGCGAGTACTCGCTCCTCGACGTGCTCAGCCGCCAGCACGACGGGCCGGGCGGCCACCTGCAGATGAAGCAGGTCGCGGACGCGGTGGTGCTGAGCCAGAGCGCGACCACGCGCCTGGTCACCCGGCTGGAGGACCGCGGGCTGCTCGCGCGCTACCTGTGCCCCACCGACCGCCGCGGGATCTACACCAACGTCAGCGAGGAGGGGGCCCGGCTGCTCGCCGAGGCCCGGCCGACCAACGGAACCGCCCTGCGCGAAGCGCTGGACGAGGCGGCCGCCCACCCCGAGCTGGCCCCCCTGGTGCAGGCCCTGACCGCGGCCGGCTGAACCGGGCCGCCGGGCCCGGTGCGCGGTGGCTCCGGCGAGGACCTCCGGGCAGCCGCCACAGCCGCCCCGACCGGGCCTTACTGTCGGTAACGACACATCCGACCGGCCACCCGAAGGGGTCCGCCGCCGGGCCAGTAGAGTGCGGATCTGTCCCCTCCAGATCCCGAGGTATCCGGCAGTGAGCTCCATGGCGTCCCCGTCCCGCGCGGGGTCATCCCCCACCTTCGTCGTCGGGATCGGCGCGGACGGCTGGGCGGGGCTCGCGCCCGTGGCCCGGCAGGCCCTGTCCGAGGCCGAGGTGCTGATCGGCGGCGGCCGCCAGCTGGACCTGCTGCCCGCCGCCGAATGCCCCGGCGAGCGGATCGCCTGGCCGGTGCCGCTGCGGCCCGCCGTGCCCAAGCTCCTCGCCGAGCACGCCGGGCGCCGGATCGCCGTACTGGCCAGCGGGGACCCCATGTTCTACGGGATCGGCCGCGCGCTCAGCGAGGAGCTGGGCGCGGACCGGCTGCGGGTGCTCCCGCACCCCTCCTCCCTCTCGTACGCCTGCGCCCGGCTGGGCTGGGCCGCCGAGGACACCGAGGTGATCACCCTGGTCGGCCGCCCCGCGGCCCGGCTGGCCGCCGAACTGCACCACGGCCGCAGGCTCCTGGTGCTCAGCGCGGGCGCGCGCACCCCGGCCGAGGTGGCCGCGCTGCTGCGGGAGCGGGGCTTCGGGCCCAGCCGGATGACGGTGCTCGAACAGCTCGGCTCGGAGCGCGAGGACGCGCACGGCGGCACGGCCGACGGCTGGGACGCACCGGCGGGCGACCCGCTCAACGTGATCGCCGTCGACTGCCGGCGCGCCGAGGGCGCGCTGCGGCTGGCGGCCACGCCGGGACTGCCCGACGCGGCGTACGAACACGACGGACAGCTCACCAAGCGGCACGTGCGCGCCGTGACCCTGGGCGCCCTCGCGCCCGCCCCCGGCGAACTGCTCTGGGACGTGGGCGGCGGCTCCGGCTCGATCGCGATCGAGTGGATGCGCACGCACCGCACCTGCCGCGCGGTCACGGTGGAGCGCGACCCCGTGCGCTCCGAGCGCATCGGGCGCAACGCCGCGCGCCTCGGCGTACCGGGCCTCCAGGTGGTGACGGGTGCGGCACCGGAGGCGCTCGACGGCCTGCCTGCGCCCGACGCGGTGTTCATCGGGGGCGGGCTGACCGCGCCGGGCCTGCTGGCGGCCTGCTGGAACGCGCTGCCGGCCGGCGGACGGCTGGTCGCGAACACCGTGACCCTGGAGTCCGAGGCGCTGCTGGCCGACTGGTACCGGCGGCATGGCGGCGACCTGGTCAAGCTGGCGGTCTCGCACGCCGTCCCCGTGGGCGGGTTCACCGGCTGGCGGCAGGCCATGCCGATCACGCAGTGGTCCGTCACGAAGTCACATGTCACACCTGGAGATCACATATGACCGTGTACTTCATCGGTGCGGGCCCCGGCGCCGCCGACCTGATCACGGTGCGCGGCGCCCGCACGCTCGCCGCCTGCCGGGTCTGCCTGTACGCCGGCAGCCTGGTCCCGCAGGAGCTGCTCGCCGAATGCCCGCCGGACGCACGGCTGGTGGACACCGCGCAGCTCACGCTGGACGAGATCGTCGGGGAGCTCGTACGGGCGCACGAGGCGGGTGAGGACGTGGCCCGGCTGCACTCGGGCGACCCGTCGGTGTTCAGCGCGGTCGCGGAGCAGATGCGGCGGCTCGACGCCGCCGGGGTTCCGTACGAAGTCGTCCCGGGCGTACCGGCGTTCGCGGCGGCGGCCGCGGCGCTCAAGCGGGAGCTGACCGTGCCGACGGTGGGCCAGACGGTGATCCTGACCCGCATCTCGCAGCAGGCGACCCCCATGCCGGAGGGCGAGGACCTCGCCACGCTGGGCCGCAGCGGGGCGCTGCTCGTGCTGCACCTGGCGACGCGCTACGTGGACCGGGTGGTCGAGGAGCTGCTGCCGCACTACGGCGCCGACTGCCCGGCCGCGGTCGTGGCCATGGCCAGCCGCCCGGACGAGCTGGTGATCCGCGGCACGCTCGACGAGATCGCGGACCGGGTCAAGGCGGCGGGCATCGTCCGCACGGCCGTCATCCTGGTCGGCCGGACGCTGGGCGCGGAGCAGTTCCGCGACAGCCACCTGTACTCGGCCGAGCGCGACCGGCATGTCTGCTAGCGCACGCCCTGCGCATCCCGCAGACCCCGCGCGCCGGGCGGATCCGGACGTCCACGTCCTGGTCCTGGGCGGCACCACCGAGGCGCGGCGGCTGGCGGAGCTGCTGGTGCAGCGCGCCGCGGCCGGCGGCCCCGGCCGGCCGCTGCGGGTGACCAGCTCCCTGGCCGGGCGGGTGGCCCGGCCGGTGCTGCCCCCGGGTGACGTGCGGGTCGGGGGCTTCGGCGGCCCCTGCGGTCTCGCGGCCTGGATCCGTGAGCACCGGGTGGACGCGGTGGTGGACGCCACGCATCCGTTCGCCGAGCGGATGAGCTTCCACGCGGCCGAAGCCGCGGCCGCGACGGGCGTACCGCTGCTGGCGCTGCGCCGCCCGGCGTGGTCGCCCGTGCCCGGGGACGACTGGCACGAGGCCGCCTCCCTCGCGGACGCCGCGCGGTGCCTGCCGGAGCTGGGCCGCCGGGTCTTCCTGACCACGGGCCGCACGGGACTGGCGGCGTTCGCGCACCTGACGGACCTGTGGTTCCTGGTGCGTTCGGTGGACCCGCCGGAGGGGCTCGTCCCGCCGCGGGCGCAAAGTCTGCTGGACCGGGGGCCGTTCACGCTCGACGGGGAGCGGGCGCTGCTGCGCGAGCACCGGATCGACGTACTGGTCACGAAGGACAGCGGCGGCGCGGCGACCGCCCCGAAACTGGCCGCGGCACGGGAGGCGGGGGTACCAGTGGTCCTGGTCCGCCGCCCGCCGGTGCCTTCGGGTGTGCCGGTCGCCCCGACCCCGGAAGCGGCCGAGGCCTGGCTGACCGCGCTGTGACCGGCCGCCCGGACCCGCAGCGAGCGGGACCGGGCGGTGCGGACCGTACGGGCGGGTCTCAGCGTTCCGGGTACGTCCGCGGCGTCCAGACGACGTCGGGGGCGCCCTCGCGCCGCGACAGGCGGGTCTGCGAGGAGCCGATCAGCAGGATCGTGCGCATGTCGACCTGCGCCGGGTCGAGGTCCGCGAGGCGGACGGTCCGTACGGACTGCTCCGGGCCGCCGACGTCGCGCGCCATCACCACCGGCGTGTCCGGCGACCGGTGCTCCAGCAGCAGGTCCCGCGCCTTGCCCACCTGCCACGTCCGGCTCCGCGAACCGGGGTTGTACAGCGCGAGGACCAGGTCCGCGGCGGCCGCCGCGGCCAGGCGCTCCGCGATGACCTCCCACGGCTTGAGGCGGTCCGACAGCGAGACCACGGCGTAGTCGTGGCCCAGCGGCGCGCCCGCCGCGGCCGCCGCCGCGTTGGCGGCGGTCACCCCGGGCAGCACCCGCACCGGCACGTCGCGGTACGCGTCCTGGGCCGCGACCTCGAGCACGGCCGTGGCCATCGCGAACACGCCCGGGTCGCCGCCGGAGACGACGGCCACCCGGCGCCCGCGCCGGGCCAGGTCGAGCGCGAACTCCGCGCGCTCCGACTCGACCTTGTTGTCGGAACCGTGCCGGACCTGCCCCGGCCGCACCGGCACCCGGTCGAGGTACGTCGTGTAGCCGACCAGCACCTCGGCGTCGGCCAGCGCCCGCCGGGTCTCCGGGGTGAGCCACAGCGGGCCCGCCGGGCCGGTGCCGACGACCACCACGTCGCCCATGGTGCCCGCGCCGTCCGCCCCGTCCGCGCCCGCACCGGGGCGCGGCACCGAACCCGGGTTGCCGATCCGGCTCGGGACCACGGCCACGGAGAAGTACGGCACCGAGTCCGGGTCGGTGTCGGCGAGCAGCCCGGTGCGCTCCCCGGCCATCGTGGCGCGCTCGACGTACCGCGCCTCCGCCAGCCGGCCGGAGTCCTCCAACGCCCGGCGCACCGACGGGAAGGTGCGGCCGAGCTTCATCACGACCGCCGAGTCGGTGGCGGCGAGGCGGGCGGTGAGCTCCTCCTCCGGCAGGGTGCCGGGCAGGATCGTCAGCACCTCCTCGCCCTCCACCAGCGGGGTCTGGAGCCGCGCGGCGGCCGCGCTGACCGAGGTGACGCCGGGGATGACCTCGGTCTCGTAGCGGTCCGCGAGCCGCTTGTGCATGTGCATGTACGAGCCGTAGAAGAGCGGGTCGCCCTCGGCGAGGACGGCGACCGTGCGCCCGGCGTCCAGGTGGGCCGCGAGGCGGGCCGCGGCGGACGCGTAGAACTCGTCCATCGCGCCCTGGTAGCCGCCGGGGTGGTCGGTGGTCTCGGTGGTGACCGGGTAGACCAGCGGCTCCTCGACGTGGTCCACACGCAGGTGCTTCGCCGCGATGGAACGGGCGATGGACCGCCCGTGCCGGGCGCTGTGGTAGGCGACGACGTCGGCTTCGGCGATGACCTCCACCGCGCGCAGGGTCATCAGCGAGGGGTCGCCGGGGCCGAGTCCGACGCCGTAGAGCCGTCCGGGTGCGGTCGCCCGGCCGGCGGCACCGCGGGGTTCGTGACGGTCCATCACTCTTCCTCGCTGGCGATCGCGTTGACCGCGGCGGCGGCGATGGCGCTGCCGCCCCGCCGGCCCCGCACGATCAGGTGGTCGAGCGCGGAGTGGTGCGCGGCCAGCGCGTCCTTGGACTCGGCCGCACCGATGAAGCCGACGGGCACGCCGATCACCGCGGCCGGGCGCGGCGCGCCCTCCTCGATCATCTCCAGCAGCCGGAACAGCGCGGTCGGAGCGTTGCCCACGGCGACCACGGCGCCTTCCAACAGGCCCCGGTCGCGCCACAGTTCGAGGGCGGCGGCGCTGCGCGTCGTGCCCATCTTCGCGGCGAGCTCCGGGACGGCCGGGTCAGAGAGGGTGCACAGCACGTCGTTGTCCGCGGGCAGCCGCTTGCGGGTGACTCCGCTCGCGACCATCTGCACGTCGCACAGGACCGGCGCACCGGCGTGCAGGGCGGCGCGGGCGCGCAGCACCACGTCGGCGGTGTACCCGAGGTCCCGGGTCAGGTCGGTCATCCCGCAGGCGTGAATCATGCGCACCGCGACCTGGGCGACCGAGGCGGGCAGCCCGGCGAGGTCCGCCTCGGCGCGGATCGTGGCAAAGGACTGGCGGTAGATCGCGGCGCCGTCCTTCTCGTACTCGAACACTGTGTACTCGCTCATCTCTTCACTGCGTCTTCGGAGTCTTCTGCGGTTTCGGCGTTGTCGGCGTTTCGGCGTTCAGCGTTTTCGGAGTTCTCGGAGTGTTCGGAGTTCCGGAAGCTGCGCTTCTTGCGGTTGCTCCCGGTTCTGCGCCGGCGGCGGATCCTGCGGGTGCTGCCGGTCCCGCGGAGGGGGTGCGCGCGGCGGCGAGGGCGGCGGCGAGGGCGGACTCGGGGACGCCCCGCCGCACCGGCTGTCCGGGCCCGCCGACGTCGTAGCCGCCGCCGGTGGCGACCAGGTCGACCCAGGCGGCGGCGCGCGGGTGGCCGCAGCGGCGCTCGCATCCGGACCAGTGCACGGGCAGCGGGCCGGCGGCCTCGTGGACGACGGCGCGCGCGTCCTCGCGCACGTCGGCAAGGGACTTGGCGCAACCCGGCCGCCCGGTGCAGGCGGTGACGCCCTCCCACGGACTGCCGGGTGCCACCACGAGTCCGGCGGCTTCCAGCCGGGCCGGACCGTTGACGGGCCGGCGCAGCGGCGCGTCCGGCAGGACGACGGTGCGCCACGGGGTGATGCGCAGCTCGCGCGAGCCGCGGTCGGCGACCTGGACGAGCACCCGCAGCTGGGCCGAGGTCAGCCTGCCGAGCGGCGGCAGCACGCACAGCGGTCCGCGCAGGCCGGGGCCGACGCCCCACGGGGCCGGCGGCGGCCAGTACGGCCAGGCCACCTCGGCGACCGGTTCGGCCCCGATCCCGGCGGCGGCCAGCCGGCTTGCGAACTCCCCGTCCTCCAGGGGGTGTTCGGCGGGCAGTTCGCGTACGCGCCAGGCTCCCGTACCGGCGGTGTCGGCGGTGTCGAGGAAGTACTCGGCGGCGGCGAGGGCCGCCCGGGCGGCGTCGGCCCAGGGTACGGCGACGGCGCCGGCGGCCGCGCCGAGCCGGACCAGTGCCCGCCCCTGCGGCCGGCCGAGGAGCGTGACGTCAGGGGCCAGCGCGGCGACGTCGCCGCGGCCGTCGTCGACGGCGAAGAGGAAGCGCCCGGAGAGCGCGGCGGCCCGGGGGCTCGCGCACAGCAGCCGGTCCAGCTCGCGCACCCAGGGCAGCACGTCGGGACGGTGCAGGAAGCCGTCGCCCGACAGCGGGGTCATCACGATGTTGCGGACCCGCTCGTGGCTCGGCGCCGGCAGCAGTCCGGCGGTGGTGAGCAGCCCGGCCAGTGCGCTTCCGCAGCCGTCGCCGAGACCGCGCAATTGCACATTGCCCCGTGACGTCAGTTCCAGGTGCCCGTCGCCGAACCGGTCGGCGGCCAGCGCCAGCAGCGAGGCCTGGTGCGCGGTCAGCACTCCGCCCGGAATCCGGACGCGGGCGAGGAACCCGTCGTCCGCCGCGTGCAGTCGCAGCGCGCCGGGGCAGGCATCGCCACGGTCCCGTATGACGGGTTCGTCCCGGGATGCGGCGGAGGGGGGCGGGGGCATGGCGGCGAGCATACCCACGAATCCGGGCGCCCGGCCTGTGGCCGTCACCACCCCCCGCGACCCGCGGGCCCCCTGCGCACCGATCCCGCCCCACCTGGGACAACCCCCACTCCCGCACCGGCGCATCGGCGCATAGGATGGCTCCCCGGCGGGCCGACTGGCCCGTCATCGCCGAAGACGGCGACATGGGAGGAAGCCCGGTGAGACTCCGGCGCGGTCCCGCCACTGTGAGCCCGGCAGCCGTCCGCACGGCAGCCGGGTGAGCCAGGAACTCCCGCCGTCTTCACTGCCCGGGGCGCGGAAACCCCGAGGAAGGCCTGCCGCCGCATGATCCTGCTGCTGTCGACGTCCGACACCGATCTGCTGAGCGCCCGCGCCGCCGACGGCCCGGTCCCCTACCGCTTCGCGAACCCGTCCCGGCTCCCCGTCGACGACCTGCCCGCGCTGCTCGACGGCGTCGACTTGGTCGTCGTACGCCTGCTCGGCGGCCTGCGCGCCTGGCAGGAGGGCCTCGACCTGCTGCTCGCCCCCGGCCAGGACCGGCCGGTGGTGGTCCTCACCGGCGAACAGGCCCCCGATGCGCAGCTGATGGAGGCCTCCACGGTCCCGATCGGCATCGCGGCCGAGGCGCACGCCTACCTCGCTCACGGCGGCCCGGCGAACCTGGACCAGCTCGCCCGCTTCCTCTCCGACACCGTGCTGCTGACCGGCCACGGCTTCGAGGCCCCGGCGCCGGCGCCCACCTGGGGCCACCTGGAGCGCACGCCCGTGCGCCCGTACGGCCCGCGGATCGCCGTGCTCTTCTACCGCGCGCACCAGATGAGCGGGAACACGGCCTTCGTGCACGCCCTGTGCGACGCGATCGTGGAGGGCGGCGGCACCCCCGCCCCGCTGTACGTGTCCTCGCTGCGCACCCCCGAGCCCGAGCTGCTCGCCGAACTGGCCGGTGTCGACGCCATCGTGACCACGGTCCTGGCCGCGGGCGGCACCCGCCCGGCGGACGCCTCGGCCGGCGGGGACGACGAGTCCTGGGACGCGGGCGCGCTCGCCGCGCTCGACGTGCCGATCCTCCAGGCGCTGTGCCTGACCGGCTCGCGCAGCACCTGGGAGGAGAACGACGAGGGGCTGTCCCCGCTCGACGCCGCCAGCCAGGTCGCCGTGCCGGAGTTCGACGGCCGGCTGATCACCGTGCCGTTCTCCTTCAAGGAGATCGACGAGGACGGCCTCCCGGCGTACGTGGCCGACCCCGAGCGGGCCGCCCGGGTCGCCGGCATCGCGATCCGGCACGCCCGGCTGCGGCACACGCCCAACGAGCGGAAGCGGATCGCGCTGGTCCTGTCCGCGTACCCGACCAAGCACTCCCGGATCGGCAACGCCGTCGGCCTCGACACCCCGGCGAGCGCCGTGGCGCTGCTGCGCCGGCTGCGCGCCGAGGGCTACGACTTCGGGCCGGAGGAGGAGATCCCCGGCCTGGTCTCGGGCGACGGCGACGAGCTGATCCGCGCCCTGATCGAGGCTGGCGGCCACGACCAGGACTGGCTCACCGAGGAGCAGCTCGCCCGCAACCCGGTCCGGATCCCGGCCGCGGACTACCGCCGCTGGTACGCCGAGCTGCCCGCCGAGCTGCGCGAGTCGGTCGAGGAGCACTGGGGCCCGGCGCCGGGCGAGATGTTCCTGGACCGTTCGCGCAATCCGGAGGGTGACATCGTGCTCGCGGCGCTGCGCCGCGGGAACCTCCTGATCCTCATCCAGCCGCCGCGCGGCTTCGGCGAGAACCCGATCGCGATCTACCACGACCCGGACCTGCCGCCGTCGCACCACTACCTGGCCGCGTACCGCTGGATCCAGGCGTCCGCCCAGGACGGCGGCTTCGGCGCCGACGCGATGATCCACCTCGGCAAGCACGGCAACCTGGAATGGCTGCCGGGCAAGAACGCCGGCCTGTCGGCGGCCTGCGCGCCCGACGCCGCGCTCGGCGACCTGCCGCTGGTGTACCCGTTCCTGGTGAACGACCCGGGCGAGGGCACCCAGGCCAAGCGCCGGGTGCACGCCACGCTCGTCGACCACCTCGTACCGCCCATGGCACGTGCCGACTCGTACGGTGACATTGCACGCCTGGAGCAGCACCTCGACGAGTACGCGCAGATCTCGTCCATGGACCCGGCGAAGCTGCCGGCGATCCGCGCCCAGATCTGGACCCTGATCCAGGCCGCGAAGCTCGACCACGACCTCGGCCTCGCGGAGCGCCCGGACGACGACGGCTTCGACGACTTCCTGCTGCACGTCGACGGCTGGCTGTGCGAGGTCAAGGACGCCCAGATCCGCGACGGCCTGCACGTGCTCGGCGGCGCTCCGACCGGCCCCGAGCGGGTCAACCTGGTCCTCGCCATCCTGCGCGCCCGCCAGATCTGGGGCGGCACCACGGCCCTCCCGGGCCTGCGCGAGGCGCTCGGCCTGGACGAGTCTGCGGCCACCCGCACGAGCGCGGACGAGGCGGAGGCGACCGCCCGCAGCCTGGTCGAGGCCATGGAGGCGGCCGGCTGGGACGCGGCCGCCGTGGCCTCCGTCGCCGAGGGGTACTCGGCGCAGGTGGCCGACGTCCTGGCCTTCGCGGCCCGCGAGGTCGTCCCGCGGCTGGCGGCCACGACCGACGAGATCGACCACGCGGTGCACGCCCTGAACGGCGGCTTCGTGCCCGCCGGCCCCTCCGGCTCGCCGCTGCGCGGCCTGGTGAACGTGCTGCCGACGGGCCGCAACTTCTACTCCGTCGACCCCAAGGCCGTGCCCTCCCGCCTCGCGTGGGAGACCGGGCAGGCCCTGGCCGACTCGCTCGTGGAGCGCTACCGCACCGACAACGGCACCTGGCCCGCGTCCGTGGGCCTGTCGCTGTGGGGCACCAGCGCGATGCGCACCGCCGGCGACGACGTGGCCGAGGCGCTGGCCCTGCTGGGCATCCGCCCGGTGTGGGACGAGGCCTCGCGCCGGGTCACCGGCCTGGAACCGATCCCGTACGAGGAGCTGGGCCGACCGCGCATCGACGTGACCCTGCGCATCTCCGGTTTCTTCCGCGATGCGTTCCCGCACGTCATCGGCCTGCTGGACGACGCGGTACGGCTCGCCGCCTCGCTGGACGAGCCCGCCGAGGTCAACTACGTCCGGGCGCACGCCCAGGCGGACCTGGCCGAGCACGGCGACGAGCGGCGCGCCACCACGCGCATCTTCGGCTCCCGTCCGGGCACGTACGGCGCCGGCATCCTCCAGCTGATCGACAGCCGCGACTGGCGCACCGACGCCGACCTCGCGGAGGTCTACACGGTCTGGGGCGGTTACGCGTACGGCCGCGAGCTGAACGGCCGCCCCGCGCGCGCCGAGATGGAGACGGCGTACAAGCGCATCACGGTCGCGGCGAAGAACACCGACACGCGTGAGCACGACATCGCGGACTCGGACGACTACTTCCAGTACCACGGCGGCATGGTCGCCACGGTGCGGGCGCTGCGGGGCACGGCTCCGGAGGCCTACATCGGCGACTCGACGCGGCCGGAGACGGTCCGTACGCGCACGCTGGTGGAGGAGACCTCGCGGGTCTTCCGGGCCCGCGTGGTCAACCCGAAGTGGATCGAGGCGATGCGCCGCCACGGCTACAAGGGCGCGTTCGAACTCGCCGCGACCGTCGACTACTTGTTCGGCTACGACGCCACGACGGGCGTGGTGGCCGACTGGATGTACGACAAGCTGACGCAGACCTACGTCCTGGACCCGGAGAACCGTGCGTTCCTCCAGGAGGCCAACCCCTGGGCCCTGCACGGCATCGCGGAGCGGCTCCTGGAGGCCGAGTCCCGCGGCATGTGGGAGAAGCCGGACCCGGAGGTGCTCGCCGCGCTGCGCGAGGTCTTCCTCGACACCGAGGGCAACCTGGAAGGCGAAGAGGAGTAAAAAGCGGCAATCCCGACAGAATGGCACCATGTGCCACTACTGCGGGTGCCGTCAGATCCCCTGATCAAGGAGTTCATCGCCGAGCACGAGGCCGTCACCAACGCCGCCGGCGACGCGGTACGGGCGCTCGACCGGGGGGGATCCGGCGGCCGCCGGTCCCTGGTCGGGCGGATGTCCCGGGAGCTCCTCGCCCACTGGGAGGGCGAGGAGCAGGGCCTGTTCCGCGTCATGGTCCGGGACCCGGAGTACGCGGACCACATCGGCGACCTCGTGCGCGAGCACCGCGAGCCGGCCGCGTTCCTGGAGCGGGCGGACCTGTCCGACCCGGCGGACGCGGCGCGGCTGCGGCGGGCGGTGGACGAACTGCACCACCACATCGCGAAGGAGGAGGACGGGCCGTTCCCGGTCTCCCTCACCGCACTGACCGGCGACGAATGGGACCGGTCCATCGAGGCGCGGCGCGCCGCCCACCCGGACCGGGCACTGGGCGCACCGTGCTGACCTGCGGCTCCGCCGCTCCCCCGCCGCGCCCGTCCCGCTACTCCCCGGCCACTGCCCGCTGGTGGACCCGCAACTGGAGGGTGGCCAGGTCCAGGAGCGGTGTGGGCACGCCGAGGGCGCGGGCGCGGGCGACCAGGTCGCCGAACACGTGCTCGACCTCGGTCGGGTACCCGGCGAGCAGGTCCCGGTACAGGGAGGGCGTCAGCGGGGAGCCGGCAGTGGTCACCGTCGCCTCGGTGAAGGCGAGTTCGGCCTCGGGGACGCCGTAGCCTGCCGCGGCGGCGACCGCGGCGGTCTCCGCGACGACCGCGCGGGCCAGCGCGGTCCCGCCGGGTACGGCGGTCACCTCGCCCACCGCGCCGCGGCCCAGGCAGGTCACGGCGGCGAGCGTGCTGATGAACGTCCACTTGTGCCACATGGCGGCGACTATGTCCGGCACACCGGGCGAGTCGATGCCGGCGCCGGCGAGCACGGCGCGCACCGCTTCGACGCGCTCCGAGGTCCGGCCGTCGGTCTCGCCGGTGAGCACCGCGGCCGGCGGGGCCATCCGGACGATGTCGCCCGACGCGTCGAGGGTGGTGACCACCTTGGCCACCCCTCCGAGCACCGCGCCGGCCCCGAACCGCTCGGCGAGCAGGTCGAGGTGGGCCATGCCGTTGAGCAGCGGGACGATGGCGGTCCGCGGGCCGACGGCGGGCGCCAGGTCGGCGACGGCGCGTTCGAGCGCGGTGGACTTCACGGAGAGCAGCACCAGGTCGTACGGCCCGTCCAGGGTGTCGGCGGTGGTCAGCTGCGGGTCGAGTGCGAAGTCCTGCCCCAGGCCCGTCACGCGAAGGCCGCGCTCCCGCAGGGCGGCTGCGCGCCGCGGGCGCACGAGGAAGGTGACGTCCTGGCCGGCCCGGGCGAGCCGCGCTCCGAAGTAGCCGCCGGCGGCTCCGGCGCCGACCGTGAGGATCCTCATGCGTGAACCTTCCCTGAACAGTGCGACGTGTGACGGTGCAATGTGACCCGCAACCCCGCCGCCTCGCACACGTATTCCCCACGGCGTCACCTGATGCGGTGAACTCCCCCATGGCGCAAGGGCCGCAGGGGTAGGGCCGTGCTGATCTCGTGCCGGGGGGCCGCGGCGTGGTGCCCCGCACCTTCGGACGAAAGGCCGAGCCTCCGTGACGCAGCCGTTCCAACTGCCGGACTTCTACGTGCCGTATCCCGCCCGACTGAACCCCCATCTGGAGGAGGCGAGGACCCACAGCAAGCGCTGGGCCCGCGACCTCGGGATGCTGGAAGGTTCCGGCGTGTGGACGGAGTCGGACCTCGACTCGCACGACTACGCCCTGCTGTGCTCGTACACCCACCCCGACTGCGACAGCGGGGCGCTCTCGCTGGTGACCGACTGGTACGTGTGGGTGTTCTTCTTCGACGACCACTTCCTGGAGGTCTACAAACGCTCCCAGGACCGCGCGGGGGCGAAGGAGTACCTCGACGGACTCGCGGCGTTCATGCCCATGGACCTCGCGGACGGCTTCCCGGAGGCCGCCAACCCGGTCGAGGCCGGGCTCGCCGACCTGTGGGCGCGTACCGTTCCGTCGATGAGCCTGGACTGGAGGGAACGGTTCTCCGAGAGCACGAAGAACCTCCTCGACGAGTCCATGTGGGAGCTGCACAACATCAACATCGGCCGGGTGGCCAACCCGCTGGAGTACATCGAGATGCGCCGCAAGGTGGGCGGCGCACCCTGGTCGGCCGGGCTGGTCGAGTACGTGGCCGCGGAGGTCCCGGCCCGGATCGCCCGCTCGCGGCCCCTGGGCGTGCTGCGCGACGCGTTCTCCGACGCCGTCCACATCCGCAACGACATCTTCTCCTACCAGCGCGAGGTCGCGGACGAGGGCGAGCTCTCCAACGCCGTCCTGGTGCTGGAGACCTTCCTCGGCTGCACCACCCAGGAGGCCGCGGAGCTCTCCAACGACCTGCTGACCTCGCGGCTCCAGCAGTTCGAGTACACCGCCCTCGCCGAGGTTCCCGCGCTCGCCGCCGAGCACGCCCTGACCCCGGCCGAGCTGGCCGGCGTACTCGCGTACACCAAGGGGCTCCAGGACTGGCAGTCCGGCGGCCACGAATGGCACATGGTCTCCAGCCGGTACATGAACGAGCAGGCGCGGGCCACCGCCCCGCTCTCCCTCCCCTTCATGCCGGCCGGCGTCGGCACCACCGCGCTCGACGTCCGCTCGATGTTCACCCCGCGCTCCGTGGACATGCGCCGCCGCAGCTTCACCCACGTGCCGTTCCGCCGGGTCGGACCCTCGCTGCTGCCCGAGTTCTACATGCCCTTCGCCCTCGGCCTCAGCCCGCACCTCGACCTGGCCCGCCGCGACGTGGTCGACTGGTGCCGCCGGACGGGGCTGCTGGACCCGCAGCCGGGCGACCCCGGCTCCGCGATCTGGACCGAACGCAAGCTGGTGGGCTTCGACTTCGCGCTCTGCTCGGCCGGCATCGACCCCGACGCCACGCCCGAGGCGCTGTGCCAGAGCGCGCAGTGGCTCGCCTGGGGCACGTACGCCGACGACTACTACCCGAAGGTCTTCGCCGCCACGAAATCGCCCGACGCGGCCCGCCACACCACCGACCGGCTGATCTCCATGATCCCGGTGGACCCCGCGGCGGCCCCCGAGCCGCTCACCGCGATGGAGCGGGGCCTGAAGGACCTGTGGGCCCGGACCGTCGCGAACATGGCCGCCGAGGCCCGCGAGGAGTTCCGCCTCACCGTCACCGGCATGCTGAAGAGCTGGGTCTGGGAGGTCGACAACAGCACCGTCAACCGCATCCCCGACCCCGTCGACTACGCGGAGATGCGGCGCTACACCTTCGGCAGCCACATGACCATGTACCTGGCCCGCCTGGGCCACGCGGGGCGGGGCGTGCCGCCGGAGATCCACCGCACCGGGGTCGTCCGCTCGCTGGAGTCCTCGGCCACGGACGTCGCCTGCATCATGAACGACCTCTTCTCGTACCAGAAGGAGATCGAGTACGAGGGCGAGGTGCACAACCACGTGCTCGTCACCCAGAACTTCTTCGACATCGACTACCCGCAGGCCTTCGCGATCGTCTCCGACCTGATGACCCGGCGCACCGAGGAGTTCGAGCACATCCGGGACAACCAGCTCCCGGTGCTCTACGACGACTTCGGACTGGACCGGGCCGGCCGCGAGGCGCTCGACGCCTACGTGAAGGAGCTGGAGGACTGGATGGCCGGCATCCTCCACTGGCACCTGCACACGCGCCGCTACCGGCAGGAGGACCTGGCGCAGACCCCCACCGGACTCCGGGCCGGCGGTACCGGAACGCCCGTCGGCCCGGCGTTCGGGGCGCCCGGCTTCGGCATGGCGGCCGCCCGGATCTCCCCGGCCCCCTGACCGGCTGCCCCGGCCCGGCCGCCCGCCCCCGGCTGCCCCGGCCCGGCCGCCGAGCGCCGAACCGGCCGCCGACCCGACGTCTGGTCAGAACTCGTCGAGGGTGTGCGGCAGTTGACCGGTGCGCAGCGCCGCGTCGAGCAGCTCCGCCGCCCCCGGCGTGTACTGCGCCACCAGCCCTGCGCGCACGAGGTCGGCGGCCCGGGTCCCGCCCAGGTAGCAGGCCGCGAGGTCGCGGACGTCGAAGGCGAGGTCGGCCGGGGCCCGGGCGGGCTCGTACGCGGCCCCTCCGGGGCCCGCCTTCAGCCGGAAGCGGCCGGTGTTCGCGGGCATCCGGTCGTCGGTCACCTCGAGGACGAGCTCGACGGGCGCGGCCCAGCTCCGGGCGGTCAGCGCGGCCCGCACGTCCACCAGCCGCACCCAGAGGGCCGGGAACTGCTCGGTGATCCTGACCTGGTCGCGGTCCGCGGCGAACAGCAGCAGCGGGTCGTCGGCGGGCCGGCCCCAGCCCTTGACCACCCCGGTCAGGTCGAGCCCCACGAGGCAGCTCCACAGGGCCGCGGCGGCCTCGGGGGTGTCGGCTTCCAGTTCGTACACCTGCACCACGCCCTGGCTTCGGCCCGGGGCGGTGCCGTGCTCCTCGGCCTTGGAGCGGTAGACGGCGTATCCGGCGAGCGGTTCGCCGAGGGCGATGATCCGCGGCGGGCCGAGCTCGTCGTCCTCCTCGTCCTTCTCCCGCAGCCACTCGCCGCGCCAGCGCTCCTCGTCGCGGGCGGCCCGGCCGGCCCGCACCGCGCGGGTGCGCTCGAAGTACGGGCCGATCAGCGCCGGGGCGTCCTGCGGGTCGACCAGCCGCAGCGGGCGGTCGTCGGGGCGGATCCGCAGGGCGAGCGGCCGGGTGGAGTCGATCTCGACGGACGTGCCCTGGGTGGCCGCGCCCCAGCCGAAGCGCCCGTAGATGGCGCTCTCGGAGGCCCACAGCGCGGCGACAGGCCGGCCGGCGCGGGCCGCCCGGTCCAGCAGTTCGGCCATGAGGGCCGTGAGGACGCCGCGGCGCCGGTGGGTGGGGGCGACGGACACGAACGTGAGGGAGGGGCACGGGAGATCGGCGCCCGGCACCGACATGCGGAAGTCGTGCGCCGCCATGAACCCGACCAGCGCGGCGCCGTCGTAGGCGCCGATCCGCTCGCATCCCGCGAGCAGCCGGCGGTGGTGTTCGCGCTCCTCTTCCTCCGGCCGGTCGTGGAAGACCAGGTAGGCCAGTTCCAAGGCGCGGTCGATCTCTTCCTCGGGCACATCGCGGATGTCCACCATGATCCGGACCCTAAACCCTCATTGGTGACGGGTCACCTCATAATGGCTGGATTTGCCAGTCGTACCAGCTCGAGGGCCTGCTCGGGGAACCAGTCGCCGGCCTTCGGGGAGACGAGTGCGCGCTCGGGGTCCTGCGGTCCGGCGGTGCCGCGCAGGCAGTAACCGTCCGACTCCCCCGGGGTCTTGATCCACAGTCTGGCGTCGTGGAGCACGTATCCGGTGGCGGTGGTGGGGCGGGCGCCGAGTCCGCGGCCGGGCGGATTGCACCAGTCCTGCGGATCGGTGTACTTGCCCTCCGGTGCCTTCCACTGCCCGCGGCCGTTGCGGCTGGTGTCGGTGACGAAGTGCTTCATCCTGGCCGGATCCAGTGCCCGCTTGCGGGTGCCGATCCAGGCCCGGGCCTCGGCGCGGGGGCGCCACTGGTC
Source organism: Streptomyces sp. NPDC037401 (assembly GCF_055602345.1). NCBI lineage: Bacteria > Bacillati > Actinomycetota > Actinomycetes > Kitasatosporales > Streptomycetaceae > Streptomyces > Streptomyces sp. NPDC037401. The sequence continues at coordinate 74,064 of NZ_JBVJWO010000025.1, forward strand.
GGGGCACTCGGCGCTGTCGCCGCCGGTTTCGGCGTGGGCGAGGCAGACGGAGACGAGGTAGGCGAACCAGACGCCGGCGGCCTCGGTGTTGTAGTTGGAGACGTTGACCGCGAAACCGGCCGCGCCGTCGACGCCCGCCTGGCGCAGGCGGGGCACGATGGCGTTGACGCTGTGCCAGGCGGCATGGCCCGCGTCGAGGTACACGTCGGTGGCCGGGCGGGCTTCGAGAGCGCGTACGGCGTATCCGATCTCGGTGTAGCGGGCGGCGGTCCGCCCGCCCGCCAGGTCGGCCGGGGCGGACTCCGGGCCGGAGCCCGCCGGGCACTCGCGGGGCAGCAGGGCCAGCGAGTCCGGCTCGAGCACGACCAGGGCCCGGTGGTCGTCGATCCCGCGGGCGACCGCGTCGATCCAGCTGCGATAGGCGGCGGTGCCGGCGGCCCCGCCGGCGGAGTACTGGGAGCAGTCGCGGCCCGGCACGTTGTACAGCACCAGGACCGGCAGGCGGCGGGTGCGCACGGCGTCCCTGGTGACCGCCCGGACCTCCGCCTCGGCCTGCGCGGGGGTCTGGTCCCCGAGCCACACGGCGTGAGGCGTGGTGGCCATGGCGGTGATCGCCTGCGCCTCGCGCCCGCGGCCCGCGGCCCTCAGCTGCCGGGCCTGGAGGTGGGCGGCGGGGTTGGCGGGCGGGACGTACAGGGGCACGCCCCGGGGGATGCCCTCCCGGTGCACCGCGGGCGCTGCGGGCAGGGAGGCCGTGCCGGAGAGCAGGACGACGGCGAGGGCGGCGGCGGGCAGCAGGGCCCGGGCGAGGTGTCGGTGGTGCACGGCAGCCGACGCTGGTGCAGGCGCCGCGGGCGGGTCAAGTCGCGTTACCCGGGCGGCGCAAGAGCGCAACCCGTGCGGGTTGCGCTCTGCCGCGCGCTTACCCCTCCGGGGTCCCTGCCGTCCCTGCGGCGGCTGCGGGCCGTGCTCTTCAGGCGACGACACCGATCCGGGTGACGACCGTCTCGGAGCTGTCGTGGTGGATCGGGGTGTGGGCGCCGGTGAGGGAGCGTCCGCTGCCGCCGCGGCGGTTGGCGACGATCTCGGCGGCGATGGACAGCGCGGTCTCCTCCGGGGAGCGGGCGCCGAGGTCCAGGCCGATCGGGGAGCGCAGGCGGGCGAGTTCGAGCTCGGTGACGCCGACCTCGCGCAGCCGCTTGTTGCGCTCGTCGTGGGTGCGGCGGGAGCCCATCGCGCCGACGTAGGCGACGGGAAGCTTCAGGGCCAGTTCGAGGAGCGGTACGTCGAACTTGGCGTCGTGGGTCAGGACGCAGAGCACGGTACGGGCGTCGACCTGCGTCTCGGCGAGGTAGCGGTGCGGCCAGTCCACGACGATCTCGTCGGCCTCGGGGAAGCGCTGCTCCGTGGCGAAGACGGGCCGCGCGTCGCAGAGGGTGACGCGGTAGCCGAGGAACTTGCCGATGCGCACGAGCGCGGACGCGAAGTCGATGGCACCGAAGACGATCATGCGGGGGGCGGGGACGCTGGACTCGACGAGGATCTTCAGCGGCTCGCCGCACAGGCGCCCTTCGGCCCCGATCTCCAGGAGCCCGGTCCGGCCGGCGTCGAGCATCGCGCGGGCTTCTTCGGCGACGGTGCGGTCCAGCTCGGGGTGCCCGCCGAAGGTGCCTTCGTACGCGCCCTCGGAGCGGACCAGGACGGCGCGGCCGGTCAGCTCGGCCGGGCCGGCGGCGACGCGGGCGACGGCGGCGGGCTCGCCCTGGGCCGCGGCGGCCAGGGCGGCTTCGAAGACGGCGCGCTCCGGGGTTCCGGCGAGGACGGGGGTGACCAGGATGTCGATGATGCCGCCGCAGGTCAGGCCGACGGCGAAGGCGTCGTCGTCGCTGTAGCCGAAGCGCTCCAGGACGCTCCGGCCGTCTTCGAGGGCCTGCCGGCAGAGCTCGTAGACGGCGCCCTCCACGCATCCGCCGGAGACCGATCCGATGGCCGTGCCCCCGCCGTCGACGGCGAGGGCGGCTCCGGGCTGCCGGGGTGCGCTGCCGCCCACCGCCACGACGGTGGCGACGGCGAAATCACGTCCCTGCTCGACCCACCGGTTCAGCTCTTCGGCGATGTCCAGCATGTCGGCCTCCTCGGAGGATCGTTTCCAGTATCGGATGCGTGACGGGTGAGGGCGCGGTCCGGGCCCTGTCGGCGGGCCCGGACGGCGCCTCGGCTCAGTTGATGTCGAGCCAGCCCTCGATCGGGTGCAGGGCGTAGAACACCACGAAGATCGCGGTGAGTCCCCACATGAAGGCACCGATTTCGCGGGCCTTGCCCTGGGCGACCTTGATGGCGACGTACGAGATGACGCCCGCGGCCACACCGGCGGTGATCTGGTAGGTGAACGGCATGATCACGACGGTCAGGAAGACCGGGATCGCGACCGAGCTGTCCGCCCAGTCCACGTGGCGGGCGTTCTGCATCATCATCGCGCCGATGACGACCAGGGCCGCGGAGGCGACCTCACCCGGGACGATCTGCGTGATCGGGGTGAAGAAGATGCAGGCGGCGAAGAACAGGCCGGTGACCACGGAGGCCAGGCCGGTACGGGCGCCCTCGCCGACACCGGTGGCGGACTCGACGAACACGGTCTGGCCGGAGCCGCCCGCGACACCGCCGATGGCACCGCCGGCGCCGTCGATGAACAGGGCCTTCGACAGGCCGGGCATGCGGCCCTTGTCGTCGGCGAGCTTGGCCTCGGTGCCGACGCCGATGATGGTGGCCATCGCGTCGAAGAAGCCGGCGAGCACCAGGGTGAAGACGATCATGCCGACCGTCATGGCGCCGACCTCGCCCCAGCCGCCGAACTCGACGTCGCCGAAGAGCGAGAAGTCCGGCATCGAGACCGCGGAGCCGGAGAGCTCCGGGGCGCCGCTGCGCCAGGCCTTCGCGTCGATGTCCGCGACGGCGTTGAGGACCACGGCCAGGATGGTTCCGCCGACGATGCCGATCAGGATCGCGCCGGGAACCTTGCGCGCCTGCAGCATGAAGATGCCGAGCAGGGTCACGCAGAAGATCAGGACGGGCCAGCCGGCGAGCTCGCCGGCGGGACCGAGGGTGACGGGACCGCCACCCTGCGAAGCGTGCACGAATCCGGCCTTCACGAGGCCGATCAGGGCGACGAACATGCCGATGCCCATGGTGATCGCGTGCTTGAGGGCGAGCGGGATGGCGTTCATGATCATCTCGCGGAGGCCGGTGACGACCAGGAGACAGATCACGGCGCCGTACATCACGCACATGCCCATGGCCTGCGGCCAGGTCATCTCGGGGGCGACCTGCGAGGCGAGCACGCCGGACACGGAGAGTCCGGCGGCGAGGGCGAGCGGCACCTTGCCGATGAAGCCCATGAGGAGGGTGGTCACGGCCGCGGCGAAGGCGGTGGCCGTGATGAGAGCCTTCTGGCTCAGGGTGTCGCCGGCGACGTCCTTACCCGAGAGGATCAGGGGGTTGAGAAGAAGGATGTACGCCATGGCCATGAAGGTCGTGATACCGCCACGAACCTCGTTGCCGACGTTGGATCCTCTGTGGGTTATGTGAAAGTACCGGTCGAGCCAGGACCGCCCGGCGGGGTTCAGCGAGCCGGAGCCCGCATCTTCCGCGGTGGTCTTGGGCTCCACTGACGACTGGGTCATGGTGCCTAACTCCCAAGGTTCAAAGGGGCACCCGCATGGGGATTGGAGATCGCGGGATTTGGGATGAAACGTTGGCTGCACGACCCGGGGTGACGGCCCGAGACGAAGCTGTTCATGGGAACTGCGGTACTGCTGGTCCTACTGGTCCTGCTGTTCACTACGGGTACCACGGGTACTACGGGTACTACGGGTACTGCGCGGGGGTCGAAGCGGACCGCGAGCGGTGCGGCTGCCTCGTACTCCGGGCGGTGTGACGGTGAAGTGTGACGTTCCCGCGTCACACCGCCCGGAGAGCCTGTAGTCCCTAGAGGGTGCCGGTGAGGGCCTCGGGACGGATCGGCGTCTTGTTGAGCTCCAGACCGGTCGCCTGCCGGATCGCCGCGAGGACGGCCGGGGTGGACGAGAGGGTCGGGGCCTCGCCGAGACCGCGCAGACCGTACGGCGCGTTCGGGTCGGCGAGCTCCAGGACGTCGACCGGGATGGTCGGGGTGTCGAGGATGGTCGGGATCAGGTAGTCCGTGAAGGAGGGGTTGCGCACCTTCGCGGTCTTCGGGTCCACGATGATCTCCTCCATGACCGCCACGCCGAGGCCCTGGGTGGTACCACCCTGGATCTGGCCGACCACGGAGAGCATGTTCAGCGCCTTGCCGACGTCCTGGGCGGTGGCGAGCTCGACGACCTTGACCAAGCCGAGCTCGGTGTCCACCTCGACCACCGCGCGGTGCGCGGCGAACGTGTACTGGACGTGACCGTCGCCCTGGCCGGTGACCAGGTCGAACGCCTGCGTGGGACGGTGGCGGAACTCCAGCTCGAGGTCGATCGCCTCCTCGCCGTCGAGGACGTCGACCAGGTCCGCGAGGACCTCGCCGCCGTCGGTGACGACCTTGCCGTTCTCCAGGAGCAGCTCGGCGGTCGCCCACGCGGGGTGGTAGGAGCCGTTCTTGCGGCGCCCGATCTCCAGGACCTTCTCCCGGACGGCCTCGCAGGTGTTCTTCACCGCGCCGCCGGTCATGTACGTCTGCCGGGAGGCGGACGTGGATCCGGCGGAGCCGACCTGGGTGTCGGCCGGGTGGATCGTCACCTGCGTGACGCCCAGCTCCGTGCGGGCGATCTGGGCGTGCACGGTGACACCGCCCTGGCCGACCTCGGCCATGGCCGTGTGGACCATCGCGACGGCCTCGCCGTTGATGACCTCCAGGCGCACGCGGGCGGTGGAGTAGTCGTCGAATCCCTCGGAGAAGCCGACGTTCTTGATGCCGACCGCGTAGCCGACGCCGCGGACGACGCCCTCGCCGTGCGTGGTGTTGGAGAGTCCGCCGGGCAGTGCGCGGACGTCCGCGCCCTCGCCGGCCGACTCCCACTGGCGCTCCGGCGGCAGCGGGCGGGCCTTGACCCGGCGCAGCAGCTCGGCGACGGGCGCCGGGGAGTCCACGACCTGGCCGGTGGGCATGATCGTGCCCATCTCCATGGCGTTCAGCTGGCGGAACTCCACCGGGTCCATGCCCAGCTTCGCCGCGAGCTTGTCCATCTGGGCCTCGTACGCGAAGCAGGCCTGGACGGCGCCGAAGCCGCGCATCGCGCCACAGGGCGGGTTGTTCGTGTAGAGCGCGATCGCCTCGATGTCGACGTCGTCGATGACGTACGGGCCGACGGAGAGGGAGGAGGCGTTGCCCACGACCGCCGGGGAGGCCGACGCGTAGGCGCCGCCGTCCAGGACGATCTTGCACTTCATGTGCGTGATCTTGCCGTCCTTGGTGGCGCCGTGCTCGTAGTAGAGCTTCGCCGGGTGGCGGTGCACGTGGCCGAAGAAGGACTCGAACCGGTTGTAGACGATCTTGACCGGCTTGTTGGTGGCCAGGGCCAGCAGGCAGGCGTGGATCTGCATCGAGATGTCCTCGCGGCCGCCGAAGGCACCGCCGACGCCGGAGAGCGTCATGCGCACCTTCTCCTCGGGCAGGCCGAGGACGGGGGCGATCTGCTTGAGGTCCGAGTGCAGCCACTGGGTGGCGACGTAGAGGTCGACACCACCGTCCTCGGACGGCACGGCCAGGCCGGACTCCGGGCCGAGGAAGGCCTGGTCCTGCATGCCGAAGGTGTACTCGCCCTCGACGATGACGTCGGCGCGCTTGCGGGCCTCTTCCACGTTGCCGCGGATGATCGGCTGGCGGTGCACGATGTTCGGGTGCGGGACGTGACCGGAGTGGTGGTCGTCGCGGCCCTCGTGGATCAGCGGCGCGTCGGCGGCGAGGGCGGAGGCCTCGTCCGTGACGAGCGGCAGCTCACGGTAGTCGATCTTGATCTTGGCGGCCGCGCGGCGGGCGGTCTCCGGGTGGTCGGCGGCCACGAGGGCGACCGGCTCGCCGTGGTGGCGTACCCGGCCGTTGGCGAGGACCGGCGTGTCCTGGATCTCCAGGCCGTAGTTCTTCATCTCGGCCGGCAGGTCGTCGTACGTCAGCACCGAGTACACGCCGGGCATGGCGAGCGCCTCGGAGATGTCGATGGACGCGATCTCGGCGTGCGCCACGGTGCTGCGCAGGGTCTGGCCCCACAGCATGTCCTCGTGCCACATGTCCGAGGAGTACGCGAACTCGCCGGTCACCTTGAGCGTGCCGTCCGGGCGGAGCGTGGACTCGCCGATGCCGCCCCGGTTGTGCTTCTGGGTGACGTTGGTGGGCGTTCCGGCCGGAGTGGTGCGGGTGTTCTGAGCCATGGTCAGACCGCCTCTCCCTGACGGGCGGCCGCGAGGCGGACCGCGTCGAGGATCTTCTCGTAGCCCGTGCAGCGGCAGAGGTTGCCGGACAGGGCCTCACGGATGTCCTGGTCGGACGGGTCGGCGTTGCTCTCGAGGAGAGCGTCGGCCTGGACCAGCAGACCCGGGGTGCAGAAACCGCACTGGACGGCGCCGGCGTCGATGAACGCCTGCTGGATGGTGGAGAGCTCCACGCCCTCGCCCGTCTGCGAGTCGCCGGGCTTGGCCGACCACCGCTGGGCCTCGTCGGTGGAGACGCCCTTGCTGCCGCAGCCGCCGGTGCCGCAGGCACCGCCGTGGCCGTGCGCCTCGCGCTGCTTGGCGAAGTCCGCCAGGCCCTCGACCGTCACGACGTCGCGGCCCTCGACCTGGCCGGCGGCGACGAGACAGGAACAGACCGGCACGCCGTCGAGGCGGACGGTGCAGGAACCGCACTCGCCCTGCTCACAGGCGTTCTTCGAACCGGGCAGGCCCAGACGCTCGCGGAGGACGTAGAGGAGGGACTCGCCCTCCCAGACGTCGTCGGCTTCCTGCGGACGGCCGTTGACCGTGAAATTGACGCGCATGCTTACGCAGCTCCTTCAAGCGGGCGGCCGTTGCCGCGGTACTGCTCCCAGGTCCAGACGAGCTGGCGGCGGGCCATGATGCCGACCGCGTGACGGCGGTACTTCGCCGTGCCGCGGACGTCGTCGATCGGGTTGCAGGCGCCGGAGGCGAGGTCGCCGAACTGCTTCGCGATCGAGGGGGTGATGATCTTGCCGGACTCCCAGAAGCCGCCCTCTTCGAGCGCGGCGTTCAGGAACTCCTCGGCGGCCTTCGCCCGGATGGGGGTCGGGGCGGCCGAGCCGATGCCGGTGCGGACCGTGCGGGTCTCGGGGTGCAGCGCCAGACCGAAGGCGCAGACCGCGATGACCATGGCGTTGCGGGTGCCGACCTTGGAGTACTGCTGGGGACCGTCCGCCTTCTTCACGTGGATGGTCTTGATGAGCTCGTCGGGGGCCAGCGCGTTGCGCTTGACGCCCGTGTAGAACTCGTCGATCGGGATGAAGCGGGTGCCGCGCACCGACTCCACCTCGACCTCGGCTCCGGCCGCCAGGAGCGCCGGGTGGGAGTCGCCGGCCGGCGAGGCGCAACCGAGGTTGCCGCCGACACCGCCGCGGTTGCGGATCTGCGGGGACGCGACCGTGTGCGAGGCGAGCGCGAGACCCGGCAGCTCCTCACGGAGGTTCTCCATGATCTGGGTGTACGGGACGGAGGCGCCCAGGCGGACGTTCTCCTCACCGACCTCCCACTCCCGCAGCAGCTCGATGCGGTTGAGGTCCAGGAGGTACTCCGGACGGCGGTGGTCGAAGTTGATCTCGACCATCACATCGGTGCCACCCGCAATCGGCACAGCTGTGGGGTGCTCAGCCTTAGCGGCGAGCGCCTCCTCCCAGCTGGCGGGGCGAAGGAAGTCCATGTGTGGCTCTCTTCTTCTTAATCGGGTCGTTCACTTCAAGCCAGGAGGGCCCAAGTCCCTCGACTGGTCGTTCACGTGCTGTTAACGCGGTGTGGAGTCAGTACACAAGCCGCGCGTCCCCCGGGTGCAGTCACCGAAACCATGAAGGAGTTGGCTGGGCGCCTCCCTCGTCTTGTAGATTCGTATAAAAGGCGAGGCTGAGCAGCCTCTCCGATTTTCAACGGCAACATCGAGACAGATCGGCGGCGACCCCATGAGGCTGCGCGCACTGCTGGAAACCGAGGCGCTGGGCCTGCGGCTCCTGGGCGGCGAGGACGAGCTCGACCGTACGGTTCGCGGCGTCATGACGACCGACCTCCGGGACCCGAGCAGGTACCTCTCGGGCGGCGAATTGGTGCTTACCGGGCTCGCCTGGCGAAAGAATTCAGCCGACTCCGAGCCATTCGTACGAATCCTTGCGAGCGCGGGCGTCGCGGGGCTCGCGGCCGGCGAAGCGGAGCTGGGCGACATCCCCGACGATCTGGTTTCAGCCTGTCGGCGCAACCGGCTGCCGCTCTTCGCGGTGAACGAGGACGTTGCATTCGCCACGATCACGGAGTACGTCGTCCGGCAGGTGTCCGGGGAGCGCGCGGGGGACCTCGCGGCCGTCGTGGACCGCCACCGCAGGCTGATGACCTCGGGTCCCGCCGGCGGCGGACCGGATGTGGTGCTGGATCTGCTCACCACCGACCTCGATCTGCGCGCGTGGGTGCTCTCCCCCACGGGCCGGCAGATCGCCGGGGCGGGAGAACCACTGGCGCCGGGCGTGTGCGCGACGCTGGCCGGCGAGCATCTGGCGGCGGTCCGGACCGGTCGCCGGGGCCCGCACCGGATCTCCATCCAGGGTATTACGTACTCGCTCTTCCCGATCAAGGGAGCCGGGCGCGCCGCCGGGCCGGCGGCG
>NZ_JBVJWO010000025.1:82904-115792 GCF_055602345.1 Streptomyces sp. NPDC037401
CCCCGGGCCCCACACTGACCCCCCCTCCGGGTTCCCCCCCCCCCCCCCCCCCCCAGGCACCCCCCCCCCCCCCCCCCCCCCCCCCCCGGGACGTGCGGGAGACCGTCCTGTCCGACTGGCTGCTGGCCGTGGAGGCGGACGCGGGCGACTGGCCGGCCGAGCGGCTGGACCTGCTCCAGGGCGTGACGCAGCTGATCGCCGTGGAGCGGGACCGCCGGGACGCGGCCCGTACGGTCCGCCGCCGCCTCGCCCAGGAGGTGCTGGAGCTGGTGCAGACGGGCGCGGCGCCCGCCGAGATCGCCGCCCGCCTGCGGGTCGCGGCCCCGGTGCTGCTGCCGGGGCTGGGCGCGGCCCCGCACTGGCAGGTCGTGGTGGCCCGGGTGGACTGGGACGGCGGGGACATCCCCGGCGGCCCGGTGGCCCAGTCGCTGCTGGAGGAGATCCTCGTCGACCCGGGCGTCTCGGGCCCGGAGCCCTCGGACCGGATCGCCGTCGCGCACGCGGGCGACGAGGCCATCGCGCTGGTCCCGCTGCCCGCACTGACGGGCGAGGGCGAGCCGGACGCCGCACTGCACGCGGACGCGCTGCTGGCCGCCGTACGGGAGCCGCTGGCGGCCGGGCTGGCCGAGGACGGGCGCCTGACGCTGGGCGTGAGCGCGGCCGTGCACTCCGCGGAGGGCCTGCGGGGCGCGCTGGAGGAGGCCCGGCACGCCCGCCGGGTCGCGGCCGCCCGGCCGGGCCGGGTCTGCGCCGCGGGCCACCACGAGCTGGCCTCGCACGTGCTGCTGCTGCCGTTCGTCCCCGACGACGTCCGCAGGGCGTTCACCGCGCGGCTGCTGGACCCGCTGCGGGACTACGACCGCCGCCACCGCGCGGAGCTGATCCCGACCCTGGAGGCGTTCCTCGACTGCGACGGGTCCTGGACCCGGTGCGCGACGCGCCTGCACCTCCACGTCAACACGCTGCGCTACCGCGTCGGCAGGATCGAGCAGTTGACGGCGCGCGACCTTTCGCGGCTGGAGGACAAGCTCGATTTCTTCCTCGCCCTGCGCATGAGCTGACCGGACCCCGACGGAAACTGACTGATGATCACATAGTCCGACTGCGACTTTGTGAAAGGGTTCACCAGACCCCTTGGCCGATCACGCCGGTGTGTGCTGGGATTCGCCCCAGGGCTCAACGACGCGCTTTGGGGAGGGCAATGTGGCGGACACCGCCATGTCGGGTGCCGGAGTGACCGGGGGCGACGACCCCCTCCAGCGGGCGATATGGCGGCTGCGGTCACGCGGCTGCTGGACGGACGCGGCGGCGCTCCTGGAGCCGCACGCGACCGCACCCGCGGCAGCCCTCCAGCGGGCGGCCCTGCTCATCGAGCGCTGCCTCTACACCGAGACGGGCTGGACGGAGGCCGAGGACGCCCTGCGCGCCGCCGAGGCGGCGGCCGGTACGGACGACGAGCGCGGCGAGGCCGCCTGCGAGCGCGGCTACCTGGCCTACGCCGCCACCCGGCTCGGCGTACGCGACCGGGCCGACGAGGCCCGCTCGGCCCTGGGGCGGGCGGCGGCGCTCATCTCCCCGTCCTCGCCGCGGCGGGCCCTGCTCGACTTCCGCCGGGGGCTGGTCGCCGAGAACATCGCCGGGTCGGCGCAGGCCGCCCGGGCCGCGTACCGCCGCTCGCACACGGCGGCCGCGGCGCACGGCGACGTCCTGCTGCTCTCCTTCACCTGGCGCCACCTGGCCGGGCTGGCGCTGCGGGACGGCGAACTGACCGAGGCCCGCAACGGATTCACCCAGTCGCTGCGCCTGCGCGAGGATCTGGGGTATCTCATCGGGACGGCACCGGCCCTCGCGGCCCTCGCCGACGCCGAGGAGGAGCCGGAGGCGGGCAGGCTGCGCGCGGAGGCCCGCCGCCTGGTCCAGCTGCTGGGCGGAGTGCCCACCTGGCTGGCCGCCAGCCTGGCGCCGAGTACCGCCTGACCGGCCCGGAGGCAGCCGTGCGGGGAGCGCCTCCGCGAACCCGGGGGCGCTCCGGTGCACCGTGCTCCCTGCGCGGGCACCGATGCGCCGCAAGATCAGTGTTTGTGGCTCCGGTGGTGATGGGCACCCTGCCAGGCATGTCAGCGAAGACGCAGTTCACGGCGGGGAGCGCCCCCGGCGCGCTCCCCCTAGTCGGGCACGGACGGCAGCTGTTGCACCGTCCCCTGCAGTTCCTGGCGGAACTGCCCCGGTACGGCGACCTGGTCGAGATCCGGCTGGGTCCGCAGACCGCCTACGTCCCCTGCCACCAGGACCTTCTCCACCAAGTCCTGGCGGACGACCGTACGTTCGACAAAGGCGGTCTGCTCTACGAGAAGGCCCGGGACTTCCTGGGCAACGGCCTGGGCAGCTGTCCGCACTCGGACCACCGCACGCAGCGCCGCCTGCTCCAGCCAGCATTCCGCCCCGAGCGGCTGGAGCAGTACGGCACGGCCATCGAGGACCGGCTCGGCCCGCTCCAGGACTCCTGGTCGGACGGCACGGTCATCGACGCGTTCAGCACCTGGTACCACTTCACCCTGGGCACGGCCGTCCGCGCCCTCTTCTCCACCGACATCGCCGACGAGACGGCAGCCCGCATCGAGCGGTCCCTCGACATCATGCTGGGCAGCATCTTCGCCCGCATGCTCGTGCCGGGTCCGCTCCAGAAGCTGCCCACCCCCGGCAAGATCCGCTACGCCGAGGCCCTCGCCGACCTGCACGCGGTCATCGACGAGCTGGTCGACGAGTACCGCAAGACCGGGGAGGACCACGGCGACGTCCTGTCGATCGTGCTCGCCTCGGGCGGCCGGATGGGCCGGGAGCCCACGCCCACCGAGCTGCACGACCAGATGACGAACCTCCTCACCGCCAGCTCGGAGACCTCCGCGGCCACCCTCACCTGGGCGTGCTGCCTGCTCGCCCAGCACCCGGAGGCACTGCGCAGGGTGCAGGCCGAGGCCGACGCCGTGCTGGGCGGACGCCCGCCGCAATGGGCCGACGTCCCGGCGCTGGAGTACACCCGCCGGGTGCTCCACGAGACCATGCGGCTGTACCCGGCGGGCTGGCTGCTCACCCGGGTGACCACCAGCGCCAACACCGAGCTCGCCGGGCGCCGCATCCCGGCCGGCGCTACCGTCGTCTTCAGTCCGTACGTCGTCCAGCGGCGGGCGGACCTCTTCGAGCGGCCGGACTCCTTCGAGCCCGACCGCTGGCTGCCCGAGCGGGCCGCGGGCCTGCCGCGCGGCGCCTTCACCACCTTCGGCGGCGGCGCGCGCAAATGCATCGGCGACACTTTCGCGGTCGGCGAGACCGCGATGGCGCTGGCGAGCGTGGCGGCCCGGTGGAACCTGGAGATCGCCCCGGGGGCGGATCTCCGGCCGACCCGGCTCGCGACCATCCTGCGCCCGCGCCGGCTCGGCATACGGCTGCGTGCACGGTGAACACGATTCGGAGAGACCCGGTGGACACCCTGTGCCACTTGCACGAGCTGGACCTGCCGTTCCCGGAGCGGGTCAGCCCCGACGCGGAGCGGGCGCGCCGCCGTCATCTGCGGTGGATGCGGCAGCGCGGCCTGCTGTCGCCCCGCGACCTGCGGGCGTACGACATCCTGCGGCTGGACCAGCTGGCCGCCCGCGCGTACCCGTTCGCCTCGGGCGACGCGCTGGACCTGATGACCGACTGGATGGGGTGGTACTTCGTCTTCGACGACCAGTTCGACAGCCCGCTCGGGCGTGACCCGGCGCGGGTGGCCGAAGTGGTCGCCGCGACGGTCGACGCGATGGACGACGGGCCGCTCACCGGCCCGCCGGACCCCCTGCGGGACACGTTCCGCGAGCTGTGGAACCGTTCCGTCACGGGCATGTCACCCACGTGGCGGGACCGGCACCGGGGGAGCTGGACGCGGTTCGTCGGCGGCTACGCCGGGGAGGCGGCGGACCGGGACGCCCCCGGTCCGCCGGCCCCCGGCCGGTACATGGCCGTGCGGCGCGCCACGATCGGCACGGACTCCTGCTTCGACCTGGTGGAGCGGCTCACCGGCGCCGAGATCCCCGCGGCGGTCCGCCAGGCCGCCGCGGTCACGGCCATGGTCGACCTGAGCAGCGAGGTGGTCGCCCTCACCAACGACCTCGCCTCGCTGCGCAAGGAGCTGGCCTCGGGCGAGTTCCACAACATCGTGCCGGTGCTCCAGGCCGCGACCGGGTGCACGGCCGACGAGGCCGCCGGCGAGGCGGTCCGGATGGTCGGCGTGCGGGTCGCGGAGTTCCGCTCGCACGCCGCGGCCGTACCGGGCCTGTGCCGGGCCCACCGGCTGTCGGCGCGCGAGGAGCAGGCCCTGCGGAACCTGGTGCGGTGCATGGAGGACTGGATGCGGGCGACCCGCGACTGGTCGCTCCTCACCGGCCGGTACTCGGAGGCCGGGGTCCGCGAGGCCGAGCGCCCGCGGCCCTGGGCCCGGATCTACCGGGCGCTGTGGTGAGGCGGGTGAGACGGGCGCGATGCCGGTTATGCCGTTCCGTAAGGGGCGCGGCGGGGCGTCAGCGCGGCGCGCCGGCGAAGTGCTCCCGTACGAGTGATTCCACGACCGGCAGGTCCTGGGCGATCAGGGCCTCCAGCAGGGCCGAGTGTTCCGCCGCGTCGGCGACGAGGTCGGCGCGGCGGATCCGCGGGGCGCCGGGGAGGGGCCACTGGGCCCTGCGGTGCAGGTCGTCCGCGACCAGCAGCAGTTGTTCGTTGCCCGCGAGGGCGAGCACGGCCCGGTGGAACGCCCGGTCCGACTCCGCGTAGCCGGGCAGGTCGCCCGCAGCGGCGGCAGCCGCGGTCGCGGCGGCAGCCGGCCGGAGCGCGGCCCAGGCTGCCACGGAGACCGTACGCGCCAGCCGCAGCATCACCGGCACTTCGAGCAGGGCCCGGACCTCCGCCAGCTCGGCCAGTTCGCGCGCGGACCGCTCCACCACCCGGAAGCCGCGGTTCGGCAGGCATTCGACCGCGCCTTCGAGGGCCAGTTGCTGCATGGCCTCGCGCACGGGTGTAGCGGAGACCCCGAAGCGCTCCCCCAGGGCAGGTCCGGAGTAGATCTCGCCGGGGACGAGGTCCCCGTCGACGAGCGCCGAGCGGAGCGCGTCGAGGATCTGTCCGCGCACCGAGTGGCGTACCACCTTCTGCGCCGGGACCACTGCTTCGCTGTGCACTCTCCGAGCATATGGGACACCGTTGATAGGACCCGCCCGAGATCGGGTAAGGTAAGGCTAACCTGTTAACGATCGCGCGATTCGGTGGTCCGCCCATGACCGTCCCGGCTTTGCTCCCTGTTGCGCCCCCTGCCGCCGCTCCGGCCGGTTCCCCCGTGTCGGACGCGTACGCCCGCATGACCGAGGTGTACTCCGGACTGCGGGTCCAGGAGTTCTCCGCGGCCGAGACGGCCCCTCGCGGTGCGGGCTGGGTCGGCGCGGACGAACTCGCGGCCGGCGGTGCGGCCCTGGACGCCTTCCTCGCCTGGGACAACGCCCAGGTGCTGCGGGACTACGGCCAGCAGGCGAGGCCGGACGTGATCGCCGGCTTCGGCCTGCACCGGTACTCCTGGCCGGCCTGCCTGCTGTTCACGGTCCCCTGGTTCCTGAGCCGGCGGGTCCCGCGGCTGCCGGTGGAGTCGGTGTCCTTCCACCGGACGCTCGGCCGGATGGCCGTGCGCGTCGAGAGTTTCTCCTGCCTGCCGTCGGACCCGGCGGCAGCGCTCCCAGGGGCCCGGGTCGTGCCCCACGAGGAAGCGCTGCGGGCGGAGGTGCGGGCAGCGGTCTCCCAGCACCTCGCTCCCCTCCTGGAAGGCTTCGGCCCGCGGATGCGGCGGGGCCGGCGGGCCCTGTGGGGCATGGCGAGCGACGAGGTCGCCGAGAGCCTCTGGTACGTCGGGCGGCTGCTCGGCGAGGAGCCGCGGGCCATGGCCGAGCTGGAGCTGCTGCTGCCGGGGGCCATCACCCCGTTCACGGCCCGGGCCGGCTTCCGCACCCTGACGGGGCCGGACGGCAAGCAGCTGCCCACCCGGGACCGGGCCGGCTGCTGCTTCTTCTACACGCTGCGCCCCGACGACACCTGCACCACCTGCCCGCGCACCTGTGACGCGGACCGGGTCGCACGGCTGTCCGCCGCGGCGTCCCCGTAGCCCCGGGCGACTCACGCCACCCCGTTCAGGTGACGGGAATCGAACACATCCTCCTGCGCTCGAGCGGTAGTTCGACCCAGATCACCCTATCCGGAGGGCCGCGCCCCCCGAAGGCGTCCACTTGCCCCGAAACCCGCGTGCGGGCCGGACCGGATCGGCCACTATGGCGCCCGGAAAGCCGCCGTACGCGAGGCAAGGGACACCGGATGAGACTGACCGACATATCGCTGGACTGGCTGCTTCCGGGCAGCCTTCTGATCCTGGGCGTACTTGCGGCAGTGGCGGTGCTGGCCCGGGGCAAGCGCGAAGGCGACAAGGCCGCGGCCGAAGACAGCTGGGAGCGCAGCGAGGAGCGCCGCCGCCGCAAGGAAGCCGTCTACGGCACCGCCTCGTACGTGCTGCTGTTCTGCTGCGCGGCCGTCGCCGCCGCGCTCTCCTTCCACGGACTCGTCGGCTTCGGCCGGCAGAACCTCAGCCTCTCCGGGGGCTGGGAGTACCTGGTCCCCTTCGGTCTCGACGGCGCCGCGATGTTCTGCTCGGTGCTGGCCGTCCGCGAAGCCAGCCACGGCGACGCGGCCCTCGGCTCCCGCCTCCTGGTGTGGCTCTTCGCCGGTGCGGCGGCCTGGTTCAACTGGGTGCACGCACCCCGCGGCCTGGGCCACGACGGCGCCCCGCAGTTCTTCGCGGGCATGTCGCTCTCGGCGGCCGTGCTCTTCGACCGCGCGCTCAAGCAGACCCGCCGGGCCGCCCTGCGCGAACAGGGCCTGGTACCGAGGCCGTTGCCGCAGATCCGGATCGTCCGCTGGCTGCGGGCGCCCCGCGAGACCTTCGGCGCCTGGTCGCTGATGCTGCTGGAGGGCGTGCGGACCCTCGACGAGGCCGTCGAGGAAGTGCGCGAGGACAAGCGGGAGAAGGAGCAGGACCGCCACCGCCGCCGCGAGCAGCAGCGGCGCGAGCGCGCCCACATTCGGGCGCTGGGCCGGCAGAACCGGGCCTTCGGGCGGCAGCGCGGCCGGCAGCTGGACCTGCCGGGTCTCACCTCGGGGGCGGGCTCCGCGCCGGTCGGCGCGGAGCCCGCCATAACCGAGCCAGGACAGCTGCCACTTCGCCACCGGCCCTCCCTGCAGGCCGTGAACGGCGGTCCCGGTAACGGGACTTCAGGTCACGGCCCCGAGACGAGGACCGTCGACCTCACGGCCGAGGACGACACCCAGACCATCCCCCGGCTCGACTCCCTGGAGCGCAAACTGAAGGACCTGGAGCAGCAGTTCGGCTGACCCGCCGCGGCGGACCGTCCCGATGGCGGCTCCGCTCAGGCGGGACCTCCGTCCAGCTCGAACCAGACGGACTTCCCGACCTTGTGCGCGCTGATGCCCCAGGCGTCGGCGAGTGCCTGCACCAGGAAGAGGCCCCGTCCGTGCGTACCGTCGTCGGCGGTCGGTACGTGCGGTCTGGGGTGCCGGGAGGTGAAGTCCCGTACCTCCACCCGGAGTCGGGAGGTGCCGAGGCTGGCGGTGACCTCGGCGCCCTGGTCCGTGTGGACGAGGGCGTTGGTGACCAGTTCGGTGGTGAGGAGCTCCGCCACGTCGGCGGTCTCGGGCCGGCCCCAGTGCCGGAGCAGCTCCCGCAGGGCCCGGCGGACCTCGCCGACCGCCCTCAGGTCGGACCGCCGTAACGACCGGCTCATCCTGAGGCCCGGTTGCGCGCCGTGGCTCCCCGGCGCCGCCCCCTCCGTTTCCCTGTCCTCGTCCTCTGCCGGCCCGCGTGCCGTCGGCCGTCCTCTTGCCTGCTTTCCGGTTTTCGCCCCCACCCGCACGGCGACTCACATCCCCTTCCTCGAACTGGTCTACGGGATGCATGCCCCGCGCGGGCGGTGGCACTCCTGCGGGTAACGACCGGATCACGCACGGGGTTCCACCGGCCGGAACGAGGTTTAGGGCCGGTCATGACCTGCGCTTATGGCCTGGGCACATTCCGGAGGTTGGACCGGGCCATCTGGAGCATCCGGCCGACCCCGCCGTCCAGCACGATCTTGCTGGCCGAGAGGGCGAATCCGGTGACCATCTCGGCGCTGATCTTCGGGGGGATGGACAGGGCGTTGGGGTCGGTCACCACGTCCACCAGAGCTGGCCCTTTGTGCCGGAAGGCGTCCTTCAGCGCGCCCGCGAGGTGCTTGGGCTTCTCGACCCGGACGCCGTAGGCGCCGGCGGCGCGGGCGATCGCCGCGAAGTCCGGATTGCGGTTCGTGGTGCCGTACGACGGCAGCCCGGACACCAGCATTTCCAGCTCGACCATGCCGAGCGAGGAGTTGTTGAACAGGACCACTTTGACGGGCAGGTCGTACTGCACCAGGGTGAGGAAATCTCCCATCAGCATGGAGAAACCGCCGTCGCCCGACATGGAGATCACTTGACGGCCGCGCTCGGTGAACTGGGCGCCGATGGCCTGCGGGAGGGCATTGGCCATGGAACCGTGGCTGAAGGAACCGATGATGCGGCGTTTGCCGTTCGGTGAAATGTAGCGCGCCGCCCACACATTGCACATTCCCGTGTCCACAGTGAAAACGGCGTCGTCCGCGGCCAGTTCGTCGAGGACCGAGGCCACGTACTCGGGGTGGATCGGGGTGTGCTTCTCCACCTTGCGGGTGTACGCCTTGACCACGCCCTCCAGGGCGTCGGCGTGCTTCCTGAGCATCCGGTCGAGGAAGCGGCGGTCGGTCTTGGCCCGCACCCGGGGGGTCAGCGAGCGCAGCGTCTCGCGCACGTCGCCCCACACCCCGAGGTCAAGCTTCGAACGGCGGCCGAGGTGCTCGGGGCGCACGTCCACCTGCACGATCTTCACGTCGTCGGGCAGGAAGGCGCTGTACGGGAAGTCCGTGCCCAGCAGGATCAGCAGGTCGCACTCGTGCGTGGCCTCGTACGCCGCGCCGTAGCCGAGCAGTCCGCTCATGCCCACGTCGTACGGATTGTCGTACTGGATCCACTCCTTGCCGCGCAGGGCGTGCCCGACGGGGGCCTTGACCCGTCCGGCGAACTCCATGACCTCGGCGTGGGCCCCGGCCGTGCCGCTGCCGCAGAAGAGCGTGACCTTGTCCGCCTCGTCGATCATCCGGGCCAGCTTCTCGATCTCGGCGTCGCCGGGGCGCACCGAGGGGCGGGCGGTGACGAGGGCGTGCTCCACGGCGCGTTCCGGGGCGGGCTGTGCGGCCACGTCCCCGGGGAGGGCCACGACGCTGACCCCGCTGCGGCCGACGGCGTGCTGGACGGCGGTCTGGAGCAGCCGGGGCATCTGCTGCGGACTGGAGATCAGTTCGCTGTAGTGGCTGCACTCGCGGAACAGCCGGTCGGGGTGGGTCTCCTGGAAGTAGCCGAGGCCGATCTCGCTGGAGGGGATGTGCGAGGCGAGGGCGAGGACCGGGGCCATGGAGCGATGGGCGTCGTACAGCCCGTTGATCAGGTGGAGGTTCCCGGGGCCGCAGGAGCCGGCGCAGGCGGCGAGCCGACCGGTGATCTGCGCCTCGGCGCCCGCCGCGAAGGCGGCCGTCTCCTCGTGCCGGACCTGGATCCACTCGATCCCGCCGGTGCGGCGGATCGCGTCGACCACGGGGTTGAGGCTGTCGCCGACCACGCCGTACAGCCGCCGTACGCCCGCGCGCACGAGGATGTCGACGAACTGCTCGGCGACGTTCTGCTTGGCCATGGAGGGGCGCCCTTTCCGGTCCGGCTGTGCGGTGTGCGCCTCCCATCCATGCACGGTCCGTGCGTTCGCGCCTGTCGGAGACCCGCGCCGCGCCCCCGGAGGGGGCCGTTACGACTCCCAGACCGCGGCGGCCGTGCGGTCGTCGGCGTAGCCCTTGATCCGCAGGGTGGTGTCGGCGAGGAAGGCGGCGAGACCGGGCGGGGCCGGGGCGTCCGGGCTCCAGCGGGCGGCGAGCTCGGCGGGGAGGGCGGGCTCCTCGCGCATCGGGCCGGCCAGCCCGCCGGTGCACATCAGGAGGGCGTCGCCGGGGCGGGCCACGGAGGCGCGGAAGCGGAATCCGCCCGCTGCGGCGGGGTCCTCCAGGTCCTGCCAGCTGCCGCCGCGCAGCCGGAACAGCCCGCCCTCTCCGGTGCCGAAGGCGATCCGGGTGCGGCACTCCGGGTCGACGGGCAGGAGCAGGCAGCGCAGCCCGGCGGGCGGCGGGGCCTCGGAGGCCCGCAGGCGGCCGTAGCCGCGGTCGGTGAGCCGCTGGAGCCCGGAGCGCAGGTCGTCGCGCCGGCCGGCCCGGATGTCGGCGCCGAGCCGCTCCTGGCTGCGTCCGACGGCTCCGGCGATCCAGCGGCACAGTTCGGCGTCGGCCTCGCGGGCGCCCTCGGCGGCGCGCTGGCCGCCGGCCGCGGCGATCAGCACGAGGGCGTCGTCGCCGGTGCCGAAGCGGGCGGTGAGCAGGAAGTCCCGGCGGGGCTCGCCCCGGTAGCGGGCGGAGTCGCCGCGGACGGAGGCGGTGCGCAGCGTGTACGTGCCGTGCCGGGCGCCGTCGAGCACGGTGTCGGGGATCAGGGCGTCGAGGTCGGCGGCGTCGGCGTACGGCAGCGCGCCGGGCTCGCCCTCGTAGGTGGGCGGGCGCTCGCCCAGGTGCCGGACGGTGTAGCGGTCCCGCCGTGCGGGGGGTGCTGGCGGTGGGCCCGGCGGGGGCGGGGGCACGGGTGGAGGAGGCGGGGCCACGGGCGGCGGCGGGGGCGGGGGGGCTGCGGTGGGGACGGTGACGTCGCCGAGGGCGTAGGCCGTGCCGCCTTCGCCGGGGCCCGCCTGGGCGGGGATCAGCGGCCGCGACCCGGGCGGGGTGACCAGGCGGGCGGCCGCCTCGAAGCGGGTGTCCACCGTGTCGGGGACCGTGGACCCCGGGCCCGTCGGGCCCGTGGCGGTCGTCCCCGGCGCTCTCGCCGCCGGGCCCGCGCCTGCGGGCGGCCCCGGGTCCGGGGGGTCGTCCGGGTCCGGGGCCTCGTAGAGGCGCTGCCACCAGTCGTCCGCGTCCGCCTGCTGACTCATGTCCTTATTGTCGGCCGTAAGAGGCGGGTGAAAACGGGTCATCGAGAAAATCCGTGGCGCCGGGGGCGCGCGGCTGGGCGGACGACAAGGGTCCGCCGGGCGGCCCCACCCCCCACGGGAAGGTCGCCCGGCGGACCCGGCTCGTGTGCGCTGCGGCCGGAGTCCGGCCGGCGGTCTAGCGCACGTCGTAGGCGCGCTGGACCGTCTGGGTGACGGAGGCGCCCTTGCTGTCGGTCAGTTCGGTCCTGAGGGAGACCGGCTTGCCGGATGCTCCCGCGTGGTCGACGACCGCGGTCCACGTGCCGCCCCGGACGGTGGTCTTCGCCCGGGTCCAGTTCTCGCCGTCGTACGAGTACGACAGCCTGGCGGACCTGATCGAACCGGGGGTGTAGCCCGCGTGACCGCTGACGCTCAGTCCGATGACCTGCCCGTCGGCGGCGGGGAGGGTCTTGAGGCCGTCCTCGGGGAGCGCGTAGCCGGGGAAGAGGACCGGCAGGGGCTGGGAGTACGCCGACTCGTCGAGGGCGGAGCGGAAGGTCCACGAGGTCTGCACGGCGGTGGAGCGCTGCCAGACGCGGGCCGGGGCGCCGATCTTCTCGACGGACTGGGTCAGTTCGTACGCGGCCTCGCCTGCGGGGACTTCGAACACCCCGGACGGGTACCAGCTGTCGCCGATCTGCTCGCCGTTGCGCTTGAGGACGAGGCTGCCGATGTCGCCGAAGCTGCCGGGCTGGGCGGAGTGGCCGGAGTCGCCCCACATGGCGGAGGCGAAGCCGATCAGGTTGCCCTGGCGTTCGGCGGCGAGGAGCCGCTTGCCGGCGGTGTCGCGGGGCGCGACGGGGGCGATGACGCCGTCGTACCAGCGCTCGCTGCGCTGCGAGCCCTTGGCGTACGTGCGGTGGTGGTCGGTCATGAACTCGCCCCAGGGGAAGCTGGAGGAGATCAGGTGGTCCCAGGCGGTGTCGCCCGCGGTGTAGTACTCGGTGCGCTGCGAGGGCGCCTTGACGGTCTCGAGGGAGCCGAAGAAGACGGCGTGGCCCAGCGGGCGGTACGCGCCGGTGAGGTCGATGTAGTCGGCCGTGACGCCCATCGAGCCGTACGTGGAGCGGACGGCGCCCAGGTCGCGGTCGCGGACCCGGTAGGTGCGGTCGGCGTGGACGGGGCCCTTCTCGATCTGGGCCAGGTTGTAGACGTACGGGCTGGCGGCCGTGGCCTTCCAGGCGAGGGTGACCGGGCCCGCGGCGAGGCGGGTCAGCAAGGCCTTCGCCTCGGTGCTGTCGATGGTGAGGGCGGGCAGCGAGCCTCCGGCGTAGCCGGTGAAGCCGGACCAGCGGCCGGGTGCTTCGCGGTGGGCGAGGACGGCCTTGGCGCCGGCGGCCTTGGCGTTGTCCGCCACTTCGTAGAGGGAGGCGTCCGCGGACTTGACCAGGACGACGGCTCCCTTGGCACCCGCGGCGGCGAGTTCGGCGGGGGTGCCGGACTTGGCGTCGACGAGCGGGGCGCTGCCGGTGCCGTCGAGGTTGTCGCTGCCGGCGGAGGCGGTGAGGGGGTGCAGGACCGGGCCGCCGACGGCCTTCAGTTCGGAGACGAGGGGGGCTCCGGCGCGCCAGTAGCTGCCGAACTCGAACTCGCCCTCGCTCGGGCGGCCTTCGACGGAAGCGTAGTAGCCGCGGATGGTGCGGCCGCCCATGGCGGCGCCGGCGTGCAGCCATCCGGTGTCGCCGCCCCAGCTGCGGGCGAAGGACAGGGTGGTGGAGCGGGCTTCGGCGGGCCGGTCCGCCTCGATCTTCAGGCGGGCGGCCTTGCGGGCGTCGAGGACGACCGTGGTGTCCTTGCGGACCTCGGTCTGGGGGCGGCCGAGGTAGGTGAGGGAGTCGACGAGCCCGGCGCCCTCGCCGGGGTCGGCGGTGGCGACGAAGCCGGAGAGGAAGTACGAGCCCGGGCGGACGCGGTAGAGCTGGTCGGCGGCACCGTCGTTGAAGCGGCGTTCGCCGGTGGCGTCGTCGGTGCCGATCACGTCGAGCGAGGAGGGGCCGGTCGCGGGCTTGCCGGCCCGGTCGATCAGCTTGACGCGCAGGGTGACGGTCTCGGGCTGGACGTAGAGGGAGAACGGCGTCGAGACGCGGATGCCGTTCGCGGTGGCCAGGACGCGGCCGGTGACGTCGCCGTACTGGGCGCGGGTCAGGCGGGCCGCGGGGTCGAGGGCGAGCGGGACCTTGACGGTCGCGCCGGCCGGGACGGTCACGGTGCGGCGGTCCAGGCGGGCGACCTGGCTGCGGACGGCGGAGCCGTCGTTGCCGGTGACATGCTGCACTGCAAGGTGCAATGTGACCGGTGACGTTCCGTGGTTGGTGTACGGGACCTCGACGACCGTGCGGTCGCTGCGGTCCTGCGGCCAGTCGTGGGAGCCGCCCTGGACGGCGGGGGCGCCGGTCACCTTGGCGGCGAGGGCGGCCTTGACGTCGAGGCGGCCGCCGCCGGTCTCCCGTACGTCGCCGGGGACCGCGCTGTTCGCGGAGCCGACGAGCGCGGACTTGATCTGCTGCGCGGTCCAGCCGGGGTGGCGCTGCCTGACGATGGCCGCGGCGCCCGCGACGTGCGGGGCGGCCATCGAGGTGCCCGACATCCCCTGGTACGCGTACACGCCGCGGCCGCCCGCCGCGGCGGCGGAGATCCCGACGCCGGGCGCGGCGATCTCGGGCTTGAGGGTGTGTGCGAGCCCGGCCGGGCCGCGGCTGGAGAAGACCGCGGTCGCGTCGTCGCGGTCGACGGCGCCGACGGTCAGCACGCTGGGGGCGCAGCCGGGCGAGGAGACGGTGTTGTTGCCCGGTCCGGAGTTGCCCGCGGCGATGACGAAGAGGGTGCCCTCGCTCTGCGCGAGCTTCTCGGCCGCCGCGCTCATCGGGTCGGTGCAGTCGGTCTGCGAGGGGTCCCCGAGGCTCATGGAGACCACGTCGGCCTGCTGGGCGACGGCCCACTCCATGCCCGCGATGATCCACGAGTCCTGGCCGTAGCCGTAGTCGTTGAGGACCTTGCCGCTGAGCAGCGCGGCGCCGGGGGCGATGCCCTTCTTCGCGCCGCCGCTCGCGGCGCCGGAGCCGCCGACGGTGGAGATGGTGTGGGTGCCGTGGCCCTGGCGGTCGTCCGCGGTGTCGGAGTCGGTGAAGTTCTCGGCGGCGGCGATCCGGCCCTTGAGGTCGGGGTGGCCGAGGTCGCTGCCGGTGTCGAGGACGGCGACCCGGGTGCCCTTGCCGTCGTAGCCGGCGGCCCAGGCGGCGGTGGCGTTCACCTGCTTGGCGGACCGTTCCAGGCTGGCCTGCACCTTGCCGTCCAGCCACAGCTTCTTGAGCTGCCCGGCGGCCCGCGAGCGCGGGTTGGTGAAGTCGGCCCAGAAGGACGCGGCCCGGGACTTGTCGGCGGACAGGGCCACGCCGCCGACGGAGTGGAGGACGAGCGTGCGCTCGGCGCCGCGCGGGGCGGCCGGGGCGCTGCGGGCGACGTCCACGGAGCCTTCGTACACGGCGATGAGCGGCAGCTTCTTCGCCCGCGCGTCGTCGTAGCCCTGGCGGATCAGCCCGGTGACGTTGAAGAGCTCCTCGTCGACCTTGCCCGCGGCGAGCGCCCGGACCGCACCCTGCGGGTAGACGTACAGGTCCTTGCCGGACTGGCGGGTCTGCACGAGCGGCTGCGAGCCGTCCTCGCGGGGCATGGCGGTGGCGGCGGTGCGCCCGGCGGCGTCGGTGGAGACCAGGATCCGGTCACCCGTGACGAGGGTCACGGCGACGGGGGCCGCGGGCTGCTTTCCGGCCGCTTCGCTGCCGACGAGTGGTCTCTTCCCCGACTCTCCGCCGCGCGGCTGTGCCGCGGACGGAGCGACAGCGGTGACGGCCAGGACGGCGGCTGTCGCCGCTCCCCATGCCGTACGCGATATCGGGCGCATCGCTCTCCCCAGGTGAATTCCGGCCAACTGCGGCATTGCGCGGCAAAGCTGCCGCGTAAATGGCTTCTGGCCGGCGGATGTTGGTGCTGCGGTGGCGTCACCTTGGCAGAGAGGCGGGGGGTGCGGTGATGATGTCCGCAGGCGGGTTTGCGCCGTGGCCGTTTCCCGCCACGGAACGGGTGTGGAGTGGGGTGGGCCGGATGCTGGGTGCGATAGGGCTGGACGAGG
The DNA here is from genome assembly GCF_055602345.1 of Streptomyces sp. NPDC037401. Lineage (NCBI taxonomy): Bacteria > Bacillati > Actinomycetota > Actinomycetes > Kitasatosporales > Streptomycetaceae > Streptomyces > Streptomyces sp. NPDC037401. Next base: position 98,276 of record NZ_JBVJWO010000025.1, read on the forward strand.
GTCAGGAGTCCGCCTACCGGGCGCTGGTGGCGCTGGGTGCGGCGGAGGTGCCGGATCTGGCGCACCGGCTGACGCTGCCGGTGCCGCAGACGGAGCGGGCCCTGCGCCATCTGGAGCGGCACGGGCTGGCCGCGCAGTCGTCGGCGCGGCCGGGCCGCTGGGTGGCGGCGCCGCCCGGGGTGGCGCTGGGGGCGCTGCTCACGCAGCAGCGTCACGAGCTGGAGCAGGCGGAGCTGGCGGCGGCGCTGCTGGCGCAGGAGTACCGGGCGGAGGCGGCCGAGCCGGCCGTGCACGACCTGGTGGAGGTGGTGACCGGGGCGAGCGCCGTCGCCCACCGCTTCGTACAGCTCCAGCTGGGGGCGGCCGAGGAGGTCTGTGCGCTGGTCAGCGGGCGGCCGCAGGTCGTCATGGGGATGGACAACGAGGCCGAGGAGCAGGCGGCGGACCGCGGGGTGGAGTACCGCGTGGTGATCGAGCGCGAGGTGCTGGCGCTGCCGAGCGGGCTGACCGAGGCGTCGGCGGCCCTGAACCGGGGCGAGCAGGTACGGGTCACCGCGCAGGTGCCGACGAAGCTGGTGATCGCGGACCGCAGCCTGGCGATGGTGCCGCTGACGGCCCGCGATGCGGCGGCGGAGCCCGCGGCCCTGGTGGTGCACGCCAGCGGGCTGCTGGAGTCGCTGATGGGCCTCTTCGAGGCGGTGTGGCGGGAGTCCCTGCCGCTGCGGCTGGGGTCGGGCGGCTCGGTGGCCCCGGACGAGGCCACCCCGGACACCACCGACCTGGTGATCCTCTCGCTGCTGCTGGCGGGCATGACGGACGCGAGCGTGGCGAAGCACCTGGATCTGGGGCTGCGTACGGTGCAGCGGCGGGTGAAGGGCCTGATGGAGCTGACCGGAGTGACGACCCGGATGCAGCTGGGCTGGCACGCGTACGAGCGGGGCTGGGTGGCCCGCTAGCGGGCCGTTGGGGTCTGGGTCAGGCTGGGCAGATGGATCTGCCTCAGCAATTCCTGGTGGGTCTGGTCATGCTGCTCGGGGTGGTGGGGGTGCTGGTGCCGGGCGTGCCGGGCCCCTGGCTGGTCTGGGCGGCGCTGCTGTGGTGGTCCCTGCACGTGAAGACCGGCCTGGCCTGGACGCTGCTGGTGGGCGCCACGGCGCTGCTGCTGGTGGTCCAGGTGGTGAAGTGGCTGCTCCCGCCGCGCCGGCTGCGGGGTACGGGGGTGTCCCGGCGGACGGTGGTGTACGCGGGCGCGGGGGCGCTGCTGGGCTTCTTCCTGGTCCCGGTGGTGGGGGCGGTACCGGGTTTCATCGGGGGGATCTACCTGTGCGAGCGGCTGCGCCTGGGCGGCCACGGGGAGGCGGCGGCCTCGACGCGGACGGTGATGCGGGCGGTGGGCACGAGCGTGCTGGTGGAGCTCTTCGCGTGCCTGCTGGTGGCGGGGGCGTGGCTGGGCGCGGTGCTGTGGGGCTGAGGTCAGGGAGTGTCGTCAAAGTGGCGTCGTCCGCCCGGAGGGCGGGGTCGGCGGGGTCTGGTGCGTGCGATCGCAAGGCGGAGGAGGGAGCCCGTGCGGAGCATCGGCGACCGACGACAGCTCGGCCTCCGAAGGCCTGCGCAGCCGAGCCGGGACGGAGCGAGCGGAGCGAGCGCAGTGCGGCGAGCGTGCGTGCGTGCCGGACCCCGCCGACCCGGGGCACCTCCCAGCGGTAGCCGGGGCAGGGACTTCGACGACACGACCCAGGACTTCCGGGGGCGGTGATGGGGCCGGGGGCCGATGCGGGAGCGGGGCGGAGCGGGGAGCCTGGGGGCATGAAGGATTTCACGGGCTTCAGTGAGGCCGAGCGCGCGTATCTGGCGTCGCAGCGGCTGGGCCGGCTGGCGACGGTGGACCCGTCGGGGCAGCCGCAGGTCAACCCGGTCGGGTTCTTCCCCCAGGACGACGGGACGGTCCTGGTCGGCGGCATGGCGATGGGCACCACGAAGAAGTGGCGCAACCTGCACACGAACCCGAAGCTGGCGCTGGTCGTGGACGACCTGGCGAGTACGCGGCCCTGGCGGGTGCGGGGGGTGGAGATCCGCGGGGTGGCCGAGCTCCTGGAGGGGCCGCACGGGCTGGGCCCGCACTTCAGTCCCCAGGTGATCCGCATCGTGCCGCTGCGCGTCCACAGCTGGGGCCTGACCCCGCCGGAGTCCCCCTGACCGGGCCGTTCCCACCTCTTCGCCGCCCGCCCCGGAGCCGTTGCGGGCTCCGGGGCGAGTGGCGGCACAGTGGTGCAGGGGGCGGCAGGGTCAGGAGACGGGGCCGCGCTTGGCGGCGTAGTTGGCGCGGCCCTCGGCGGACTTCTGCTTCCAGTCGCGCCGGATCTCCGCCCGCATCCGGGCGTCCGTCTTCGCCACGATCCGCTGGTTCTCCCGCAGCAGCTTGCGGTAGCTCTCCAGCCGGCGTTCCGGGAGCTCGCCGCTCTCCAGCGCCGCCAGCACCGCGCAGCCCGGCTCGCGCTCGTGGGCGCAGTCGTGGAAGCGGCACCGGCCGGCGTACTCCTCGATCTCGGAGAACACCTGGCCGACCCCGGCCTCCGCGTCCCAGAGGCCGACGCCGCGCAGCCCGGGGGTGTCGATGAGGACTCCCCCGCCCGGCATCAGGAGCAGGTTGCGGGTGGTGGTGGTGTGCCGGCCCTTGCCGTCCACGTCGCGGGTGGCCCGGACGTCCATCACGTCCGAGCCGAGCAGCGCGTTGGCGAGGGTCGACTTGCCGGCACCGGAGATGCCGAGGAGCACGCTGGTGCCGCCCGCGACGACCGCGGCGAGCACGTCCATGCCCTCCCCGGTGTGGGAGGAGACGGTGAGCACCTGGACCCCGGGGGCGGCGGACTCCACATCCTGGACGAGGTATCCGAGGGACACCGGGTCCGGTACCAGGTCGGCCTTGGTCAGGACGACCAGCGGCTGGGCGCCGGACTCCCAGGCCAGTGCGAGGAAGCGTTCGATCCGGCCGAGGTCGAGATCGACGGCGAGGGAGACCGCGATGATCGCGTTGTCGACGTTCGCGGCGAGGATCTGGCCCTCGGACCGCTGCGAGGAGGTGGACCGGACGAACGCGGTCCGGCGCGGCAGGTACGCCTTGACGTAGCGGGGACTGCCCGCGGTCTCGACGGCCGCCCAGTCTCCGGTGCAGATGACCCGGAGCGGGTCGTGCGGGGTGACGAAGGCGGTGTCCGCGCGGACGGGTCCGTCCGCGGTGATCAGGTCGCACTGGCCGCGGTCGACCCGCACCACCCGGCCGGGCACGAGGCCCTGGGCGGCGTACGGGGCGAACTCCGCCGACCACTGCTCGTCCCAGCCGTGGAGGACGAGAGCGGTGTGCGCGTCGGAGGAGGAAGAGGAAACGCGAGAGGACGTCTCGGAAGACAAGGGGGGACCCTTCGAAGGGTGGCCCCGGCGCCGTGGGTGGTGTGTGTCGGTGTCAGCCGGTGGCCACAGGAGTGGGGATGAAGGCTCGAGTGCGGGCAGTGCCCTGCGTGGCGACAGTCATCGAAAGTCCACCTCCTGCTTGCGCGGTCCGGCCGGTCCGGTCCTGCGGTCCGTCCCTCGGCGACGTACGCCCCGGATGCTATGCGGCCCCGGCTGAGCCGTGCCACTTCTTTTTCCGCGGGTCCTCACGGCGTACCGGTGGCGGGGGCGGATCCGGTGGCGGGGGCACGGCCCAGGGACACGGTGAGCAGCGCGCCCGCCGCGAGCACGGCGGCCGGCCACATCACGGAGGTCACCCCGGCGCGGTCCGCCGTCAGGCCGCCGAGGAACGCGCCGAGGGCTATCGCGCCGTTGAACACCCCGACGTACAGCGAGGAAACCGCCTCGCGGGCGTCCGGCGCGGCGGCCAGCAGCCAGGTCTGCGTACCGACGGAGACGCCTCCGTAGGACAGCCCCCAGACGGCGAGCAGGACCGCGGCGGCCGGGACCGAGCCGGCCGGCACGGGCACCAGGACGGCGGTGGCGGCCAGGACCGCGCTGATCGTCAGCAGGGTGCGGCGCGGCGAGCGGGCCGCACCCGCGCCGGCGGCGAAGTTGCCCGCGACGCCGGCGGTTCCGTAGACGAGGAGGAGCGTTCCGATCGTGCCCGCGGTCGCGCCGGAGACCTCCTCCAGGACCGGCCGGACGTACGTGTAGGCCGCGAAGTGCCCCGTGACGAGCAGGGCCACGACGGCGAGCCCGGTGCGCACCTGCGGTACGGCGAACAGCCGCAGCACCCCGCCGAGCCGGACCTCCTCCCGGGCGGGCAGCTCGGGCAGCAGCAGCGCGAGGGCGGCGAGGACCGCCAGGGACAGCCCGGCGGCGGACGCGAAGGCGGCGCGCCAGCCGGCGAGTTCGCCGATGTACGTGCCCGCGGGCACGCCGAGCACCGAGGCGACCGCGATCCCGCTGAAGACGAAGGAGGCCGCGGCGCCGGCCGACCGCTGCGGCACCAGGCGCGGGGCGAGGCCCGCCGCGATGGGCCACAGGCCGCCCATGGCGAGGCCCGTGAGCACGCGGGCGGCCACCATCACGGCGAAGTCCGGTGCCCACGCGGCGAGCAGGTTCCCGAGCGCGAGGAGCGCCGCCAGGGCGCACAGCACCGGCCTGCGGTCGTGGCGGCCGAGTACCGGCGTGAGCAGCGGAGCGGAGACCGCCGCGACCAGACCGGTGACCGTCAGGGTCAGGCCGGCGGTGCCCTCGGTCACGGCCAGCTCGTCGCTCATGGGCGTGAGCAGGCCGACGGGCAGCATCTCGGACGTGACGACGGTGAACGTCGCCCCGGCCGCGGCCGCCACCGCGAGCCAGTCCCGGACGCCCGCTCTGTCCGACGGGCCGGGCTTCTGCGGGTGTTCGGCCTGTTCGGCCAGTTGGGACTGTTCGGCCTGTTGGGACTGGTGGGTCTGGTGGGCCTGTTGAGGTCCGCGCGGGGGCGGTGCCGTGCCCGCGGCTTCGTCTGTCTGTGGCATGGCCCCAGCCAACCGGCTCCGACCTGCGGGAACAACGGCCGGATCCTCATCCTTCCATGAGCGTGGCTACTCGATCGGCCGGCGGCCACGCCCCGGCCCTGGGGAGGGGAGACCGGTGAGCGGTCTGGAGATGCGCGAGCTGGAGGCGTTCCTCGTCCTCGCCGAGGAGCTGCACTTCGGCCGCGCGGGCGGGCGGCTGTACGTGTCGCAGAGCCGGGTCAGCCAGCTCCTGCGCTCCCTGGAGGGGCGGATCGGCGCCCCTCTGTTCGAGCGCACCAGCCGCCGGGTGAGCCTGACCCCGCTCGGCGAGGAGTTCCTCGCCGGGCTCGGTCCGGCGTACGCGGCGCTGCGGGCCGCCGTCGACGGGGCCCGCGCCGCCGCGCACGGCATCGGCGGCGCCCTGCGGGTCGGGTTCCAGGGCACGGTCGACGACGGGGTGGCTCGCGCCCTCGCCCTGTTCGGGGACCGGTACCCGCAGTGCGCGGTCGACCTGGTCGAGGTGCCGCTGTCGGATCCGTTCGGGGCGGTGCGCCGCCGGGAGGTGGACTGCGCGGTGGTGCTGCTGCCGGTCGAGGAGGAGGACCTCGCGCCGGGGCCGGTGTTCTCACGGCAGCCGCTGACCCTCGCGGTACCGGTGCGGCATCCGTTCGCCGCGCGGGAGTCCGTTTCCGCGGAGGAGCTGGCGGACTGCCGGCTGATCGGGATCCGGGACCCGGCGCCGGAGTACTGGCGGCTGGCGCAGGCGCCGGGGGTCACGCCCGGCGGCCGTGCGGTGCCGGTCGGGCCGTGCGTCAACACGCTTCAGGAGGGCCTGAGCCTGGCGGCGGCCGGCCGGGGGGCGATGCTGCTGTGCCGGTCGACGGCCGAGTACCACGGCCGGCGCGCGTCGGTCGCGTTCGTGCCGGTCCGGGGGCTGCCGGAGTCGCTGCTCGGCCTGATCCGCCTCCGCAGCCGTCCCGTGCCCGCCGCGGAGGCCTTCGCCCGGGCGGTCGCCGAGACCGTGTCCGGAGGGGGGCCGGGCGGGGCGGTACGGGCCGCGGGTCCGCGCGCGGTGTGACGTCCCGGCGTGCAGTGTGACGTGTGGCAGTGCACCGTGCCGGGTCAGTGCGGGTGGCGCTCCGTGTGCTTGCGCAGGCGGGACTGGTAGTCGTCGGGCGGCAGGAAATTCGACCAGCGCTCGGGGAACTCCGAGGGCATTCCGTCGTCCTCGTCGTCCTCCGACTCGCCTTCCGCCAGCGCCCGCCAGGCCGCGGCCCGTGCGATCAGCTGGGCGGCCTCCGCCTCGCGCACGCGCTCGTTGGCCTCGCGGGCGGCGGCGGTGGCCACCGAGGGCCAGACCCGGTCGATGGCGGCGTTCACGGCCGCGCCCACCAGGACCGCGAACGCCGAGATGCCGATCCACAGCAGGACGGCGACGGGGGCGGCCAGCGAGCCGTAGATGGTCGGGCCCTCGACGGTGTTCGTGAGGTAGATGCGGAGCAGGAAGCTGCCCAGCACCCACATCGCGAGCGCGACCAGCGCGCCCGGCACGTCCTCGATCCACGGCGAGCGCACCGGCACCGACACGTGGTAGAGCGTGGTCAGGAAGGCGATGGACAGCAGGGTGACGACCGGCCAGTACAGCACCGCGATGACCTCGGTGCCCCACGGGACCAGGCGCACCACCGCGTCCGGCCCGACCACCATCAGCGGCAGCACCACGGCCCCGATCAGCAGCGCGATGACGTACAGCAGGAAGGCCAGCAGCCGCGTCTTGACGATGCCGCGGTGCCCGTCGAGCCCGTACATCACGGTGATGGTGTCGATGAAGACGTTGACGGCGCGGGAACCGGACCACAGGGCGAACGCGAACCCGAGGGAGATGATGTCGGGGCGGCCGCGGCTGGTGACGTCGTCGAGCAGGGGTCTCGCGATGTCGTTGACGCCCCGGTCGGAGAGGACCGTGCCCACGGCCCGCAGGATGTTCTCCTCGATGCTGGCCACGGTGGTGGTGTCGGTCCAGTTGTCGACGTAGCCGAGCAGACCGATGAGGCCCAGGAACAGCGGCGGCATGGACAGCAGGGTGAAGAACGCGGCTTCCGCGGCGAGCCCGAGGATGCGGTACTCGATGCACGAGTTGACCGTGTCCTTCAGCAGCAGCCAGGCCATCTTGCGCTTGGAGACGTTGCGGTAAAGGGCCCGGGCCCGGTGGAGCATCCCCGGAGGACGCTCGGGTGTTTCTTTTGCTGGCTGCACGTCTTTACCGTATCGGCATGGCAGCCACCACCCACACAGTCAGCAACCAGGCCCCGCCCCTGGTGGGCTACGACGTCTACGGCACGGACCGGGCCCTCGTCGAGGGAGTGGCCCGGCACCTCGGCCCGGAACTGCGGCCGGAGGCCGACGAGGAGCTGCACCGGCTGGGGCGGTCCGCGGGATCCGCGCAGGCCCAGGCGTGGGCGGCGGCGGCCAACGACAACCCGCCGAGGCTGCGCACGCACGACCGGTACGGCAACCGCATCGACGAGGTGGAGTTCCATCCCGCGTGGCACCGGCTGCTCGGGCACGCCGTGTCCGCGGGCCTGACGGACGCCTGGGGGCGGCCGGGCGGGCACCTGCGCCGGGCCGCCGGGTTCTTCGTCTGGTCGCAGGCCGAGGCGGGCAGCGGCTGCCCGCTGTCGATGACGCACGCGGCGGTGCCCGCGCTGCGGGCGGATCCGGAGCTGGCGGCCGAGTGGGAGCCCCGGCTGACCTCGCACGTGTACGAGCAGGGGCTGCGCCCGGCCGCCGAGAAGCCCGGTGTGCTCTTCGGCATGGCGATGACGGAGAAGCAGGGCGGCAGCGACGTACGGTCCAACACCACGGTGGCGCGGCCGCTGGACGCGGCCGGCGATTACCTGCTGACCGGTCACAAGTGGTTCTGCTCGGCGCCGATGAGCGACGGCTTCCTGGTGCTGGCGCAGGCGGACCGGTCGTCTTCCGGGGGCGCGGGCGGCCTGACGTGCTTCCTGGTGCCGCGGGTCCTGGCGGACGGGTCCCGGAACGTCTTCGCGCTGCAGCGGCTGAAGGACAAGCTGGGCAACAGGTCGAACGCCTCCGCGGAGGTGGAGTTCGACGGGACCTGGGCACGCCGGGTAGGCGAGGAGGGCCGGGGGGTGCGGACCATCATCGAGATGGTTGCCGCGACCCGGCTGGACTGCGTGGTCGGCTCGGCGGCGCTGATGCGGCAGGCGGTGACGCAGGCCGTGCACCACGCGGCGCACCGCAGTGCGTTCGGCGGCAAGCTCGTCGACAAGCCGCTGATGCGCAATGTGCTGGCCGACATGGCACTGGAGTCGGAGGCGGCCACCACGCTGGCCCTGCGGCTGGCGGCGGCCTGCGACGCGGACACGGACGAGGAGCGGGCCTTCCTGCGGCTCGCGGTGCCCACGGCGAAGTACTGGGTCACCAAGCGGTGCACGCCCGTGGTGGCGGAGGCGCTGGAGTGCCTGGGCGGCAACGGCTACGTGGAGGAGTCGGGGATGCCCCGGCTGCTGCGCGAGTCCCCGCTGAACTCCCTGTGGGAGGGCTCGGGCAACGTGCAGGCGCTCGACGTGCTGCGGGCGCTCCAGCGCGAGCCGCAGGCCCTGAACGCCTTCCTCCGGGAGGTGGGCCGGGCGCGGGGCGCGGACCACCGGCTGGACGGGGCCATCAAGGACCTGCTGACGGAGCTGGCCGACCTGGACGGGATCGAGGCGCGGGCGCGGCGGCTGGTGGAGCGGATGGCGCTGGTGCTTCAGGGCTCGCTGCTGGTCCGCTGGGCTCCGCCGGAGGTCGCGGACGCGTTCTGCGCCTCCCGGCTGGGCCGTGACTGGGGTACGGCCTTCGGCACGCTGCCGCACACCCTGAACCTGGGCGCGGTCGTCGAACGGGCGCGGATCCCGGGCTGACGGCCCCAACCGTCGGAGCCCGGATCCGGGCCCGTTGCACGGACGGAGGTGGCGCCGCGCCGACTCGGCACCACCCCCGCCACGAAAGCCCCGAGGAGGAGCTGCAACGCCGTCGAACGGCGTTGCGCACAGTTTCGGTCGCACGATCGGGACTTGGCGAGAGTTGCATACCGTTGCAACCCTTTGGGTCGGAACCGGGCGTGCCGTGGGACCGGGTGCGTCCCGGGCAGCGGCTCAGGCCGGTGACTTGGTCCGTTCCACGGCACGTCCGGTTCGTTCGGGGAGGATCCGGTGAGCAGCAGCACGCTCGACCTGGCGCGACTTTCGGCCATGAACGCCGAGCAGGCGGCCCGTCTGCTCAAGGGCGTGCGGGAGGCGGCGCTGGCGGGGCAGCGGCCGCCGGCCGCACCGCGCCCGGAGATCGCCGAGTCCTGGCGGCGGATGCTGGCGGGCGGGGTCCACCCGGACCGGGACGCCCGGTCCCGGATGCTGACCCTGGCCGAGACGGAGCGGCGGCGGCAGGAGTCGCCGCTGCGGGAGCTGCTGCCGGTGCTGCGCGAGAGCCTGCTCCCCGCCCTGGACGAGTCGCTGCACATCATGGTGGTCGCGGACGCGGAGGGCCGGCTGCTGTGGCGCGAGGGGCACTCCTCGATCCTGCGGAAGGCGGACCGGCTGGGGTTCGAGGTGGGCGCCGACTGGGACGAGGCGGTGGTGGGCACCAACGGCGTGGGCACGGCGCTGGTGGCGCGGCGCCCGGTGCAGGTGTTCTCGGCGGAGCACTTCGTCAGCAGCCACCACGACTGGACGTGTACGGGCGCGCCGGTGCACGATCCGCGCGACGGCAGGCTGCTGGGCGTGATCGACGTGAGCGGCCCGCTGGCGACGATGCACCCGGCCACGCTGTCCTGGGTGGCGTCGGTGGCACGGCTGGCGGAGAGCGAGCTGCACGTGCGGCACCTGACGTCCCTGGGCGGGCTGCGTGCGGTGGCGGCGCCGCTGCTGGCCCGGCTGCCGGGGCGGGCGCTGGCGGTGGACGCGCACGGCTGGACGGCCGCGGTGACGGGCATGGCGCCGGTCGACCGGGTGACGCTGCCCAAGGGGCTGGGGGCCGGTCCGGTGTGGCTGCCGAGCCTGGGGCACTGCGTGGCGGAGCCGCTGCCGGGCGGCTGGCTGCTGCGGGTGGACGGGGCGCGCAGCGGCGTGGAGGCCGCCAGGGTGGTGCTGGACCTGACCGGGCAGCGCCGCTGGCAGGCCACCGTCTGCGGGGCGGCCGGGAGCTGGACGCAGGAGTTGAGCCCGCGCCATGCGGAGCTGCTGTTCCTGCTGGCGGACCGCCCCGGCGGCCGGACGGCGGCGGAGCTGGCCGAGGAGCTGTTCGGGGATGCGACGCGCACGGTCACCGTACGCGCTGAAATGTCACGTGTCAGACGTCACCTCGCCGGGGTGCTGACCCACCGGCCGTACCGCTTCGCGGAGGGGGTCGAGGTCGCCGTACGGCTCCCGGCGGACCCGCACGCCCTGCTCCCGCACTCGCACGCGCCGTCGGTGATCAGGGCCCGCTTGGGCCGCGGCGGGCGGACGTGATTCCCTGACGGGCATGGACACCAATCTCACCACCTGGTCGCTGGAGCAGACCTCTCCGGCGGACCTGCGGCCCGCCGCCGTGCCGGACGGCGACGTCCGCATCGAGCGCGCGGAGATCCCGTCGCCCGAGTTCAGCCGCTTCCTCTACGCCTCCGTGGGCGGGGACATCCACTGGACGGACCGGCTGGGGCTGTCGTACCGGGAGTGGCAGGAGCTGCTGGAGCGTCCCGGCGTGGAGACGTGGGTGGCGTACGACCGGGGCACCCCGGCGGGGTACGTGGAACTGGACCCGCAGCCGGAGGGCTCCGTCGAGATCATGTACTTCGGCCTGCTGCCTGCCTTCCGCGGCCGCCGGATCGGCGGGCACCTGCTGTCCGTGGGCGCGGCACGCGCCTGGGACCTCGCCGAGCGCTGGCCGGAGCTCGAGCCGACCAAGCGGGTCTGGCTCCACACCTGCAGCTGGGACGGGCCCACGGCGATGGACAACTACCTCCGCCGGGGCTTCCGCCTCTTCCGGACGGAGACCGAGGAGAAGGTCCAGCCCGCCACCCCGGGCCCCTGGCCGGGCGCCTGACCCCGACCCCGCCCCGCCCGGGGCCCCCGTCCCTGGCCCGTCGGCCGGGCGCCTGACCCCGCCCCGCCCGGAACCGATCCCTCCGCCGCGGCACGCCTCCAGCACCGCTCGGGCGCGGCCCCGGCGCGCCGTGCCGGCCCCTCCGGGCCCGCTTCCCCGCTGGTCAGGGCGGGCCCGGCCCGGCGCAACAGGGTGACCCAGGCCACATCGTCCCATCCTTCGAGACGCTTTCGTCCGCATAATGGACACTAGTGGACTCCTCCAAGACCCGCATGCCACGCTTCGGCCATGGATGGAGCTGGAATTGCCTTGGTGAGTCGGCGGCACGTCGACCTCGGCCGCATGTCCAGCGCCATCTGTCCGGCGAGCTGACGGAACCAGCACCGCCGCACTCTCGCCGTCCCCGCCGTCGCGGACGCGCAGATCCCCTGATTCGCAGACCGGCCCCCACCCACCCACCGAGGGGCTGGCCTTGCCACACCTGTGCGCATTTCCACAGGTCACCGGAGTACAGGGGTCTCGCCGCCGCCAACTGCCCCCTGCTTTGAGCCGCCACCGAAGGACGTATTGCCATGGCCGCCACCCCTGACAAGCCCGCCGCCGCAGCGCGCCGCAAGACCACGCGTCACCGCGGCGAAGGCCAGTGGGCCGTAGGCCACTTCACGCCCCTCAACGGCAACGAGCAGTTCAAGAAGGACGACGACGGTCTCAATGTGCGGACACGCATTGAGACGATCTACTCCAAGGCCGGATTCGACTCGATCGACCCCAACGACCTGCGCGGCCGCATGCGCTGGTGGGGCCTCTACACGCAGCGCAAGCCCGGGATCGACGGCGGCAAGACCGCGATCCTGGAGCCGGAGGAGCTGGACGACGAGTACTTCATGCTCCGCGTCCGCATCGACGGCGGCCGGCTGACCACCGAGCAGCTGCGCGTCATCGGCGAGATCTCCGAGGAGTTCGCGCGGGGCACCGCCGACATCACGGACCGCCAGAACGTCCAGTACCACTGGATCCGCATCGAGGACGTCCCGGAGATCTGGAACCGCCTGGAGGCGGTCGGCCTGTCGACCACCGAGGCCTGCGGTGACACCCCGCGCGTCATCCTCGGCTCGCCCGTGGCCGGCATCGCCGAGGACGAGATCATCGACGGCACCCCCGCCATCGACGAGATCTACCGCCGGATCGTCGGCAACAAGGACTTCTCGAACCTGCCCCGCAAGTTCAAGTCCGCCGTCTCCGGCTCCCCGCTCCTCGACGTGGCGCACGAGATCAACGACATCGCGTTCGTCGGCGTGAACCACCCCGAGCACGGCCCCGGCTTCGACGTCTGGGTCGGCGGCGGCCTCTCCACCAACCCCAAGCTGGGCGTGCGCCTGGGCACCTGGGTCTCCCTGGACGAGGTCCCGGACGTCTACACCGGCGTCATCTCGATCTTCCGCGACTACGGCTACCGCCGGCTGCGCACCCGCGCCCGCCTGAAGTTCCTCGTCGCGGACTGGGGCGCGGAGAAGTTCCGCCGGATCCTCGAGGACGAGTACCTCAAGCGGAAGCTCACCGACGGCCCCGCCCCGGAGCAGCCCTCCGGCCAGTGGCGCGACCACGTCGGCGTGCACCGCCAGAAGGACGGCCGCTTCTACGTGGGCTTCGCCCCGCGCGTCGGCCGCGTCGACGGCGCCACGCTCACCAAGATCGCGGACATCGCCGAGCAGCACGGCTCCGGCCGCCTGCGCACCACCGCCGAGCAGAAGATGATCGTGCTCGACATCGAGGCGGACCGCGTCGACTCGGTGGTCGAGGCCCTCGAAGCGCTGGACCTGCGCGTCAAGCCCTCGCCGTTCCGCCGCGGCACGATGGCCTGCACCGGCATCGAGTTCTGCAAGCTCGCGATCGTCGAGACCAAGGCGCGCGGCGCCTCGCTGATCGACGAGCTGGAGCGCCGCCTGCCGGACTTCGCCGAGCCGCTCACCATCAACATCAACGGCTGCCCGAACGCCTGCGCCCGCATCCAGGTGGCGGACATCGGCCTCAAGGGCCAGCTGGTCCTGGACGACGACGGCAAGCAGGTGGAGGGCTACCAGGTCCACCTGGGCGGCGCCCTCGGCCTGGAGGCCGGCTTCGGCCGCAAGGTCCGCGGCCTGAAGGTCACCGCTGCCGGTCTGCCCGACTACGTCGAGCGGGTCGTCAAGCAGTACGAGGAGCAGCGCGAGGACGGCGAGCGGTTCGCGGCATGGGTCGCCCGCGCGGACGAGAAGAGCCTGTCGTGAGCGAGCGCGCCGCACCGTTCTACTGCCCGTACTGCGGCGACGAGGACCTGTTTCCGAACGAGACCGGTCACGGCGCCTGGGAATGCAGGGCCTGCAACCGGGCCTTCCAGCTGAAGTACCTCGGGCTGCTCGCCCGGGGTGTTCAGTCCGACGCCGCTGGAGGGGACGAGATATGACGAAGACTCAGGTCACCCGGGGTCTGAAGGAACTGGCCGAGCAGGCGGGCCGGGACCTCGAGGACGCCTCCCCGCTGGACATCCTGCGCTGGGCGGCCGACACCTTCGGCAGGAAGTTCGCCGTGACCTCCTCCATGGAGGACGCGGTGGTCGCCCACCTCGCCTCCCGCGCCTTCCCGGGCGTGGACGTGGTCTTCCTCGACACGGGCTACCACTTCGAGGAGACCATCGGCACCCGCGACGCGGTCGAGGCCGTGATGGACGTCAGCGTCATCACCCTCACCCCGCGGCAGACGGTCGCCGAACAGGACGCCGAGTACGGTCCGCAGCTCCACGACCGCGACCCGGACCTGTGCTGCGCGCTGCGCAAGGTCAAGCCCCTCGAAGAGGGCCTGACCGGCTACGACGCGTGGGCCACGGGCCTGCGCCGCGACGAGTCCCCGACCCGGGCGAACACCCCGGTCGTCGGCTGGGACGAGAAGCGGCAGAAGGTCAAGATCTCGCCGATCGCCCGCTGGACCCAGGACGACGTCGACGCCTACGTCGCCGAGCACGGGGTCCTCACCAACCCGCTGCTGACGGACGGCTACGCCTCCGTCGGCTGCGCCCCCTGCACCCGCCGCGTGGCGGAGGGCGAGGACGCGAGGGCCGGCCGCTGGGCCGGGCGCGGGAAGACCGAGTGCGGACTGCACGGCTGATGACGGACCCCCTTTCCCTTGAAGACCGCAAAGACGCAGACGCGACGGAGACAGAGCAGATGAGCGTGAGCGACCAGGGCGCCACGGTGTGGCTGACCGGGCTGCCGAGCGCGGGCAAGACCACCATCGCCTGCGCGCTGGCCGAACGGCTGCGCGCCGAGGGCCACCGCGTGGAGGTCCTCGACGGCGACGAGATCCGCGAGTTCCTCTCCGCCGGCCTCGGCTTCGGCCGCGAGGACCGGCACACCAACGTGCAGCGGATCGGCTTCGTCGCCGAGCTCCTCGCGAGCAACGGCGTCAAGGCGCTGGTACCGGTGATCGCGCCGTTCGCGGACAGCCGCGAGGCCGTGCGCAAGCGGCACGCCGCCGAGGGCACCTCGTACCTGGAGGTCCACGTGGCCACCCCGGTCGAGGTCTGCTCGGAGCGTGACGTGAAGGGCCTGTACGCCAAGCAGGCGGCGGGCGAGATCTCCGGTCTGACCGGGGTCGACGACCCGTACGAGGCGCCGGAGTCCCCGGACCTCCGTATCGAGTCGCACACGCAGTCCGTGCAGGAGTCGGCTTCGGCCCTGCACGCGCTGCTCACCGAGAGGGGTCTGGCATGACCACCGTCGCCCACCTGCACGAAGCGGCCGACAACCAAGAGGGCGCCGCGCCGTACGCGCTGTCCCACCTCGACGCCCTCGAATCCGAGGCCGTGCACATCTTCCGCGAGGTGGCGGGCGAGTTCGAGAAGCCGGTGATCCTCTTCTCCGGCGGCAAGGACTCGATCGTCATGCTGCACCTGGCGCTCAAGGCGTTCGCGCCGGCGCCGGTGCCGTTCACGCTGCTGCACGTCGACACGGGCCACAACTTCCCCGAGGTGCTGGAGTACCGCGACCGCACGGTCGCGCAGCACGGCCTGCGCCTGCACGTCGCGTCCGTACAGGAGTACATCGACGCGGGCAAGCTGCGCGAGCGCCCGGACGGCACCCGCAACCCGCTGCAGACCGTCCCGCTGACCGAGGCGATCCAGCAGCTGAAGTTCGACGCCGTCTTCGGCGGCGGCCGCCGCGACGAGGAGAAGGCCCGCGCCAAGGAGCGCGTCTTCAGCCTCCGCGACGAGTTCTCGCAGTGGGACCCGCGCCGCCAGCGCCCCGAGCTGTGGCAGCTGTACAACGGCCGCCACGCCCCCGGCGAGCACGTGCGCGTCTTCCCGCTCTCCAACTGGACCGAGCTGGACGTGTGGCAGTACATCGCCCGCGAGGGCATCGAGCTGCCGGAGATCTACTTCGCCCACGAGCGCGAGGTCTTCCAGCGCAACGGCATGTGGCTGACGGCCGGCGAGTGGGGCGGCCCGAAGGAGGACGAGACGCCGCAGACGCGTCTCATCCGCTACCGCACCGTCGGCGACATGTCCTGCACCGGCGCCGTCGACTCCGACGCCGCCACGCTCGACGCCGTGATCGCCGAGATCGCCGTCTCCCGCCTCACCGAGCGGGGCGCGACCCGCGCCGACGACAAGATGTCCGAGGCCGCGATGGAAGACCGCAAGCGCGAAGGGTACTTCTAGACATGACCAGCACCACCGAGCAGTTCGCCGATGTGTCGGCGACCACGCTGCTGCGCTTCGCGACCGCCGGTTCCGTCGACGACGGCAAGTCCACCCTGGTGGGCCGCCTGCTGCACGACTCCAAGTCGGTCCTGACCGACCAGATGGAGGCCGTCGAGGCCGTCTCCGCCCAGCGCGGCCAGGAGGCCCCCGACCTCGCGCTGCTCACCGACGGCCTGCGGGCCGAGCGGGAGCAGGGCATCACCATCGACGTCGCGTACCGCTACTTCGCCACCGCGCGCCGCCGGTTCATCCTGGCGGACACCCCGGGGCACGTGCAGTACACCCGGAACATGGTGACCGGCGCCTCCACCGCCGACCTCGCCGTGGTCCTGGTCGACGCCCGCAACGGCGTGATCGAGCAGACCCGCCGGCACGCGGCGGTCGCCGCCCTGCTGCGCGTCCCGCACGTGGTCCTGGCCGTCAACAAGATGGACCTGGTGGGCTACGAGGAAGCGGTCTTCGCGAAGATCGCCGAGGAGTTCACCGCGTACGCCTCCGACCTGGGCGTCCCCGAGATCACCGCGATCCCGATCTCGGCGCTCGCCGGGGACAACGTGGTCGACCCGTCCGCCAACATGGACTGGTACGGCGGCCCGACGGTGCTGGAGCACCTGGAGACGGTCCCGGTCAGCCACGACCTCACCGCCTGCCCGGCGCGCTTCCCGGTGCAGTACGTGATCCGCCCGCAGACCGCCGAGCACCCCGACTACCGGGGCTACGCCGGCCAGATCGCCTCCGGCGTGCTGCGCGTCGGCGAGGCCGTGACCGTGCTGCCCTCGGGCCGTACGTCCGTCATCGCGGGCATCGACGCGCTCGGCGAGAGCGTCGACATCGCCTGGGCGCCGCAGTCGGTGACGCTGCGCCTGGCGGACGACATCGACATCTCGCGCGGCGACCTGATCGCGCCGTCCGCTAACGCCCCGGCCACCACGCAGGACGTCGAGGCCACGGTCTGCCACGTGGCGGACCAGCCGCTGGCCGTCGGCGCACGGGTGCTGATCAAGCACACCACGCGCACGGTCAAGGCGATCGTCAAGGAGATCCCCTCGCGGCTGACCCTGGACGACCTGTCCCAGCACCCGGACCCCGGGCAGCTGGTGGCCAACGACATCGGCCGTGTCGTCGTACGGACCGCCGAGCCGCTCGCGCTCGACGCGTACGCCGACTCGCGCCGCACCGGATCGTTCCTGCTGATCGACCCGGCCGACGGAACCACCCTGGCGGCGGGCATGGCGGGCGAGTCCTTCGCCTCCCGCGCCCACACGGCCGACCAGGCCGCACGGGACGACGACGGGTGGGATTTCTGATCATGCCTGCCGACTTCTACACGGACTTCGCCAAGGAGGGCGGCCGCGTGGGCAGCGGTGCCCTCGGCAGCGGCCAGGGAGGGGTGGCGCGATGTGTGCGCTGACCGCCTTCGACCTGACCTTGTTCCACGAACGAAGACGTCACATCAGGTGACGCATCGAGAGGAAACCCTCCCGTGTCTGCTGCCCGTACCACCCGCGCCACCCTGCGCCGCAGCTTCGTCGCCGCTGCCGCCCTGCCGCTGCTGATCGGCGCGCTCGCCTCCTGCGGCTACGGTTCCGAGGCCAGGGATGAGAAGAAGGACGCGAAGAACGTCGCGGCCACCGGTAAGAAGCTTTCGGCCGACAAGGTCCGGATCGGCTACTTCCCGAACCTGACCCACGCGACTGCGCTGGTCGGTATCCAGGAGGGGCTGATCCAGAAGGAGCTGGG
>NZ_JBVJWO010000026.1:0-114360 GCF_055602345.1 Streptomyces sp. NPDC037401
TGCCGGTCCCCCTGGGCCCGTGGAGCGGGGTCGGGGGCGCGGCCCGCCCTTCGGGCGGAAGGGCACGCGGCAGATCGCTACACGGCCGCGGCCGACTGGCGGCGGACGCTTGTCTGCAGCAGAGCTCGGCGGGGCGGCCGTGAGGCCGCAAGACGGAGGTGTGCACGGCGGGGAAGCCGCCGACGGCGGGCAACCGCCCACTGGGGGACCTCAGCGTTGCCCTCCCGGCCGCACGGGTGGTGCGGGTGGGTATCCCCAGCCCGCGCGGAGCGCGGGCGCAGCCCCCCGCCGGCGCCAGCCGGACCAGCGGCCCCCGCCCAAGCCAAGCGCAGCGGACGGGCATAACGTCGTGGGAGGGGACAAGTGGTAGGTACCAGGCGGGAGTTCGGGGTTCTACGGTGCGGGCATCCCCACTGACACTCCGAACGAGGAGATCCCCCATGCTTCGACGACACGCCCGCGCGGCGTGTACCGCCATGGTCGCCGCCGGGATGGTGGTGGCCGGGATGCAGGGCAGCGGACAGGCCGCCGCGCCCGGCGTGAAGTCCGCCGCCGTCGCGCTCGGTGCCGCGTCCGCCCAGCCCGAGGTGCTCGGCGCCATGCAGCGCGACCTCGGGCTGACGCGGGCGCAGGCCGTCGCCCGCCTCGGCAACGAGGCCGAGGCGGGGGCCGTCGCCGCGCGGCTCCGCGACCGGCTGAGGACCGCCTTCGCCGGGGCCTGGGTCGACGGCGCCGAGTCCGGCACGCTGACCGTCGCCACCACCCGCGCCGCCGACGCCGGGGCGATACGGGCCGCCGGGGCACGCGCCGTGGTCGTCGGCCGCAGCCTCGCCTCTCTGGAGGCCGCCAAGGGGTCACTGGACCGGGCCGCCACCGCCGAGACGCCGGTGCGGTACGTGGACACCAGGGCCAACACCCTGGTGGTGGAGGAGACCCGGGCCGGGGCCGCGGCGCGCGTGGTCGCGCGGGCCGGGCTGCGCGCCGCGGACGTGCGGGTGGTGCGGGCCGCCGAGGGGCCGCGCCCGCTGTACGACATCCGGGGCGGGGACGCGTACTACATGGGCGGGGGCGGCCGTTGCTCGGTCGGCTTCGCGGTCACCCGCGGCACCACCCAGGGCTTCGCCACGGCCGGGCACTGCGGCCGGGCCGGTCAGACGACCAGCGGCTACAACCAGGTGGCGCAGGGCTCGTTCCAGGGTTCCGTCTTCCCCGGCAACGACATGGCGTGGGTCGCCGCCAACAGCCAGTGGACCTCGACGCCGTACGTGAAGGGCAGCGGCGGTGCGAACGTACAGGTCACCGGCTCGGTCCTGCAGCCCGTCGGCTCCTCGGTCTGCCGCTCCGGCTCGACCACCGGCTGGCACTGCGGCACCATCCAGCAGCACAACACGAGCGTGACCTACCCCGAGGGCACCATCTCCGGCGTGACGCGTACGACGGTGTGCGCCGAGCCGGGCGACTCGGGCGGCTCGTACATCTCCGGCAGCCAGGCGCAGGGCGTCACCTCCGGCGGCTCCGGCAACTGCTCCAGCGGCGGTACGACGTTCTTCCAGCCGCTCAACCCGCTGCTGCAGAACTACGGCCTGACCCTGAAGACCAGCGGCACTGGCCCCGGTCCGGAGCCCGAGCCCGGCGGCACGTGGGCGGCCGGCAAGGTCTACAAGGCCGGTGACGTGGTCACGTACGGCGGTGCGAGCTACCGCTGCCTCCAGGGCCACCAGGCCCAGACCGGCTGGGAGCCGCCGGCCGTCCCGGCGCTCTGGCAGCGCCAGTAACCGGCCGCCTCCCCGCCCCGCACCGCGGCTCCGAAGGGGGGAGCCGCGGTGCGGCGACCGGTCGTTCCGCCGTCCCTGCGTGTGGCAATGGCGGGATGACCGGGTTCCCGTCCTTGGCCGGATCCGCCAGAGCCTGCGCAGGCGCGCCGGCCGCCGGCGCCTGGACCGGCGGCCGTGAGTCAGAGGCCGAGCAGCGTCGCCAGGGTGCCGAGTGCGATCAGGGACGCGCAGATGGAGAGGTTCGCCGCCCTGTGTTCCCAGAAGACCGCGACGAACTCGCGGATGGTGGCGCTCGGCCAGAAGTAGCGGGCCGTCGGGGAGCCGAGGACCTGGCCGTTGACGCCCTCGCGGCGGGCCGTCATCGCCGCGCGGAAGGCGTGGAAGTCGTTGGTGACGACCACGCACCGGTACTGCGGGTTCTCCGCCGTCATCAGGGTGCGGCTGAAGGCCATGTTCTCCGTCGTCGTCCGCGAGCGGTCCTCCAGCCGCAGGTGCTCTTCGGGGACGCCCCGCTCGCGCAGCCAGTTCGCCATCGCGAGGGCCTCGGGCAGCTTCTCGTCCGGGCCCTGGCCGCCCGACGTCAGCATCAGCGGGGGACGGCCGCCGCGGGCCGTCTGGGCCCGGTGGATCTGCCGGCCCTTCTCCAGGCGGGAGGCCAGCAGCGGCGGTACGCGCTCCCCGCCGATCAGGCCGGAACCCAGCATCACCACGTAGTCGACGTCGCCGCGCACCTTGATCCGCCCGTACATGAAGGCGTAGCCGAGGAAGCAGAGGAAGATGAACGACACGTAGGCGACGACGAACGTCAGCGTGATGACGAAGCCGTCGAGCAGCGGGCTGCCGCTCGTGCCCACCGCGATCAGCAGGCCGATCATCACGAAGATGCCGAGTCCGGCGAGCAGCGAGAGCAGGTTGGCCGGGCGGCGGCCCTCCTTGCGGACCATCGTCACGCCGTTGGCGACCAGGAAGACGCCCAGCGCGACCGTGCCGAGGACCGGGATCGCGAAGACCGCCAGCAGCAGGACCTGCGCGGGGAGCGGCGGCAGGGAGGCGATCTGGAGCACCAGCGCGAAGGCGAGCGTGATGAACGTCAGCCCGAGCAGGACGGCGTTGCGGAAGCGGCGGCGGTCCTCCCGCACGCTGAGGCAGAAGACCAGGAAAAACAGGGCAGGAGGGACGAAGGCGGCCATGGCGTCCATCGTAGGCGGGCGGGTGCCGCCGGGATCAGGCCGTTCGCCGGATCGACCGGCCCGCGAGCACGTCCGTGCGCCGCCCGTCCCGCATCACGAACCGGCCGTCGATCAGGACGTGCGGGATGCCCCGCGGCAGCGTCCGCGGCGACTCGTACGTCGAGCCCGCCGCGACCGTCTGCGGGTCGAAGAGCACCAGGTCCGCCCGGTACCCCTCGCGCACCAGCCCCCGGTCCGGCAGCCGCAGCCGGGCCGCCGGCCGGCCCGACAGGTGGGCGACGCACTCCTCCAGCGAGAGCACGCCCAGCTCGCGGACGTACCGCCCGAGGTAGTGGGGGAAGGTGCCGTACGCCCGCGGGTGCGGCTTGGCGCCCTGGAGGATGCCGTCCGAGCCCCCGGTGTGCGCCCGGTGGCGCATGATCGTGCGGACGTTCTCCTCGTGGCCCACGTGCTGCAGGACCGTGGGGCGCAGCCGGTCCTCGAGGAGCAGCCGGCGGGCCGTCTCCCAGCCGTCGACCCGCCGTCCCACGTGCGCGGACAGGGCCGGGTCGGACACCCCGGAGATCTCGATCGCCGACCAGTCCACCGGCACGCCGTGGCAGCCGTCGGCGCCCTCCACCTCCAGCGAGACGCGGATCCGCTCGGCGGCCGCCGGGTCCGCGAGCCGCTCCAGCACCGCCGCCGGGCCGCCTTCGTTCGCCCACGACGGCAGCAGCGCGACGAGCGTGGTGCAGCCGGGGGTGTACGGGTACGTGTCGAGGGTGATGTCCGAGCCGTCGGCCAGCGCCCGGTCCAGCAGGGCCAGCAGCTCGTCCGCGCGGCCCTCGTTCTCGGGGAAGTTCATGGTGGCGTGCGCCAGGTGGAGGGCGCAGCCGGCCTCCCGGGTCAGCCCGACCATCTCGGCGTACGCGCGCAGCGCCCCGCGCCCGTACGAGCGGTGGTGCGGGCAGTAGTAGCCGCCGTACCGCGCCACCACCCGGCACAGCTCGGTCAGTTCGGCGTCGCCCGCGTACATGCCGGGGGTGTACGTGAGCCCCGAGGACATGCCGACGGCGCCCTGCTCCAGGCCCTCCGCGACCAGCTGCCGCATCCGGTCCAGCTCGGCGGGGCCGGCCGGGCGGTCGGTCCAGCCGACGGCGTACGCGCGGACGGTCCCCTGCGGGACGAGGTAGGCGGCGTTGACGGCCACGCCGCGGTCGAGCCGGTCGAGGTACTCGCCGACCGTGCGCCAGTCCAGGTCCAGGTCCGAGCCGTCGCCGTTCCAGCCGGCGACGGCGGCGCGGACCTCGCCGAGGGTGCGGTCGTCGACGGGCGCGTACGACAGGCCGTCCTGGCCGAGTACCTCCAGGGTCACGCCCTGGGCGGCCTTCGCACTGTGGTCGGGGTCGCGCAGCAGCGCGAGGTCGCTGTGCGCGTGCATGTCGACGAAGCCGGGCGCGAGGACCAGCCCGGTGACGTCGAGGGTCCGGCGCCCGCCGCTGCGGAAGCGGCCGATCCCGGCGATGCGGCCCTCGTGCACGGCGACGTCCGCCGCGTACGAGGGCCCGCCGGTGCCGTCGGCGATCCGGGCCCCGCGCAGCACGAGGTCCACCGCGGGCTCCTAGAAGAAGGTGCGGACGTAGTCGGACACCGTCCCGTCCGCCTCGACGACGGGGATCAGCTGCCACTTCTCGAAGATCGTGCACGGGTGCGACATGCCGAGCGCGACCCAGTCCCCGACGTCGAGGGCGTCGGCCGAGTCGGTCTCCAGCCAGGCGTGCTGGTCGGACAGCTTGACGACGCGGATGCCGTCGGCGGGCCGCTCGGTGCCGTCGAGGGGGTCGCGGACGGCGGCGACCTCCGGCAGCCCGAGGTCGTACGCGACGTCCCGCTTGCCCGCGTTGACGAAGGCCTGGCCGGGCGAGGGGCGGGAGACGACCTGGGCCCACAGCCGGAACGCCGGGCGCAGCCCGCCCTCGGCGGGGATCCGGTTGAAGGGGGTCAGGCGGGTGTACCAGCCGTGGTCGTGGGAGACGTACGCGCCGGAGCGCAGCAGCCTGAGCACGGGCCGGGACAGCGGCGGGAGCGCGGCGAACTCGTCGGCGACGGCGTCGAACCACGCGCTGCCGCCGGCGCTGACGACGATCTCGTCGAGGTCCGCGCCGAACCGGCCGTCCTTGTCGAAGTCGACGGCGAGGGCGGTCAGGCGCCGCAGCCAGGCGTGGACCCTCTCGGCGTCGGCGTCCGGCACCTCGGCCTCGTATCCGGCGACGCCCACCAGGCGCAGCGTGGGCGCCTGGGCGACCGCGTCGGCGACGGCCCGGCAGTCGGCTTCCGTACGGGCCCCGGTGCGGGCGCCCTCGCCGGCGCCGAGCTCGACGACGACGTCGAGGGGCCGGCCGGCCGCGGCCTCCCGCAGGGCGCGGTCCATCAGCTCGACGCCGCGCACGGAGTCCACGTAGCAGACGAACCGGAACCGGGGGTCGGCGTCGAGCTCGGCGGCGACCCAGCGCAGGGCGGCGGCGTCGACGAGTTCGTTGGCGAGGAAGATCCGCTCGATGCCGAAGGCGCGGTAGACGCGGGCCTGGTGGGGCACGGCGGCCGTGATCCCCCAGGCGCCGTGGGCGAGCTGACGCTCGAACAGCTGCGGCGCCATGCAGGTCTTGCCGTGCGGGGCGAAGGCCAGGCCGTGGCGGGTGCTGTACGTCTCCAGGGCGCGGAGGTTGTGCTCCAGGGCCTCGGCGTCGAGGGTGAGGACGGGGGTGGTGAACCCGCCGGTGAACAGGTCCCGGCGCTGGGCGGCGAGCGCGCCGACGGTGAGGGCGGCCGCCTCGGCGTCCGGCGGGAGTCCCTTGAAGCGGTGGTCGACCGGTTCCTGCGCAAGTGCGCCGAGCACCTCGCGTGCGTCGCTGCCCATGGGTGCCGCCTCCGTGTAGGTCCGTGCGTTCCGTTGCGTGTTGCGCAACGTGCGTTGCGTGTGCCGCCGCATGCTGTCTAACATCCCGCGTGACGACGGGTCAACGCAGCCGCAGGACGGGAACGTCATGAGTCAGTCACTCGGCAGGGCGCTCGCGATCCTGCCCCTCCTCGCCCGCGGCCCCGCCGACCTCGGGCAGGTCGCCGCCGAGCTCGACGTGCACAAGAGCACCGCGCTCCGGCTGCTGCGCACCCTCCACGAGCACCGCATCGTCCACCGCCGCCCCGACGGGCGCTACCGGCTCGGCGCCCGTCTGTTCACCCTCGCCGCGGAGGCCCTCGAGCACCTCGACGTGCGCGAGAGCGCCCACCCGCACCTCGTCGCGCTGGGCGAGCAGACCGGGCACACCGTCCACCTCGCCGTGCACCAGGACGACGAGGTCCTGTACATCGACAAGGTCGACAGCCGCTACCCGGTCCGCATGTACTCGCGCATAGGCAAGCCCGTGGCCGTGACCGTCGCCGCCGTCGCGAAGCTGCTCCTCGCCGACCTGCCCGCCGCCGAGCGGCGCGCCCTGGCCGAGCGCCTGGACTACCCGGCGTACACGGCCCGGTCCACCCCGGACGCCGCCGCCTTCCTGCGCGAGCTGGAGACCGTACGGGCCCAGGGCTGGGCGGCCGACCTCGGCGGGCACGAGGAGACGGTCAACTGCGTGGCGGCGCCCGTGCGCGGACCGGACGGGCGGGCGGTCGCCGCGATGTCGCTCTCCGCCCCCAGCGCCCTCGTCCCGGCGGACGAGCTGCTCGCACTCCTGCCGCTGGTACGCCGTACCGCGGAGGCCATCAGCCACGACTACTCCGGAGGAACGCCATGACGGAGAAGACCCCTGTCACGCCGCCCACGCACACCGCCCCGCCCGCGACGTTCTCGCACGGCGTGCGCAAGGGGAACATCCTCCAGGTCGCCGGGCAGGTCGGCTTCCTGCCGGCCGTTCCGGGGCAGCCGCCGACTCCCGCGGGGCCGACCCTGCGGGAGCAGACGCTCCAGACCCTGGAGAACGTCCGCTCCGTCCTCACCGCGGGCGGCGCCGGCTGGGACGACGTGATGATGATCCGCGTCTACCTCACCGACACCGCGCACTTCGCCGAGATGAACGAGATCTACGACGCCTACTTCGCCGAGCAGGGCCTCAAGGAGGCCCCGGCCGCCCGTACCACCGTGTACGTGGGCCTGCCGGCCGGCCTGCTGATCGAGATCGACGCGCTCGCCGTCCTCGGCTAGGACCGGCCGGAAGACGCCGGAAGACGCCGGACGGGGGCGCCGGAACACCGGCACCCCCGTCCGTCCGCAGCGGCCCGTCACCGGGTCAGCTGCAGTACTGCGCCTCCTTGCCGATGGAGCGGTACATGCAGTCCGAGTTCTCCAGCAGCTGGAGCACCGCGTCGCGGTTCCGGCTGGTCTCGCGCTCGATCACCTCGTCGGGCGGGTAGAAGCCGCCGCCGCCCGAGCTCGCCGGGTACATTTCGAAGGTGTAGCCGAAGATCTTCTGCGCGCCCCACAGCCAGTCGTCGATCGTGCCGTCGGTGATGTAGAGGTCGCTGGACTGCTCCGGCGTGTAGCCGTTGCTCGCCGCCATCTTCTGGCCGACCGCCTTGAACGCGCCGAGGTCGTCCGCCGTCAGGCCGGGTGCGGTGTCGCTGTAGGTGTAGCCGTACGGCCACAGCACCAGCTCGCTGTACGTGTGGAAGTCGATGGCCGTCTTGATCTGCTGCTTGCCGCCCACGACCCGGCTGCGCACGAAGTCGGAGACGACCTTCACCTCGGGCGCGGACTCCGCGGCCGTGCCGCGGTAGGTCTCGGAGCCCTTGCTGCCGGAGGAGCCGCCGCAGCAGCCCCACTTGTAGTTCCAGTTGCGGTTCTCGTCGGTGCCGACGTAGGACGAGCCGGAGTTCGGCTGCCGGTTCTTGCGCCAGGACCGGTACGAGCCGGAGGCGATGTCGTACTCGCCGCCGTCCGGGTTGAGGTCCGGGATGATCCAGATCTCGCGGTTGTTCACCATGTTGGTGATCCGCGCGTCCGTGCCGTAGTCCTCGCCGAACTCGCGCAGCAGGTAGAGCGCCATCTCGACGGTCAGGTGCTCGCGGGCGTGCTGGTGGTGCGTGAAGAGCACCTCGGGCTCGGCCTCGTCCGTGCCGACGTTGTCGCTGATCTTGATCGCGACGAGGTCGCGGCCCTGGTACGACTTCCCGATCACCCGCTTGCTCATGATGTTCGGGTACTGCGCCATGCGCTGGTCGATCTCCGCGCTCATCTCGGCGTAGTTGTGGTACCTGGAGTCCGCCGACGGGAAGTCCATCGGGGTCACGGCCACGCCGGGGGCGCTGCGCTGCGGCGGGCCGGCCAGGGCGGTGAGCTTGTAGCCGCGCTGGCGCAGCTTCTTGGCCTGCAGGGTGTCGGCGCTGACGACGACGGTGTGGTCGTGGACCTCGTCGATCGAGACGCCGTACGCCAGCAGCGCGGTCCGGTCGGCCGGTGTGGCCGGCCCGTGGATCGTGTACTGGACGATCGCCTCGTCCTGCGTGGCGGTGGAAGGGGTGGGGGGAGCAGAGGCCGTGGCACTCGTGCCGAGGGCGGGTGCGCCCAGCGCGAGTGCGAGTACGGCCGCCATCGCGGCGGCCTTCCGTCCTCGGCTGCCGCGGATGCGTAGCCGCATGCGATCTCCTGGGTGTGGAGTGTGGGGGTGGCTCCGTGCGGACGCGCACAGCGTGCGCCTATGGCATGTCCCGGTCAAGAGCCCGGATCCGGCCATGGTGGCGCCGGGTGGACCGCGCTCTCGCCGCCCGCCCGGCGCCACCCCCCACAGCTATCGCCTACGGCAGGTTGTGCACGTGCGGACCCACCGCGTTGGACCAGGCGTTTCCTGCCTTTGCATCCCAGTTGGTGGACCATGTCATCGCGCCGCGCAGCGACGGGTACGTCTTCGACGGCTTGAAGGAGCCGCAGCCGGTGCCGCGGGTCAGGCAGTCCAGGGCGTTGTTGACGACAGACGGGGAGACGTAGCCGCTGCCCGCGCCGCTCGGGGAGGCCGGGACGCCGATGCCGACCTGCGAGGGGTCGAGGCCGCCCTCCAGCTGGATGCAGGCCAGCGCGGTGAGGAAGTCCACCGAGCCCTGCGAGTAGACCTTGCCGTCGCAGCCGTTCATCGAGCCGCTGTTGTAGTACTGCATGTTGACGACGGTCAGGATGTCCTTGATGTTGAGCGCCGTCCGGAAGTAGCCGTTCGACGTCGACTGCATGTCGATCGTCTGCGGGGCCATCGTGATGACGAGCGAGGGGCCCGCCTTCGCCGACAGGGAGCGCAGCGCCTGGGTCATGTACGTGGCGTTGAGGCCGTTCTCCAGGTCGATGTCGATGCCGTTGAAGCCGTACTCCTGCATCAGCGCGTACGCCGAGTCGGCGAGGTTGTTCGCGGAGGCGGAGTCGTTGACCGTGATGGTGCCCTTCTCGCCGCCGATGGAGAGGATGACGGACTTCCCGGCGGCCTTCTTCGCGGCGATGTCCGCCTTGAACTGGGCGACGGTGTAGCCGCCGAGGCCGGCCGAGTCGAGGTTGAAGGTGATCGCGCCGGGCGTGGCGGTGGCGTCGGCGAAGGAGACGGCGATGATGTCGTACTGCGACTGGACGTCGGAGAGCTTCTGCACGGTCGCGCCGTTGTTGAAGTTCTGCCAGTAGCCGGTCACGGCGTGCCTGGGCACGGTCGGGTTGGGGTCGGTGCCGCCGGGGGACGTGGTGCCGCTGACGGGCGGGCTGGACTTGGGGCCCTCGCCCGCCGCGTTGTACGCGCTGACCTGGAAGGAGTACGTGGTCGAGGCGGCCAGCCCGGTACGGGTGTGGCTCGTGCCGGACACGTCCGCGACCTGCGTGCCGTTCTGGTGGACGCGGTAGCCGGTGGCGCCCGGGACGGCGTTCCAGGACAGGTTCAGGGAGGACGGGGTGGCCCCGCCCACGGCCAGGCCGGAGGGGGCGCCGGGGATCGTCGGGCCGGGGTCGGTGGGTCCGCCCCCGTCCGGTCCGAACACGCTGAAGCTGTCGGCGAGGTAGGCGGGCTGGCCGTACCAGCCGTGCGTGTAGACGGTCACCTGCGTGGTGTTCGCGCCGGTGGTGAAGGTGGTCGACAGCTTCTGCCAGCCGCCGCCGGAGCCGGGCGTCCAGGTCGACACGTCCTGCGTGCCGGTGCCGCTCGCGCCGAGGTAGACGTACGAGCCCTGCACCCAGGTGCTCAGCGTGTACGTGGAGCCGGGCTTGACGGTGACGACCTGCGAGCAACGGGCGTTGTCCTGGCCGGACGGGGCGGCCCTGAGGGTGCCGGCCCCGGCGTGGACCGGGGACGAGACGGCGGTGCCGCTGCCCGCCGTACACGTCCAGTGGGTGAGGCCGGACTCGAAGCCGCCGTTGCGGGCGACATCGATGTCGGCGGCCTGCGCGGTGCCGACGGCGAGGCCGGTGAGCCCGCCGGTGACGAGCACTCCGGCGGCGAGGAGGGCGAGGGAGCGTATGCGGTTCACGGGGAACTCCAGTGGGGGGAGCCGGTGAGGGGAGGGGGTGGGGGGGGAAGGAGGGGAAGGGGCGGGGGAACGGCGGGGAGGGGTGGGAGTGACGGACGGCCGGGGTGTGGAAGTGAACTGGGGGCGCCCGCACCCAAGTTGGTCCAGACCAATGCTCGTGTCAAGAGTGAGTACCGACATCGCGCACACCGGGGAGGGCGGTGTCGGGAGTGACCGTATTTGTTGCCGAATTGGCAGAGGTAAATCAGCCAGCGACCGAAAAGCGGAGTCCACGGGAAAGAACAAGGCCCTGCCCGGACCCTTAAGACGCGGATAAGGTGCTGGGGCAGGAGGGCCGAGCAGTGATCATTTGCGGTCGCGCAGCATGCGCGGCGGCCGCATTGCACGGGGTGAATGGGGGATTCACATGCCGATCGCCATCGCTGTGACCAGTGCCGATCTGGTGCTGCCCGCCGCCGACCGGCACACTCCGCCGGCCGTCGCACTCCAGTCGCCGGAGCAGACCGGACTGGAGGGCTCGCTCGCCGAGATGACCGGTCTGCTGGAGCGCCACGGGTACGTCCTCGCGGTCCTCCCGTCCTCCCTTCCGGTCGCCTTCTCGCGACGCCTGCACACCGTTCGGGCGATCCTCGAGAGTGACCGGATCGCGCTCCTTGACATCGACCTGCCGCCCCTGGGCGTGGCCCTGCTGGTGCGTCAGCTGCGCCAGCTCTCCGTCTGCGACTTCAGCCCCGGGGTGCTCGCCTCCGCGGCCCGGCTGCTGTCCCACTACGTCTACGCCGGCGCCCTGCTGGGCTCGGTGGCCCGGCTCGACCGCGTACCCGTCAGCCTCAAGACCCACGCCAAGTCCTGGGTCCCCGGCTCCCAGTTCGCCGTACTCGCCAACCCGCGCCCGCACCTGGTCAAACTGACCGGCGGCGGCTCGGGCGGCGGGCACGCCCGGCCGGAGCTGCCGCCCGGCCCCGACTTCGGCACCCAGCTCACCTTCGCCCGCGGCCAGCTCGCCTCCGAGTGGGTGGCCTCCGACCTGGCCCCGGCCTGGAAGGTCCAGGGGGTGCTCGAGGCCCCGCT
This sequence comes from Streptomyces sp. NPDC037401, assembly GCF_055602345.1. NCBI lineage: Bacteria > Bacillati > Actinomycetota > Actinomycetes > Kitasatosporales > Streptomycetaceae > Streptomyces > Streptomyces sp. NPDC037401. The sequence goes on from NZ_JBVJWO010000026.1 coordinate 11,498, forward strand.
GCCCGCCGACTCGGCGGGCTGGTGGGCCACTTCGCGGCTGGTCGAGTTCGCCGCCGCCATCCCCGACATCTCCGTGCTGTACCAGCTCGTCGCATCCGTCCGGCGCGAGGAGTGCCGCTGGTGCGGCCTGGAACTGATAGGCGACCGCTGCGGCTTCTGCGCCGCTCCGCTCGCCGCCCCCCTGTCCCCGACCTCTTGATCGACTGATCGACGAACGGCGAGGTAGTCCCGGCTCATGAACTCACGTCAGCGGCGCGGTGTGATCCTGCTCCTCCTCTCCGTCCTGTGCGCGCTCGGCGCCTTCGCCGGGGTGCTGTCGGTGATCAGCGACGTCAATTCGAAGGTCGGACCGGAGGTGGTCGCCTACCGCGCCGCACGGGACATCGCCCCGTACGGCGAGCTCAAGGAGAGCGATTTCAAGCAGGTCAAGATCCCCAGGCGGTGGCTGTCCGACACCGCGGTCACGGACCTGTCCGTCCTGCGCAGGAAGACCACCCTCACCACGCTCAAGTCCGGCTCCCTGCTCCAGGCCGACATGATCACGGACCTGCCGAAGCTCAAGGCGGGCGAGCAGGAGATCTCGATCCTGATCGACGCCTCCACCGGCGTCGCGGGCAAGATCCGCCCCGACGACCGGGTCAACATCATCGGCTCCTTCAAGGGCCAGAAGTCCACCGACGGCCTCGTCGTCACCCTCGTCGCCAACGCCCGCGTCGTCAGCGTCGGCACCCTCAGCCGCACCGAGAAGGACGAGGGCCGCCGCGGCGACGAGGAGACCGTCCCGATCACCTTCGCCATCGGCCACAAGGACACCCAGCGGGTCTCGTACGGCGCGTCCTTCGCCGAACACGTCCGCCTGGCACTGGTGGCACCCGGCGACCAGAGCACCGTCGCGCCCGACGACCGCCGGTACACCCTGACCGGGGACAAGTGAGGCACGGATGACCACCCGAATCCTCCCGGCGGTCGGCGACCCGGACGCCGCCCGCTCCATCACCACCCTCCTCAGCCAGCTCCCCGCCGCCGAGCCCGGCCCGCCGGTGGCCGACTCCACGCTGCTCCTCGACACCCTCGCCCGGCTGGCCGCCGAATCCCTCGACGAGCTCCCCGAGGTCGTCCTCGTCCACGAGCGGATCGGCCCGGTGCCCGCACTGGAGCTGATCCGCGAAGTCGCCCTGCGCTTCCCGGCGGTGGGCGTCGTCCTGGTCAGCGCGGACGCCGGTCCCGCGCTGTTCTCGGCCGCCATGGACTCCGGCGCGCGCGGACTGATCGCCCTGCCGCTGTCGTACGAGGAACTGGCCGCCCGGGTCCAGGCGGCGGCCCAGTGGTCCGTGGGCGTACGGCGCCACCTGGGCCGGGGCGCCGACGTGATCACCGGGCCGGGCGGCAAGGTCGTCACCGTCTCCGGCGCCAAGGGCGGGGTCGGCACCACCCTGTGCGCGGTCCAGCTGGCCCTGGCGGCGGCCGCCTCGGGACGGCGTACCGCCCTGGTCGACATGGACCTCCAGGCCGGCGACGTCGCCTCGTACCTGGACGTGCAGTTCCGGCGCTCGCTCGCCGACCTCGCCGGCATCCAGGACATCTCCCCCCGGGTCCTCCAGGACGCGGTGTACGAGCACAAGACCGGTCTCGCCCTGCTGCTGGCCCCCGGCGAGGGGGAGCGCGGCGAGGAGGTCGACGACCGGGCCGCCCGGCAGGTCGTCAGCGCCCTGCGCAACCGATACGAGCTCGTCGTCGTGGACTGCGGCACCCAGATGAACGGCGCGAACGCCGCCGCGATCGAGATGGCCGACACGGCCGTGCTGGTCACGACGCCGGACGTGGTCGCCGTCCGCGCCGCCAAGCGGATGGTCCGCATGTGGGAGCGGCTCCAGGTGCGCAAGGCGGAGGAGACGGCGATGGTCGTCAACCGCTGGACCAAGCACACCGAGATCCAGCCCTCCCTCGTCGAGAAGATCACCAAGACCCGGGTGACCCGGACCCCGGTCCCCTCGGCCTACAAGGAACTCCAGGGGGTCGTGGACGCGGGCCGGGTACAGGACCTCGACAACCGGTCCACGGTCAAGCAGGCGCTGTGGGGCCTCGCCGGGGAACTGGGCCTGGTCAAGGGCCCGGAGGAGGTCCCCGGGGCACCGGCCCTGCCGGCCGGCCGGGGCAGCGGCCGCGGCGCGGGCAGGGGTGCCGGGCGGGGTTCCGGCCGCGGCTCCGGGCGCGGCGGGCAGCTGGCCCTGCCCGGCGGGGACCGCGGATCCATCGGACTGTGGAAGCGGAGGGCCGACTGATGCGGCGGATACGCCTGACACGCCTGATGCCGGCCCGAAGACGCGGGCGGGACCGGGACGACCGGGACGACGTGGACAGCGGGGGAGGGCGGGGTGCGCGGGACGACCGGGGCTCGACGACCTTCGAGTTCCTCGGGATGTTCCCGTACATCCTGCTGATCCTGATGGTGATGTGGCAGTGCGTCGTCCTCGGCTACACCTACACGCTCGCGGGGAACGCCGCCGACCAGGCGGCGCGGGCCGGGGCCGTGGGCGACGACTGCGGCGCGGCCGCCAGCCGGCACGTGGGCAGCGCCTGGGAGGTCTCGACGGACTGCGGCGGCGACCCCGTCGTCCACGCGACCGTCCGGCTCACCGTTCCGGTCCTCGCCCCCGGCCTGTTCAACATGCCCTGGACCGTCGAGGCCAAGGCCGCCGCCGTCTACGAGGAGGTCGACTGACATGAGCGGCACCGCGCGCACGGTGCGACCCCGCGCCACCGCCCGGGACCGCGGACAGGTCGCCCTCGAATACCTGGGCTGGCTGCCCGTTCTCCTGCTGGTCGCCCTCATCGGCATCCAGGTCGGGATCATCGCCTACGCCGCCCAGCAGGCCGGCACCGCGGCCCGTACCGCCGCCCGTATGGACTCCCTGCACGGCGAGGGCGGTGCGGCCGCGGGCCGCGCCGCCGTCAGCGGCTGGCTCCGCCCCTCGCTCGCCGGCGGCCCCGGCGGCGACCGGGTCACCTACACCGCCACGGTCCGGATCCCGACCGTACTCCCCGGCCTCCTCGACCTGGGCTCCGTGTCCCGGACGTCCACCATGCCCTTCGACGGAGACGACTGATGAGCCTGCGCGCCCGCGTCCACACCCAGGAGGACCAGCACGGCACCCGCGAGGACGGCCACCTGGTGGCCTCCTACCGCGCCAAGCTGCTGGAGGAGATCGACCTCGCCGAGATGTCCGCGCTCGCACCCGCCGAGCGCCGGGCCCGCCTGGAGCGCGTCCTCGGGCACATCATCAGCCGCGAGGGCCCGGTGCTCTCCACCGTCGAGCGCTCCCAGCTGATCCGCCGGGTCGTCGACGAGGCCCTCGGCCTCGGCGTGCTCGAACCGCTCCTCGAGGACGCCTCCATCTCCGAGATCATGGTGAACGGCCCCGACCGGATCTACGTCGAGCGGGCCGGCCGGGTCGAGCAGCTCCCGCTGCGCTTCGCCTCGCACGAGCAGCTGATGCAGACCATCGAGCGGATCGTCTCCACCGTCAACCGCCGCGTGGACGAGGCCAATCCGATGGTCGACGCCCGCCTGCCCAGCGGCGAGCGCGTCAACGTCATCATCCCGCCGCTGTCCCTGACCGGCGCCACCCTCACCATCCGCCGCTTCCCCCGGGCCTTCACCCTCCACGAGATGATCGGCCTGGGCTCCCTCGACGAGCAGATGCTGCTCCTGCTCTCCGGCCTCGTCCAGGCCAAGCTGAACGTCATCGTCTCGGGGGCCACCGGCACCGGGAAGACCACCCTCCTCAACGCGCTGTCCGGGCTGATCCCCGAGCACGAGCGGATCATCACCATCGAGGACTCCGCCGAACTCCAGCTCCAGCAGGCCCACGTCATCCGGCTCGAGTCCCGGCCCCCGAACGTCGAGGGCAACGGCCGCATCACCATCCGCGACCTCGTCCGCAACTCCCTGCGCATGCGCCCCGACCGCATCATCGTCGGCGAGGTCCGCGGCGGCGAGACCCTCGACATGCTCCAGGCCATGTCCACCGGCCACGACGGCTCCCTCGCCACCGTCCACGCCAACAGCTCCGAGGACGCCCTGATGCGCCTGCAGACGCTGGCGTCGATGTCCGAGGTGGAAGTCCCCTTCGAGGCCCTCCAGGACCAGATCAACAGTGCCGTGCACGTCGTCGTCCAGCTGACCCGGTTCGCCGACGGCTCCCGCCGCATCACCGAGATCTCCATCCTCGACTCCCACGGCCGCGAACCGTTCCGGATCATCACCGTCTGCCGGTACGCCGCCCAGCCGATGGCCGCCGACGGGCGGGTCTACGGCCGCTTCGAGTACTACCCGCTGCCGCGTCGCATCGCCGAGCGGCTCTACATGAACAACCAGCCGATCCCGCAGGCCTTCGGCGTCGCCGCCGACGACATCGACCTCGCCGTCCGCACCGCCCGCTAGCCCGCAAGCCCGCAGCCCCGACCCGCACCGCCCGACCCGCACCGCCCAGACAGGAAGCCGAACACCGCCATGAACAACCTGGTGCTCCTCACGATCGGAGTCACCCTCCTCGGGTGCCTCCTCGTGGTCATGGGCGTGCACGTCTACGCCAAGGGCCGGGCCGAGCGCGCGGCCCTGATCGAGCGGCTGTCGTCCAGCAGCCAGATCGAGGCCGGCGGCCGCCGGCGCCGCTTCCGCAAGCTGGACCGCCGGCTGCGCCGCACCCGGCTGGGCCGCCGCATCGAGCTGAGGCTCGCGGCCACCGGGCTCGACCTCACCCCCGGCGAGTTCTTCGTCTACATGCTCGCGGGCGTCGCGGCCGTCTGGCTGATCGCCTCCTCCCTCCTCGCCTCCTTCTTCGGGCCGGTGGCGGGCCTCATCGGCCTGTGGGCCTCCCACGCCTTCCTCAACTGGCAGCGGGCCAAGCGGATCGAGAAGTTCATCAACCAGCTCCCCGAGCTGTCCCGCATCCTCGCCAACGCCACCCAGGCCGGCCTGGCCCTGCGTACGGCCATCAGCCTCGCGGCGGAGGAGCTGGAGGCACCCGCCGGGGAGGAGCTCGCCCGGGTCTCCCAGAGCCTCGCCGTCGGCCACTCCATCGACGACGCCCTCACCGAGCTCACCGAACGCCTGCCCTCCCGCGAGCTGGTCGTCCTCGTCACCACCCTCGTCCTGTCCAACCGCGCGGGCGGGGCGATCGTCGGCTCCCTGCGCAACCTGACCGTCACCCTGGAGCAGCGCAAGGAGACCCGGCGGGAGGTCAAGACCCAGCTGTCCCAGGTGACGGTGACGGCGTACGCGATCCCGGTGATCGGCGTCGGCTCGCTGCTGATGGTCGACGCCGTACTGCCCGGGGCCCTGGACCGGATGACCGGAGCGTTCATCGGGCAGACCGCCGTGATCGTCTCCATCGGGCTCTACACCCTCGGCTTCGCCCTGATCCGCCGCCTGTCCAAGATCGACGTCTGAGCCGAAGGGAGCCGATCCGCGTATGAGCACCCCCCTGATCGGACTGCTGCTCGCCCTGGCCGCGGGCCTGTGCGTCTTCGGCGCGTTCCACGGCCTGCGCATGTACCGCGCCGACACCAAACTCCCCTCCGACCTGGCCCTCGCCCTCGAGATCGGCGCCACCCGCACCACCGCCGTCGGCTCCCTCGTCGACCGCCTGGGCATCCGCTGGGCACCGGCCGTCCTGAACCTGATGGGCCCCAAGCGGGTCGCGAAGAAGCGCAAGCAGATCGACATGGCGGGCAACCCGCACGGCCTCACCCTCGACCGCTACGCCGCCCGCCGCGCGGTCTACGGCTTCCTGGGCGCACTCGGCGCCCTGTCCATGCTGCTGCGCGGCCAACTGGTCCTGGCCGCCCTCATGGTGGCGTTCGGCCTCTTCTGGATCGAGGTCGGCCTCTGGTCCGCGATCCGGGTCCGCCGCGATCACATCGAGCGGACCCTGCCCGACTTCCTCGACGTACTGGCCGTGGTCGTCAGCGCCGGACTCGGCTTCCGGCAGGCCCTGGAGCGGGTCGCGGAGAAGTACGAGGGCCCCTGGGCCGACGAGATCCGGATCACGCTGCGCCAGATGGACATGGGCGTCAGCCGCCGCCAGGCCTTCGACGAGCTGCGCAGGCGCAACGACTCCGAGCAGGTCGCGCAGTTCGTGACCGCCCTCCAGCAGGGCGAGGAGCTGGGCTCCCCGATCGTGGAGACCCTCATCCAGATCGCCGACGACATGCGCCGTACGGACGCACAGAACGCGCGTCGGCGGGCGGCCCGCGCCGTCCCGAAGGCCACCTTCGCGGTCACCACGTTCATGCTGCCGGGCACCCTGATCCTGCTCGTCTGCGGCTTCGTCTACGGCACGAACGTCGACTTCGACTCCTTCACGGCCGGATGAGCGCCGTCGTGGCCCCCGGCTGGCGCGCGGAGGCGAATCAAGCCTCGCCGGCGTTTGAGGCGCGGGGTCTGGGGCGGAGCCCCAGGGGCCCGAGGGGCGCAGCCCCGGCCCTCGCCCTCCAGCTGAACGCCCTCCAAGCCCTGTGCAGACAAGTCTTCGGCTTCCGGATGGCGATGATCGCCCTCGGCACCCCCTTCGCCCTCGGCGGCACGGCGCCGGGCCCGGCGAGCTGGCTGGTCGGCGGGGCGGTGCTGGTCACGTTCATGGGCTCGTACGTCCTCTTCCGCGACTGGGAGCGGTTCGGGCCCTACCTGCTGCGGCACCCGTGGGTGCTGGCCGTGGACATGCTCTTCGGCAGCCTGCTGCTGGTCACCGCCACCGCGGAATCCCCGCTGGGTTTCGTGACGGTGTGCACACCGCTGCTGGCCGGACTCGTCTACGGCTGGCGCGGATCCGCGGTGTACGCGGCGCTGCAGGCCGCCGTGGTCGTCGGCGTACAGGCCCTGGACGCACCGGTCTCGGGACAGGTGGCGGGCCAGGTGTCCGAGGGGAGTTCCGGGGGCCCGGCGGTCGCCCCCCTGATCCTGCCCGCGCTCTGCCTGACGGCGGGCGCGGTCGGGGTGACCCTGCGCAACCTCATGTTCCGCTTCGGCGCGGCCAGCCAGGCGCTCACCGAGACCCGGGCCAGGCTCGCCGTCACCGAGGCCGTGACCGCCGAACGCGAGCGCCTGGCCCGGGAGATGCACGACTCCGTCGCCAAGACCCTGCACGGCCTGGCCCTGGCCGCGGACGGCCTGGCCGCCTCGGCCGCGCACGCCGACGAAGGCCGGAGCGACCCGGACACGGTCAGACAGCAGGCCGAACTGGTCGCCCGCGCGGCCCGCCGGGCCGCCGCCGAGTCCCGGGAGCTGCTCGCCGACCTGCGCCGGGAGGGCGACCTCGGCGCGGACGGCGCCCCGCTGGCGGAGGAGCTGGCCCGGTGCCTGCGCGACTTCACCGACCGCACCGGCCTCCCGGCGGAGCTGCGCCCGGTGGGCACGGCCGCACTTCCCGCCGTCCCGCACGCGGTGGCCCGGCAGCTGCTGACCGTGACGGCGGAAGCCCTGGAGAACGCCCACCGGCACGCCGGCGGAACCCGCGTGGTGGTGGAGGCGGGAGTCGTGGACGACGTACTGAGCATCAGCGTCCTGGACGACGGCTGCGGCCTGCCGCCGGGCACCAGCCTCGAAGAACTGCGCAGGGCCGGTCACTTCGGACTGGTCGGCATGGTCGAGCGGGCCGCCGTCATAGGGGCCCGCATCCGGATCGGCAGGGGCCGGACCGCGACCGGCACCGAGGTCAGACTCGACCTCCCGGTGGCAGCCCTGACCCGAGCCGCCCCCTGTTGATCCAGACGTTCCAGATGATCCGGATGTCCGGACACCCAGACGCACCAGTTGACCTACGGGAGAGAGGAGGCCGTACCCATGCCGGACGACCTGCACTACCCTCCGCCGGCCGCGCCGCCGCCGCCCCTGCGCGTGGTGGTCGCCGACGACAACCCCGTCGTCCGGGCGGGCCTGAGCGCCCTGCTCGGCAGGCGCGAGGACATCGACGTGGTGGCGGAGGCCGCCGACGGCCGCGAGGCCCTGCGGCTGGCCCGGGAGCACCGGCCGGACGTGGTGCTGCTCGACGTCCGGATGCCGGGCGTGGACGGCCTGACCGCGCTGCCGCACTTGGCGCGGATCGCGGCGGTGGTGATGCTGACGTACAGCCGCGAGGACGAGATCGTGCGCGAGGCGCTGCGCCTGGGCGCGGGCGGGTACCTCGTGCACGGCGAGTTCGGCGTCGAGCAGCTGGCGAGCGCCGTCCACGACGTCAAGGCGGGCCGCGCCCACCTCACCCCCTCGGCGGCGACCGCCCTGCTCCACCAGGTCCGGGAGTCGACCCGGGGTCCACTCCCCGGGATTCCGGCGCAAACCCCTTCGCACACGCAACGTCGTATGGCACAGTCTTCTGAGCGGATGCGCAACCACGTGGGGTTCGGGCTGAGTTCGCGGGAGGGAGAGGTCATGGACCTGATCGCATCCGGAATGAGCAACCAGCAGATCGCTGCGGCCTGCTTCATCAGCGAGAAGACCGTGAAGAACCACATCAACCGCATCTTCGCCAAGCTGCACAGCGCGACCCGGAGCGAGGCCATCGCCCTGTGGCTGGGAACGGTCCGCCATGCGTAGGCGCGGACGCGGCCTTTGGGCCCGCGGATGGGCCCAGGGACCCTCGGGGACCCGCCGCGGCCGGGCATACCGTGCCCCGGTCGGCAGCGACACCGGACCCGGAGGGGAATCCCATGCTCAAGGCGACTGTTCGCGTGAACGGCTGGGCCAACACGGCGGTTTCGACGATCCAGCGTCGGTACGCGGCCTCGTCGAAGGACCGGGGGCAGACGGCCTTCGAATACCTGGGGATCATCCTGGTGGTCGTGGCGATCATCGGGGCGATTGTGGCTACGGGGATCGGCGGGGCGATCTCGGCGCGCATCAGCGGGCTGGTCGACTCGATCACCGCTGGCTAGTGCTTGGTCATTTCCAGAGCGATCGAGGGCAGGCTTTCCCCATCTACATGTGGATGGTGGCGAGCCTGCTCTTTGCTGTGATCGTCTTCTTCGCCGTCGGCCAGGCCGGTGATCTGCGGAACGGCGCCCAGGGAGCAGCGGACGCCGCCGCGCTCGGTGCAGCTCAGGAAATGCGGGACACCCCGCCGTGGGACAACCTCGCGGACCTCGTGTGGGAGGACTGGGAGGACATCCTCAACGGCGAGGGGTTCAAGTCGGACGGCGCGTGTGCTGCGGCCCGGGCCTTCGCGGCCGAGAACCGGGCCGAGGTGGAGGAATGCGACCCTTCTGGGCGCGAGGTGTGGGTCACGGTCCAGGGAACGCGTACGGCGTCCAACCCTGCCGTGCCGGGGCTCAGCTCCGCCGGAGCGACGGCGACGGCCAGTATCGAGCCTCGCTGCAAGCTGGGACCCAAACCCGATGATCCGCCGCCCCCCGGTGACGATGAGGAGCCGGAAGAGCCGGACGACACCCCGCAGCCCATCGAGATCGACTGCGACGGCAGGATCCTGCACTTCGACCCGCTCAACCCCGATCCGTGGCGGGATCTCGCGCGCACTCTCTTCACCGTGCAACTGGTCGACTGACAACGAGACAAGGAAACGCACAGATGAGCATTCGGTCCACTACGAAGGCCCGACAGGGAGTGGCCGCGGTCGCCATGGCGGCTGCGTTGGCCCTCGCCGTGACCGGCTGCGGTGGCGAGGATGGCAAGCAGCCGGAGGGCAAGGCGCCCGTGTCTGCTCCGACGAAGAGCCAGCCGACGAACGATCCTTCCCCTGATGGCGGTCAGGACGAGCCGAAGGTCACCCTCGCCGAAGTGAAGGGCGACGGTGGTGTGGTTTTCGCGATCAACGAAGCGAGGCGGGACGGAGGTGGCTTCGTGACTGTGGGCGGGATCATCAGGAACGACGGCGAAGTCGCACGCAACACCGCCGCGTGGGCGGGCAGCGAACCGGGGGTGTCGCGGCGGAGTCCCAATTCCGTAGCGGGCGCGACCCTGGTCGACGAGGCGGGGAAGAAGCGCTACTACGTTCTGCGCGATACGGATGGTCGCTGCCTGTGCAGCACCGGGTTGGTCGCCCTGCAGCCCGGAAAGGAGATTGGCGTGTTCATGCAGTTCCCGGCCCCTCCTGAGGGCGTTGAAGAGGTCCTGTTCAGCCTCCCCACCTTCGCCACCGCCACCATCAAGATCTCCGGGTGACGCCATGACCCCGACACCACCCCCCCACCGCCTGGCCGTCACCACCCTCGCCGCCGTCGTGCTCATCACCGGTGCCAACATCCTCGGCGCGACCGCCGCGCGGGCCGATGAGACGCCCGGGGCCGTGCCGCCCGGGACCGAGCCGTCCGCGTCCGCGCCCGTGCCCATCGACTCCAACTCGCCCGGACTCAAGCTGCCCCAGGGCGCGACCCTCGCGCCCGCCAAGGTCCTCGACATCGCGCAGGTCGTCGAGGACCTCGGGGGCGAGGAGCGGCGGCAGGACACCAACGAGACCGTGATGCTCGCGCTCCAGGCGGAGGTGCTGTTCCCCAAGAACAGCGCCGTCCTCAACGCGCAGGCCAACGCCCGCATCCGGGCCATCGCCGCCGAGATCAACAACGCGAAGGCGACCCGGGTCCGCGTGTTCGGGTTCACCGACAACCTCGGTACGTACGAGCACGGCAAGGTGCTGTCCAAGCAGCGGGCCGACGCCGTGCAGCGGGAGCTCGCTAAGGGGCTCGATCCCGGGATCACCTTCGACATCCGCGGGTACAGCGAGGACTACCCCATCGCCGACAACGGCACCGAGGAAGGCCGCAAGAAGAACCGCCGCGTAGAGATCTCCTTCCCGCGCGGGGCACAGTAGGCGCGGCGCGTTGAGGAAGGTCCTCGTTCGCCTGGCGGCGGCGCTGGCGGCCGCGGTGGCCGTGTTCGCCTCGCTGGCCGCCAACGCCGCGGCCTCGCACGACCGCTGGCCCGGGTTCTGGACGCCGTACGGCAGGATCCCTGGCACTGGGTCGGCGGGCTGTGCGGCGCGGCCGTGCTGATCGCCGTCGCTGCCGTACTGCTGTCCGATGGCCCGGGGGCGGTCGCCGGGGATCCGCCGCCGCCCCCGCGGGTGCCCGTACCGGACTGGGTGGTCGACCGCAGCGCGGGGCGCGGGGCGGTTGCCGCGGTGTGCGGTCGGCGCGGGCGCGGGCACGGGCAGGCGGTCGGGATCACCACCGCGCTGGAGGGTGCGGGCGGGTTCGGGAAGACCACGCCGGCGGCGTCCGTGTGTGCGCATCCGCGGGTGCGGAGGCATTTCAAGGGCCGGGTGTACACGATCACGATCGGTCGGGACGTACGCGGCCGGTCGGCGATCGCGGCGAAGGCGACGGAGGCGACGGCCTTCATCGCCGGCGACACGACGGCCTACGACGACCCCGACCGCGATGGCGGCCACCTTGGGCGGCTGCTCGACGAGCGCCCGCGCACGCTGATCGTGCTGGACGACGTGTGGGAGGCCTAGGGGATGACGAGCAGCTTGCCGGTGGTACGCCGAGCCTCCAGATCGCGGTGAGCCTGGGCGACCTCGGCGAGCGGGTAGCGGGCCGTCACGGTGGTCTCAAGCGCCTTGGTGCGCACCAATTCAAGCACGTCGGCGGCGCGCCGGAGCAGCTCGGACCGATCGGCGATGAAGTGGTCGAGGCTTGGCCGGATCAGGGTCAGCGAACCGCCCTGGGCGAGCCGGATGGGGTCGAAGGGCGGCACTGCACCACTCGCGGCGCCGAAGAGCACCAGGTGGCCGCGGGTTCGCAGGCTGGCGAGGCTCGCATCGAAGGTGTCCTTGCCGACGCCGTCGAAGACGACAGGCAGGCCCTGGCCGCCATGGAGCCGCTTCACCTCGGCCGCGAGATCGTCCACTGCAGAGTAGAGGATCACCTCGGCGGCCCCGGCGCGCCGCGCCAGCTGGGCCTTCTCCGGTGTCGAGGTTGTGCCGATCACTCTGCCGCCGAGATGGGTGATGAGCTGGGTCAGCACAAGCCCCATGCCGCCGGCAGCAGCGTGCACGAGCACCGTGTCGCCTGGCTGGACCGGGTAGGCGTCCTTGACGAGGTAGTGCGCCGTCATGCCCTGCAGCAGCACGGCGGCGGCGGCCTCGAAGTCGACGCCGTCGGGCAGGGGCACGAGCCGGGAGGAGTCCACGACGGCCTGCTCGGCATAGGTGCCGGGAATCTCCACCCAGCCGACCCGGTCTCCCACAGCGACGTGGGTGACGCCGGGTCCAACCTCGAGGACCGTGCCCGCGCCCTCAGTGCCCGGGGTGAAGGGCAGTGGGAGGGTGTACCGGCCCTGGCGGTGGTACACGTCGAGGAAGTTGACGCCGGACGCGGCGACCTCCACGACCGCCTGGCCCGGGCCCGGCGTCGGTTGATCAATGTCGACCAGTCGCAGCACCTCGGGACCGCCCACTTCGGAAACCTGAATCGCTCGCATGACCCCTCCTGAAACGGCTAACTTCCCTCACCAACTCCGGTCGTGGCGCTCCGATTCCCGCTCGCGGTGAGGTGTCGTAGCCGTCTCGTGCCCACGTGGGAGAAGGGTGCCACCGACGGAATGGGCCTGCCCGGGTGACGAAACGCGGTCGACGGTCGGCCGGGCATCACGGCTCTGCCTGCGCTCGCACCGCAGCCGGCTCCCGTTGGCGGCCATCACCCGGGATCGCGGACACAGCTGCTCGGGATCGACGCCTGGCGGAAGCCACGTTCCTGCAGGTCAGTCAATTCCGTCGGTGGCCCTTGTTCATGCACATTGATCCGTGCAGGTCCACGCGTCCGGGCGGCGCGCGGGGCGACTTCCTCCACCGCCGCCCACAGCGCGGCCACGTCCAGGTCCGCCTCCTGCTCCTCGAACAGCACCTTCGCCGCCCGCGCGAGCACCCGTGACGCCTTCTCCAACTGCGGCAGCGTCGACAGCCGCTCCTTCTCCGTCTTGCGCTTCGCCGTGTTCAGCAGGCGGGTGGCCATCAGGACCTGGAACAGGACCTGGAACAGGTCCAGGGCCTCATCGATTGCCTTCGCCTCCAGGTGCCGCATCACCGCGGTGGGCATCGCCGTGCGCTTCGGTTCCGCCGCCCGCTCCAGCAGCGGCGCCTTCGACCCCAGCGCGTACCGGGCCAGCGCAGCAGGACCCGGTGACGGCGCAGCCAGCCCACCGCGTGGTCGAAAAGCGCCTTCGGGCCCTCAGCGTGCGTCCATGCCCGCCCGTGCAGGAACGCACGGAACCGCCGGCCCCCCTCAGCCCTCGTAGGGGTGGTAGCCGTAGGAGTCCCGGATCTCCCACGCGTGGTCGTACAGCGTCCGGCGCCGCTCGGTGTACCGCTTGACCACCGACGGGTCCTCGATGCCGAGCTGCACGGCCAGGTGCTCGATCACTGGCCACGGCACCGCGAGCGGGTCCTCCAGCAACAGGCCGACGTACCGCACCGTGCACATCTGGAGCGCGAACCCGAGGCCGGCTACCTGCTCGACCACCTCGTGGAACACCTGCTCGCCGCGGGGAGGCCACACAAGGCCGAGGAGGTCGCCGGGGACATCCGCTGGGTGGAGAACCGGCTGCACCAGCGAGGCCCGTCGGCGCCCTGGTCCGACCTGGCCCGGATCCCCACGGCGACCGCTGCCGCCCGGGCCCGCGACCTCACCCGCGCCGCCCACCTGCTCGCCCCGGCCGACCCGGCCGCCCTGCGCACGAACGTCCTGTACGACCGACTCGGTCAACTGCCGCTCCGGCAGGCCCAGATGGAGGCGAGGCAGGCCGGGTCCGAGATGCGCCCGCTGTTCGTCGGCCGCTGCCCGCTGCCCGACCTGCCGGACCGGGCGTTCCTCCGCAAGTTTACGGATTTCCACGATCCGGTACGCGGGTTGGCCGCGACTCCGGACGGCAGGCATCTGGCGGCCGTCGACTCGGACGGCCAGGTCCGGGTATGGGAACCGGTGTCCGGGAGGTGCGTGAACCGCCTGGACACCGGAGACGCTCCCGTGGGGGCCGCCGCGTTCGCCGCGGACGGCGACCGGCTCGTCCTCAGCGCGGGCCGCTCGCTGATCCCTTGGCACCTTGACCCGCGAACTCCCGGTCGCCCCGTGCCGGTTCACGAGAAACTTCCCCCCCCGGGCGACCGGCCCGACGCGCTCCGGCGGCCCAGACTCCTCCAGCGGACCGGCCATGCCACGCGGGTGACCGCCGTGGTGTTCGCGCCGGACGGCTCGTGGTTCGCCACGGCCGGAGCCGACGGAACCGTACGCATGTGGGGCCGCACCGGAGCGCCGCGTGGGGTTCTGTACGCTCACGACGGCTGGGTCAAGGCGCTCGCGGTCGCTCCCGACGGGAGCTGGCTCGCGAGCGGCGGGGACGACCGCACCGTGCGGCTGTGGGAGCCGCCGTCCCGGCGCAGGCCGCACCGGCCGAGCTGTTCGACCGGCTGTCGTCGGTGGCGTTCTCACCTGACGGACTGAGTCTGGTCACGGTGGCCCACGGGCATCGGCCACAGGTATGGGACACGGCGGCGGGCACTGCCCGACTGGTCCTGGAGGGAAGCCGGCCGTCGTCCGGGACCGCCCTCTTCGCGCCGGACGGCAGGTGGGTCGCGGTCGCGGACGACGACCACGAGGTCCGGCTGTGGAACGCGGCGACGGGCGTCCGCGAGGCGTCCTTCACGGGCCGTACGTCGTCCGTCACCTCGCTGGCGGTCGCCCCGGACGGCTCCTGGCTGGCGAGCGCGAGTTTCGATACGACGGTACGGCTGTGGGACGTGGCGACCGGCTTCGGCGCGGGACTCCTGCAGGACGACGCACCCGTCTTCGCGGTGGCGGCCTCGCCGGACGGCTCATGGCTGGCGACGGGGGCTGACCTGCCGTACGCATCTGGGACCGGGCGCGCCTGACCCGTACGGGCGTGCTGCTCGGCCACAGCTCCTCGGTCCACGCCGTGGCGGTCGCGCCCGACGGGACCTGGCTGGCCGGCGGGAGTGGTGACCGGTCGGTCCGGCTGTGGGACGTCGAGTCGAGGGAATGCACGGCCGTACTCACTGGCCACACCGGCATGGTCTGGTCCGTCGCAGTCTCCCCGGACGGCCTGTGGATCGCCTCCGCGAGCGAGGACGGCTCGGTACGGATGTGGGACCGGGCCCGTGGTCGCACCGCGGCCCTCGTACGCACCGAGGGGTCGCTGGTGTCCTGCGCCTGGTCCCCCGACGGCCGGAGTCTGGCCGTGGGCGGCCACCGGGACTGTACTTCTACGACTTCCGGCCGTGATCTTCGTGAGAGGATCCGATCGCGCCGTGGCGCGCGTCCCGACCGTGGAGGGTGAACGACCCATGTACGCGATATCCCTGGGCGACGACGGCGCCGAGCTGCGCCCCCTCGAACCCCGGCACGCCGAGGAGTTCCTCGCCCACGTCGACCGGGGCCGGGAGTTCATCGGGCAGCACAACGGCCTGCCCGACGTGGTCACCGACGTCGAGTCGAGCCGGGCGCTCCTCCAGGCGTACGCGAAGAAGACCGAGAGCGACACCGGTCGGATCTGCGGGATCTGGGCGGACGGCACGCTGGTCGGCGCGGTCATCCTCCGCACCATGGACGTGGCCGGCGGCAACGCCGAGGCGGGCTGCTGGCTGGAGCCGGCCGGCGTGGGCCGCGGCCTCGTGACCCGCGCCGTACGCGTACTGATCGACTGGGCCGTCCGGGAGCGCGGCATCCACCGGGTCGAGTGGTGGGTCTCGTCCGGGAACGCCCCGAGCATCGCCGTGGCCCGCCGCCTGGGCATGACGAAGGAAGTGGTGCTGCGGCAGAGCTACCTGTACCGGGGCGAGCGCCACGACGAGGAGATCTGGGCGGTTCTCGCCCCGCAGTGGCTCACAACAGGTGATCGGCTTCCCCGGCCTTGATGGCCCGGATGAGGTGCCGGAGGGCTTCGGCGGAGTCGGTGAGGTACGCGTCCTCCTGCCCGGCGACGGCGATGTAGCTGTTGCCGTCGCCGTCGACCCCGATGCGGTAGCAGTTGTTTCCCTCGCCGCAGTAGGCGTCTTCCCAGGTGATGGCTGCCATGGAGGCTCCTCAGAGTTGGCGGGCAAGGGTACGGATGAAGTCCCGGGTCGCGCTCTCGGGTAGGGCGTGGTCGGCCATCCAGGCCAAGTGTGCTTCGTACTTGGCGAGCTGTGTCTCGGCGTGGGTGAATTCCGGCCCGTGCGCGGAGTCGAGCTGAACGGTGTCGAGGGCGGAGACCGGGCCTTCCGCGTAGAGCATCGCGTGACCTGCCCCAGGGAAGGCGCCCGCCTCGAAGGGCAGTACGCGCACGGTGATGTTCTCCCGTTCTGACTGCTCGCACAGGTGCTCCAATTGCTCCCGGGCAGCTCTGCGGCCGCCGAACTGCATGCGCAGGGCGGCTTCGTGGATGAACCCCGTGTACGTGCGGGGTTGGCCTGCGTCCAGGATCAGCTGGCGCTGAGTGCGGTGCGTCACGCGAAGCTCCACCTCCGAGGCCGGGAGCGCGGGCAGCACCGAGCGGAACACGGCACGGGCGTAGCTGCTCAGCTGGAGCAGGCCCGGAACGTGGCTTGTCTGCACGGTCCACAGCCGGGTGGCGTGCCACTCCAGCTCGGCGATGTCGTTCAGTCCCGCCGGAAGCACCCCGCGGTACTGCTCCCACCAGCCGCGCTCGGCAGGGAAGGCCAAGGCGACAAGGCTGTCTGTGTAGGACTGGTCCGCCCACTCGCAGTGCGCGGCCAAGGACCGCAGCCGCTGCTCGCTGACGGCTCTTGCGCCCTGCTCAATGGCGGAAAGCTGCGAGCGGCTGACCCCGAGGAGGCCGGCCGCGGACTCGGCGGAGATGTCTGCCGCAACGCGCATCTTGCGCAACTCCGAGCCCACGCGCCGCTGCCGTTGCGTGGGAGAGGTCCTGGCTGTCATGCGTGCAGTCTGGCGGTTCCGCTGGCGACTTGGCGACGAAGGGTGAATTTCCCGAGCGGAGGGGCTCAATTACGCCCGACTGCTCTACCGTAGGTAATGCACCGCTCACGCATGGGAGTTGAAGTGCATCGCCGCTGCATGCCTCGCGCCAGCGGCGACGAGCCACGCTCCCACCCGCCCGCGTCAGCCACTCGTGCGCGCCGAACTCACTGCGCTGTCAGCGACCATGACCACGTACGAGGAGTCCGCGATGCTCAGCACCAGCCACCTTCCGCTCACCGCACACCCCGCGTCCGTACCCGACCCGGACGGGCTGGCGTGCAGCCTGACCCTGCCGGGGGAGCCGTACGCGGGGCAGATCGCCCGTAGCGCCGTCCGATCCGCCCTTCACGCCCGCGGGCTGGACCCGCTCGTGCCCGCCGCCGTGCAGGTGACCGGCGAAATGGTGGCCGCAGCCTGCAAGTTGAGTCCGGGCGAAGCCGTCTACCTGTCCGTGCGCTACCGCGACGACGCGCTCCGGCTGAGCGTGTACGACGGCCACGGCGGGCCCCCAAGCCACCCGCTGGCAGCCGCGTTCGAGGCGCGTCGGCGCGCCGCGCTGCGATTCCTCGGCTGCGTCGTGCGCGAGTGCGGCGGCGTCTGGGGGTACGGGGAGTCAAGGGAGCCCGGCGGCGGTACGCGGACCTGGGTGAGTCTTCCCCGTACGGGCGCCGCCGCCTACTGACCGCCGCTAGCCTCCTGCCAGGGGGTGCGCATGCGCGGCACGTGGACACTGGTGACGGGCTGCCTGGCGGCTGCGCTGACCGCGGTGGTGGCCGTGCTCGCCTCCCTGGCCGCCAACGCCGCCACCGGTGACAAGCAGTGGCCGTACCACCTGGACGCGATCCGTCAGGACCCGTGGCCGTGGGTCCGCGGCCTGGGTGGCGCCGCCGTGCTGCTCGCCGTCGTCGCCGTACTGCTCGCCCGCGAGCCGGTCGCCGCAGGCGATGCGCCTCCGTCGCCCCCGCCCGTCCCCGACTGGGTGATCGGGCGCGCGGAGGGACGCCGGGCCGTCGCCGCCGTACGCGCGCGCCGGCGGCGCGGCCGGGCCGTGGGGATCACGACCTCGCTCCAAGGCGCCGGCGGCTTCGGGAAGACCACGCTCGCCACGGTCGTCCGTGCCGATCCGAGGGTGCGCCGGCACTTCCGGGGGCGGGTGTACATGTTCACCATCGGCCGGGACGTGCGCAGCCGCGCCGACATCGCGGCCAAGGTCGCGGAGGTGACCGCCTTCATCACCGGGGACACCCGGACGTTCGAGGACCCCGACAGCGCCGGCGATCACCTGGGGCGGCTGCTGGACGGGCGGCCCCGCACCCTGCTGGTCCTGGACGACGTATGGGAACGCGAGCAGCTCGACCCCTTCCTGCGCGGCGGGAAGACGTGCGTGCGGCTCGTCACCACGCGCGTTCCCGGGATCCTCCCGGAGGGCACCGCGCGGGTGCCCGTGGACGAGATGCTGCCCGAGCAGGCGCACGAGGTCCTGACCTGGGGGCTGCCCGAGCTGCCGAGGAACACCGTGGAGGGCCTGCTCAAGGCCACCGGCCGCTGGGCCCTGCTGCTGCGGGTCACCAACCGGCTCATCGCCCGCAGGGTGGCGACCGGCGCGGACGCCGCGGCCGCTGCCGCCCACGTGCTGGAGCAGCTGCGGCAGGGCGGGCCGGCCGTGGGGGAGGGGCCGGCGCAGCCGCTCGACCTGGACGACCCGGCCCGCCGGGCCCGGGCCGTACGGGCCACGGTCGAGGCGGCCAGGTCCCGCCTGCCGGACGGCGGCCCGCGACGGCTCGCCGAACTGGCCGTGTTCGCGGAGGACGAGGCGATCCCCGTGCCGCTGATCGCCCGGCTGTGGGAGGCGACCGGAGGGCTCGCGGAAGCCGGGACGCGCGACCTGTGCGCCGAGCTGGACCGGCTCTCGCTCGTGACCGTCAGGCCGGACGGCGGCGGCCGGGTCACCCTCCACGACGTGCTGCGGGACTACCTGCGCGAGGAGCTCGGCGACGCCGAACTGGCCCGGCTGCACGGCGTACTGGTGGACGAGGGGCTTCCGGAGCCGTGGTGGGAGCTGACCGAAGACGACGGCTACCTGCTCGACCACCTCGTCGAACACCTCGTCGGCGCCGGGAGGCAGGAGCGCGCCGAGGAGATCGCCGGGGACCTCCGCTGGGTCGAGATGCGGCTGCACCAGCGCGGGCCCGCCGCCCCCGCGGCCGACCTGGCCCGCATCCCCACGGCCACGGCCGCCATTCTGGCCCGCGACCTCACCCGAGCCGGCCACCTCCTCACCCCGGCAGGCCCGCCCCGTACGCTCACCGGCATCCTGCACAACAGGCTCGGGTCGCTCCCGCACTGGGACGCCCAGACGAGCGCCCGCCAGGCCGACCCCGCCCTGCGGCCGTTCCTCACCAACCGCTGGCCGCTGCCCGACCTGCCGGACCCGGCTCTGCTGCGCACGATCTCGGGTCACCGAGGTCGGGTGGAGAGTGTGGTGATCGCCCCCGACGGCAGCTGGCTGGCGACGGCCGAGGCGTTCGGCAGCGTCCAGCGATGGGATCCGCAGACCGGGAGCCGACTCGCGAGGCTGGGCACCGGCCGCCTGGAGGCGACTGCCCTGGCGGTCTCACCGGACGGGCGCCTGCTGCTCGCGGAACACGGCAACTCGCTCGCCTTCTACGACGTCGGGACAGGCACCGTCCTGGGCAACGTCCGGCACACTTCGCCGAAGTGCGCCGCGTTCGCGCCGGACGGCACGTGGTTCGTCACCGCGGGCCACGGGGCGTCGGTGAGACGGTGGGACACGGCTTCCCGCACCTGCACGCACGACTTCCGCGGCCACGCCGGGAAGGTGAACGCGGTTGCGGTGGCTCCGGACGCCGGCTGGTTCGCCACGGCCGGAAGCGACGGGACCGTCCGCCTGTGGAACCCGGCATCCGGGGAATGCACCATCCTGCGCGGTCACCGGGACCCGGTCCTGACCGTCGCCGCCGCGCCCGACGGGACCTGGCTGGTGAGCGCCGACCAGGCGGGCCGCGTCTGGGAGTGGGACATCGCCTCCCGGGTGGGCACCGGATTCGGCGCCCACCTCGGCGCGGTGAACGCGGTGGCCGTGGCACCCGACGGCCGCTGGTACGCGACCGCCGGAGCAGACCGTACGGTGCGGCTGCACGACGTGGGATCGGACTCCGGCGGAACGACCCTCACCGGGCACGCGGACGAGGTCCACGCGCTGGCGATCGCCCCGGGTGGCGACTGGCTTGCCAGCGCGGGCGCTGACCACACCGTGCGGCTCTGGGAGACGGGCACCCGCACCGCGCAGCCGCCCGCGCACCGCCACGGGCAGGTGTCGTCGCTTGCCGTGTCGCCCGACGGGAGACGGCTGGCCACGGCCGGCGGGGATTTCGGACTGCTCGTGTGGGACCTGGATACCGGGGTCGTCGCGGACACACCCTCCGACCCCTGGACCGTTGCGAGCCTGGTGGCCTGGGTGCCGGACGGCAGCCGTGTCGTCACCGTGGAGCGCCGGACGGCCGTCAGCGTGTGGGACGCGGCCCTCGGGTCCCGCACGGCCAGGCTCGGCGACGACTCGGAGGACGTCACAGGGCTCGCGATCGCCCCGGACGGCAGCACGGTGGCCACCGCCACCGGACAGAGGGTGCGGCTGCGGGATCTCGCCACCGGCGCGCTACGGGCGGACCTCGCCACTCGCTCGACAGCTTGGGCCCTTGCCTTCGCACCCGACGGCACCTGGCTGGCAGCCGGCGGGAGCGGCGCGCTCCCGATCACGGACTATCCGGAGGGCGTGGTCCGGATCTGGGACCCGGTGCGGGGCGCGGTCACCTCCACGCTGTCCGCCGACGATGGTCCGGTGAACGCCGTCGCGGTGGCGCCGGACGGGAGCTGGCTCGCCTCGGCGGGCGGCTACTTGGGCCGGCTGCGGATCTGGGACACCCTCACCTGGACGTGCGTGGCGGTGCTGGAAGGGCACGAGGGCTCCGTGACCACCCTGGCGATCACGCCCTGCGGCCGGTGGATCGCCTCCGGCGGCGAGGACGGCGCCGTCCGCGTGTGGGAGCGCACCAGCCTGCGGACCGTCACCGCCGTCCGTACCGAAGGCGCCGTGCGCGCCTGCGCCTGGACCCCCGACGGCCGCAGCCTCGCGGTGGGCGGCGACCGAGGCGTGTGCGTCTACGACTTCCATCCCTGAACGGCTCCGTCCGCAGGGCCTGCGCGCCTACCGTCCCGCTATGACGAAGACCGCCGCCCGCCGGCACGCCCTGCGGGCCCTGCCCGCACTCCTGTGCACCGTCCTCGTCGGCGGCTGCACGTGGCCGGAGGAGGAACGCCCCGCGCGCGGCGAGTCGTACGCGTCCGCGACCGCGTCCCCGACCTCCGGCATGCGTACGGAGGACGAGGTCCGCGCCGAACTCGACGTCGCCATCGGGCTGGAGCGCCGCGGACCCGGGGCCGGGCGCCTGGTCGCGGCGGGCAAGGTCTACCTGTCCGAGGAGATGCGCGTCGTCGTACCCGTGGGCGACCGCAGACGCCTGCGGCTCACCGTCGCCACCGCGTCCTTCGACCGGGCCAGGCCGCGGCCCTTCGCCGAGCTCCGCCTCCCCGGCGTGTGGCCGGACGCCCGGTCCGCGGGAAGCACCGCGTGCGCGTGGGAACTGCGGGGCGTGCCCGAGAAGTTGGTCATCCGGGTACGGGCGCAGCAGGGCAGCGAGGGCGCGCTGCTCGCGTACCGGATCACGGAGGCCTGAACCCCGGGGAAGCGTTAGCCTGCGACCAGGGGAACGGCACGGCGGGGGTGCGGGGTCGAGCAGTGTGGCGAAGGCGCTTGCGCCGGCTGCGGCGGTGCTGATGGCGGCGGTCGCCACCCTGGCCTCGCTCGACGCGAACGCCGCGACCTCGGGCCCCGACGGCTGGCCCGGCCCGCTCGACGCCATCCGGGCCGACCCCCCCTACTGCCCCAGGTGGGCCCGCGCTATCTCCCACCACGTGACCTCGGGGCAGTTGCCCTGCGGCCGGTCCTTCAGGAACAGGGAGTACGGCACCTCGCGCGGCGGCTGGCCGATCTCCAGCCAGTGGGGCTTGCCGGACATGAAGTCCCAGCCGTCGTTGGGCATCCGGATGTGGTCGTGCCGGTCGTCCTTGTCCTGGCTGGTGATCTGCAGGACGCTGGCGTGCGTGGCGTGTGCGTGCAGGATCACGCAGTAGCGCTTCTTGCCCTGGGACCGGTCCTCGCGGTACGGAACCACCGCCAGCCAGACCTCCCCGGGACGCGGAGCGATGGCCCGGGGGCGCGCACCCCCGACCGGGCGGGTCGGGTACGCCGGTGGAGCCTGCGGGAACCTGCGGCGGATCGCATGGAATCCCACGGCGGCGGCGATGCCCGCCACCGCGATCTCGCACAGCGCCGTGACGAACGACACCAGGAACTCGCGTTCCTCCGCGTCGAAGTCCCCCCGGAGGTTGTTCTCGAACGGTCCCTCGACCAGGGCCCCGACGACGACCGCAAGGACCGCCGCGACGAGGAACACCGCGGTGTGCCCGAGCAGCCGCTTCGGCCGGAGCGGCCCGCGGCCCGCCGCCATCCAGGCGAGCAGCACCGCCGTGAGCAAGGAGGCCACCCACAGCCACGGGCTGGGGTGCAGGAAAGGGTGCGACCCGCCCGGCGGGGGCTTGGCCACCAGGGGAATGACGGCCGGAAGGCAGAGCAGGTACCCCGCGAAGAAGAACCCGATGAACGACAGACAGCCGTTCCCCCCGCCGCCCGGCCCGCCCGGACCGCCGTAACGCCTCGCCATCGCCACCCCCGGGATCGTCTGTTCGGCCGACGATAGCGGCGCCCCGCCGACCCCACCCGGTCAACGCGGATCGCGGTCCCTCCGAGGTCGGTTGGCGGCTTCAGGCGAAGGAGGAGGTGTCCGGCGCACAGCCGAAGGGAGCGGGGACGGCGAGCGGCTTGGGTGTGGCCTGCTCGGTCATCGTGGTCACCGTCATCCTCCGCAGGGGCGTGGCCGGGTTGTCGGGTCTGCGCCTCACCTCAGGCTGGTACCCGTCGCGCCGCGGTGCCCGGGCTCGGGGGCGGATTCACCGCCACGGGGGTCCCGGCGCGTCACAGGAGGGCTTCTGCCATGCGGCGGGCCTGGTGGGCGGGGGTGGGGCCCGGATTCAGGGCGGCCACCGCCGTGGCTCCCTCGACCAGGATCAGCAGCCGGTCGGCGAGGTCCGCGGAGCCGCCCGCCGATTCGGCCGCCTCCCCGAGCAGGGCGTGCAGCTCGCTCTTGTGACGGTGGATCACCGCGGCCACGGGCGCCGGGGCGTCGCCCAGTTCGCCGAAGGCGTTCAGGAAGGCGCAGCCACGGAAACCCGGCTCGGCGAACCAGTCCGCGAGCCAGTCGAAGACCGCGAGGACGCGCTCCCGCCCGGCCGGGGCGGCCGCGACCCGGGCCCGCAGGCTCGCGGTCCAGCGCCCGTCCCGGCGCTCCAGGTACGCGGCGACCAGCGCCTCCTTGGCCGGGAAGACCCGGTACAGGCGTTTCAGCGGGACCTGGGACTCCGTACGGATGCGGTCCATGCCGACGGCCTGGACGCCGTGGGCGTAGAAGAGCGCCTCGGCGGCGTCCAGCAGGCGGGTGCGGGCTTCCTCGTCGTCCATGGACCCATTATGGCTTGCGCAGAGAACGTACGTTCTCTAGGGTCGTGCACGAAAGGGTGAGAACGGTCGTTCTCGCCCGTCCGCACCGGAAAGGGGCCCGCCCGTGACCACTGCCGTCCGTCCGCCCGTACCGCCCTTCACCGAAGAGTCCGCCCGCGCCAAGGTCCAGGCCGCCGAGGACGCCTGGAACAGCCGCGACCCCGAGCGCGTCGCCCTCGCGTACACCGAGGACTCGGTCTGGCGGAACCGCGAGCGCTTCCTCACCGGCCGCGCCGAGATCCGCGCCTTCCTCGCCGACAAGTGGCGGCGCGAGCTCGACTACCGGCTCCGCAAGGAGCTCTGGTCGTACACCGGCAACCGCATCTCCGTCCGCTTCGAGTACGAGTGGCACGACGCGTCCGGCCAGTGGTGGCGCAGCCACGGCAACGAGCAGTGGGAGTTCGACGACGCGGGGCTGATGCGCCGCCGCGAGGCCGGCATCAACGACGTACCGATCACGGCGGCGGACCGCCGCCTGCACTGACCGGCAGCCCCTGCCGTCCCGGGGTGGCGGGTCTATCCTGGAACAGGGGCGGCACCGTCGTGGCAGGTGACGACATGAGCGGCAGCATCGATTTCGGCGACGAGGTCACCCACTACGGCGACCACAGTCTCGGCATGGTCAGGCACCCGGGTCCCGAGGACCCGCAGGTGGTCCTCCCCGAGCTGATCGCGGCGGCCCGCGTCATGCGGGACCAGCTCGAACCCCCGGACCGGCAGGTCGTCGACGAGTCCACGGCCGTGCTCCGCGCGGCGGACCCGGCCGCGGCCGGCTCCGGCGACGCGTCCGTGCAGCGCGCGCTCCGCCGCCTCTCCGGGGTCGCGTCCCTGGCCGGCCAGCCCGGCGTGCCCGTCCTCGAGGCCCTCGGCCGCATCAACGCCCCCACCGCCGTCTAAGGCCTGTGTGACGACTGATCACAGCGCCACACGGGCCCTGGCGTGCGCCCGCATCCGGTGGGACTCCACCCGCCCACCAGCGATCCTCGAGCGCTTCGCGTGACGCTCTCCGCACGACCCAAAGCACCATGACCCAAAGCACCACGACCCACAGCACCTGACCGAGAGGGAACACCATGCGGATGCGTCGTGCCATGACAGTTCTGGCCCTGGGGAGTGCGCTCGCCCTGGGAGGAACGGCCGTGTCGGCCCACGCGGCCGGACCTGCGGAATCGGCGAAGGTCTCGGCCGACGCCGCAAGCGCGGGCGGCCCCGTCGGCGTCTACCGGACCTACGCGGAGTGCGATGCCGCCGGCAAGGCCACGGGCGCCCCGAGCTTCCGCTGCGAATTCTTCGGCTACCCCCTTATGATCCCCGGCTGGTACTTGTTCGCGTAGCTAGTCCCGTCCGCAGTCAGGGGATGGGGGCCGAAGGTCCCATATGGCCAGTGTTAAGTCCGAATTGAGTGAAACCTTCCCGCTGTGCGTAACGTCCTCCTCTCCGGGAGTCGGTCGCACAGCGGGGAGTGGACGTTCATGGCACTGAAGAAGTACACGGCGCACATAGCCGTCGTCGCGTCGGCGGTCGCGCTCACGGGAGCGGTGTGGGGGGCGTCCGTCCTGACGCATTCGGAGGCGGCGAGCGCCGTGCGCGAGCCGGCCGCGCCGGTGCACGAGCCCGCGCCGCGGGGGCAGAACGGCCCGCAGCAGAAGGTGCCGGAGGGCATCGCGCACGCGACGGAGGCGGGCGGACGGGCCGTCAGCATCACCATCGACGACGGGCCCGACCCGACCTGGACCCCCAAGGTCCTCGAGGTCCTGAAGAAGAACGACGTCAAAGCCGTGTTCTGCATGATCGGCCCGCAGGCCAAGGAGCACCCGGACCTGGTCAGGAAGGTCGTCGCGGACGGGCACCGGCTGTGCGACCACACCGTGTCCCACGACACCGCGATGGACAAGAAGTCCGTGGACTACCAGAAGCAGCAGATCCTCGCGGCGAAGAAGATGATCGAGGACGCGGCCGGCGGCGCGAAGGTCGAGTACTACCGGGCGCCCGGCGGCGCCTTCACGCCCGACAGCCGGCGCATCGCCGCGGAGGTCGGCATGCGTCCGCTCGGCTGGAACGTCGACACGAAGGACTTCGAGAAGCCCGGTACCGCCGCGATCGTGAACACGGTCCGCAACGAGCTCCCGAACGGGCCCACGATCCTCTTCCACGACGGCGGCGGCGACCGCCGCCAGACGGTGGCCGCACTGGAACAGGTCCTGCCCTGGCTCAAGGAACAGGGCCACCCCACCGGGTTCCCCGTCCGCACCCGGCCGTGAGTGTGCGGCGGTGAGCCCGGCGGCACGGGCCCCGGGCCGGGCCGTGACACGCGGCGGGCGGTCGAACGGGTGAGGGTCGGCCGCCGCTGACCCGCTGCGGTGTTCCCTGGTACTCCGCGCCCGGCGCGGCCGTCCCGCCCCCGCACCCGCACCCGCACCCGCACGCAGGAGCTTCCGTGACCATCGCCCCCAAGAACCTCACCGACCCCGCGGTCGCCGCCTTCGTCACGGCGGTCAACGCACACGACCAGGCGGCCTTCTTCGCGCTCCTGACCCCCGACGCCACCATGTCCGACGACGGCACGGCCCGGGACCTGCACGAGTGGACGGACCGTGAGATCTTCTCCTCCTCCGGCCACATGGACGTCCAGAAGGAGTCCGACGGCGGACGCGCTCTGATCGTCTCGTACCGCAACGACACCTGGGGCGAGATGCGCACCGCCTGGCGCTTCGACGTGACGCCCGCCGGCCGCATCAGCCGCTTCGAGACCGGCCAGGCGTAGCCGGCTCGCGCCCCGGGCGACGCTGCTTCGACGGCGCCCCCTAGAACGCCGCGGCGGTCGTGAGGACGGCGGCCGTCAGCGGGGTGTTCTCGGTGGCGCTGCCGCCCGGGAAGAAGAACCGGCGGCGGGTGTAGGCGTACGCCAGGCCCGTCGCCGGGTCCGCCCAGGCGTTCGCGCCCGCGGCCCCGCAGTGGCCGAAGGCGGCCGGGCCGACCTGCGGCTGCCTTTCGAAGCCGAGGCCGAAGTGGTCGCTCTCGCCCGTGACCCGGTCCGTGCCCGCCGCGTGCAGGCGGGCGAACTCCGCGGCCGTCTCCGGCGTCAGCAGCGCCGACCGCCCGTCGACCTCGCCGATGGCGGCCGCGTACATCCGGGCCACGCCGCGGGCCGTGCCCGCGCCGCCCGCCGAGGCCGGGCCGAGCGCCAGGATCCGCGGCGAGTTTCCGTACTCCACCATGTCCATCGGCGTCTCGCGGTGCATGTTGAACGCCACCGGCAGCAGGCTGCCCGCCGGGGGCTGCGCCGCGAAGGCCGCCAGCTGCTCCGGGGTCGGCTGCGGCGGCAGGATCGGCGCCCAGCGCTCCCGCACGAGCTCCGCGGGCAGGCCGAGGTGGAGGTCCAGCCCGTACGGCGCGCGGATCCGCTCCTCGTACAGCTCCTGGACGGACCGCCCGGTGGCCCGCCGCACCACCTCGCCGGTCAGTGCGCCGATCACGAAGGCGTGGTAGCCGTACTCCGCACCCGGCTTCCAGTACGGCTCGGCCGCCGCGAGGCGCGCGGCGACCAGCCGCTCGTCCGCCAGCTCCTCGATCGTGAAACCCTCCGGGGTGTTGACCAGGCCGGCCCTGTGCCCGATCAGCTCCCGCAGGGTCAGGTGCTCCTTGCCGCCGCCGGTGAACTCCGGCCAGTACGCGGACACCTCGCGGTCGAGGTCGAGCACGCCGTCCTGGACGAGCAGCGCGACGACGAGATGGGCCGCGCCCTTGGTGATGCTGTACAGGGTGCCGAGGGTGTCGCCCGTGGTGTGCGCGCCGGTCCACAGGTCCACGACCTGCTCCCCGCCCCGGTACACCGCCAACTGGGCTTCCGGATTGTGCAGTTCGGCGGCGGCGACCGCCTCGAACTCGTCCCGTACGGCCTCCCAGCCCGCGGCGACGGTGCCGTACACCCGCCCGGTGTGGCCCCCCTGGTCCGTGTGGTTCCCGCGGTCCCCGTGTTCCGTCATGATTCCCCCGTTTCGACGACGTCCCGTTGTGCTGATCACCAACTGGCGTCCCGCGCCTGCTATTCCGGGCTCTTACGGGTGAATGCGCGGACGGCGTCGTTCCGGGCCGCCGGGCGGGCGCGTTGAACCAGGGCATGAACCGCATCCGCACCGCCGCGCTCGTCACCGCGGCCGCCCTGTCGGTCCTCGCCCCCGCCACCCTCTCGCAGGCCGACGGCCCCTCCGGGACCGCCTTCCTCCAGGACCCCGCCGGCGGCGGCAAGGACATGAAGTCGCAGTGGACCAAGGGCGACAAGCACAAGCTCAGCGGCCAGTTCCGGTTCCACCCGGGAACGGACTACAAGCTCAGGAACCGGCCCGGCCCGCAGGCCGCCCCCGAGTGGGAGGCGAAGACCCCCGACGCGAGCACGCTGGCGTACCTGCCGGAGTTCGCCTTCTCGTACGAGATCGCCACCTCGACCGTGATCAAGAAGGGGATCACGGAGAAGAAGGGGAAGCACCCGGTCACGCTGCACGCGGTGCTCCGCGACGCGAAGGGCGGCGTGGCCGTGCGGATCCACGAGGAGCGGGCGGACCGTCCGGCGGTGCTGCGGAAGAGCTTCCCGGCGGGGCGGAAGATCGCCTGCGACACGGGCGTCTACACCGTGGAGTGGTCGATCTCGCGGACGGGCACGGATGCGGCCTCGGTCGGCGGCACGGTCCGGTGGGACTCGTCCTGCAAGGAGCTCAGGGCCGCGCTCAGCCACTGAGGCGGGCGGCTCGGGGCCGGGTGGGGCCGCCGCCCCGGGCACCTTGTGGGTGCGCAGCGGGCGGCCGGCCGGACGTCCGGTCGACGTCGTGGGGCCGTGGGGCGATGCCGTGGGGTACTGCGGTGCGGTCCGGCGGCGCGCTTTCGTGCTGCGGTCCGGGTCAGCTCTGCCGGGCGAGCTCGCGGGCCCGCTCCGCGATGTCCTCGAGGACGGTGCGGGGGTCGCCGCCCGGCTCGACGGCCTTGCCGATGTTCCGCTTGATGGTGTCGCTGACCTGGAGCCAGGACGGCTTGTTCACCGGGTACAGCTGGGCGCCGTGCAGGGCGTTGAGGAACTGCTCGTGCGTACGGTCGAGCCCGCCGCCCGCCGGGGTGCGCGATGCGGAGACGGTGGAGGGCAGCAGGTGGTAGCGGCCCGCGAAGGAGCTGAGGTTCTTGTCGGCGTAGAGGAATTCGAGGAACTTCCCGACCTGCTCGCGGTTGCCGTTCTCCTTGAAGGCCATCATCCAGTCGGCGACGCCCATGGTGGGCGGGACCTCGCCGTCCGTGAGCCAGTCGGCCACCGGCATTTCCACGGTGCCGACCCGGATCCCCTTCGCCTTGGCTTCGTGGGCCAGCGACGGGTAGCCGTTGAGCATGCCGACCTCGCCGCGGAGGAAGGCGTCGAAGGCGTCCTGGCGGTTCAGCTTCCCCGGGGCGACCGGGCCCGTCAGCCCGGGGGCGACCAGCTTCTCCTTCAGCCAGGTGAAGGTCTGCGCGTTCTGCTCGGACGCGATGCTGTAGCCACCGGTGCCGTCGGCGAACCCGCCGCCGTTGCTCAGCCCCCAGATCATGGCCTCGGCATGGGCCTCCTCTGGGCCCAGCGGCAGTGCGTACGGGGTCTTCACCCCGTCGTCCTTGAGCGCCTCTGCCGTGCTCTTCAGCTGGGACCAGGTCTTGGGCGCGCTGACTCCCGCGTCCTCGAAGAGTTCCTCGTTGTAGAAGAGCAGCCGGGTGCTGGCGACGAACGGCAGGCCGTACATCTTGTTGCCGATGGAGCCGGCCTGCGCGAGCGGCGGCAGGAAGTTCGCCTCGGTGGCGACCGAGAGCAGGTCCCCGGCCTCGTACAGGCGGCCCTGGGCGGCGAAGTCGGAGTAGGCGCCCATCAGGGCCATGTCGGGGGCGTCCCCGTCCTTGACCATGCGGGTGACCTCGCGGTCGACGTCGGTCCAGGGGTGCAGCGTCACCTCCACCTTCAGGCCGGGGTGGGCGGCGGCGAATTCCGCCGTCACCTTGTCCCAGAAGGCCCTGGAGCTGTTGGCCGGGCTGTCCCCGTATTCGGCGGCGACCAGGCTCAGGGTGGAGCCGTCACCGGACCCGGCGGACGAACCGCAGCCGGACAGGGTGCCGAGAAGGGCGAGCGCGGCCGTGATGGCTGCCGCGCCGGAGTGTCTTCGTCGCACGTTCGTTCCTCTTGATCTTGTTTCGGACACTGCGTCCGGAATTCTCGCTCCCTTTCCGCCGAATGGGCCCATGTGAACCCCAGTTATGGCCCTTGCTCCAACTGCGGCTATTCGCCGTGGTGTTTTCCGATATGGGTGAATGGATTTGGACGCGCGTAGATACGGCACCGGCCGTCGGCCGGTGCCGTATTCAAGATCGCGGAGTGCCGGTGATCAGCCGGTGAACTCTCCCGCGTAGGGGTCGGGCTCACCGGTTTCGGGATTGCGGCCGGTCTGCCAGCGGCGCTGCGCTTCGCGCCAGTGCACGAAGTTCAGCGGGCCCCCGTCCCAGAAGGTGATGCTGACGGGATTCACGTCGAACTCGTCGGAGAAGAGGCGGTGCAGGAATTCCGCCATGCCGTACGGGTACAGGGTGAAGGGATCGGCGGTGTGCCGCCCGCAGACGAGAACCGGCCAGCGGTCGGGGTCCGGGTCGCTGGTGTGCCAGCACAGTATGTCCGCGCCCGCGGTGATCCCCCAGGCGAGGATGTGCTCGGGCTCGGTGGCGAAGACGGTCGGGCCGCCCTCCGCGTGCCAGGTCTGCCGGGCGTTGCCGGTCTCCTCGACCATGTCGGCCGGATCCCACTGCGGGCCCGGGGTCGGCAGCGGCACCAGGATGCTGGCCTCGCCGTTGATCCGGCCGGCGCCGTACCGGGCCATAAAGGCCACGAAATCGGCCGGGAAACGGGTGCCCCAGGTCGCCTCCGCGGCAGCCCAGTCCACCTGCTCGTCCGCGCCGTGCTCCGCGGGCATGATCCGTTCCAGCGCCGTGATCTGCGCGTTCTGCGTCATGCCCGCTCCCCTGACAGCCCAGCCCAACCGCCCCAACTTACCGTGCCGGCAGGTACCGGCCTAGCCGGTGTTCCGTCAGTCGGACAGCACCGTCAGGACGGCCCCGGGGCGTATCCCCCAGCGGGCCATCGCGCCCGCCTCGGCCTCCAGGACGTGCCGCGAACGCAGCCGGGGGAGCCCGAGGCGGCCGGGGCGCATGGTGCGCACGGCCAGCACCCGGCAGCCGCGGTCCAGATAGGCGACGTCGATCGCGAAGCGCATCCGGAAGGTGTGCACGCTCCCGGCGGGGGTCAGCAGGAGCGCGCCCTCGATCCCGTCCCGCCCGAGCAGCCCCCGCGTACGGGCCCGGTACGAGGCCGCGATCTCCAGCGGGACCCGCACCCCCTCCACGCCGAGCGTCCCCGCCCCGTCCTGCCACCCACGTCCCATGGCGGCCAGGTTAAGGGCTCTTCCGGGGCGGTGAATGGGCCCACGGGCCCATGACCAGGGTTGCGGGGGCTGCCTAGGGTCGGGGCGTGGCGCTCGTCGTGATCATCGTGGCCGCCCTCGCCTACGGCGCGGGCGCCGGGCTGCTGCTGCCCCGGGCCGTGTACCGGATGTCCGTCGAGCCGGGGGAGCCGTGGCGGTCCGCCTGCCCCGCGGGGCACGCCCTCGCCGGACCGGCCGCCGGCTGGCTGGGCCCGGCGCGCTGCACGCACTGCGCCGGCGGACCCTACGCCCCCGGCCCTGCCCGTACGGCCGTCCTCGGCGCCCTGGTGTGCGCCGTGCTCGCGGCGGCCGGCGGAGCCGTGCCCGAGACCGCCGTCTGGACGCTGCTCGCGCCCGTCGTGCTCCTGCTCGCCCTGGTCGACCGCGCCGTCCACCGGCTGCCGGACGTGCTCACCCTGCCGCTGGCCGCCGCGGTCACCGCCCTGCTCGGCCTGGCCTCGCTCTCCGGCCGCGCCGCCGGCGACTGGCGGCTCGGCGTCCTCGGCGGGCTCGCCCTCGGCGCCGGCTACCTGGTCCTGTTCCTCGTGAACCCGAACGCCATGGGCTTCGGGGACGTCAAGCTCGCGCTCGCCCTCGGGGTCGCTCTTGGGTGGTACGGGTGGGGGGTATGGATGGCCGGCGCCTTCCTGGGCTTCCTCTACGGGGCCCTCTACGGCCTCGCCCTTGTGGCGCGCGGGCGCGCGGGCCGCAGGACCGCCCTCCCCTTCGGCCCCTTCATGGCGGCCGGCGCGTTCACCGGAATGCTGCTGGGCGGATTCGGAGCGTAGTCGCGGCGCGGCGGTGCACGCAGGACGCTTTACGAAGGGTTATGGTGGAACCCCCCCCTCGGGCCGGTCCGTATCCCCCCCACGGACCGGCCCGTTTTTCGTCTCCGCGCCGTGTCCGCGCCCGGAATTCGGGAGCGGACACGAAAGCGCAGGTCAGCCGAAGCGGCCTCAGCCTCGCTGGGCCCAGATGTTCGTGCCGGGGGTGGAGACGGCGTAGGAGTCGATCTCCTTCAGCTCCTCCTCGGACAGCGCGGCACCCGTCAGCGCGGCGACGTTCTCCTCCAGCTGCGCCACGCTCGACGCACCGATCAGCGCCGAAGTCATCCGCTCGTCGCGCAGCACCCAGTTCAGCGCCAGCTGCGCCAGCGACTGGCCGCGGCGGGCCGCGATGTCGTTCAGGCCGTTCAGGCGGCGGACCACCTCGTCCGAGAGCAGGTCCGGGCTGAGGGACTTGCCCTGGGTGGCGCGCGAGCCCTCCGGGATGCCCTTGAGGTACTTGCCGGTGAGCAGGCCCTGGGCCAGCGGCACGAAGGAGATGCAGCCCATGCCGGCCTCCTCCAGGGTGTCCAGCAGCCCGTCCTCCTCGGTCCAGCGGTTGATCATGGAGTACGAAGGCTGGTGGATCAGCGGCCGCACGCCCATGTCCTTCAGGATCCGCACCGCCTCGGCCGTCTGCTCGGCGGTGTAGGAGGAGACGCCGACGTACAGCGCCTTGCCCTGCTGGACCGCGGACGCGAGGGCGCCCATGGTCTCCTCCAGCGGGGTGTCCGGGTCGAACCGGTGCGAGTAGAAGATGTCGACGTAGTCGAGGCCCATCCGCTTCAGCGAGGCGTCGAGCGAGCCGAGCAGGTACTTGCGGCTGCCCCACTCGCCGTACGGGCCCTCGTGCATCAGGTAGCCGGCCTTGGTGGAGATCACCAGCTCCTCGCGGTAGGACGCGAAGTCCTGCGCGAAGATCTTGCCGAAGTTCAGCTCGGCCGAGCCGGCCGGCGGTCCGTAGTTGTTCGCCAGGTCGAAGTGGGTCACGCCCAGGTCGAAGGCGCGGCGCAGGATCGCACGCTGGGACTCCAGGGACTTGTCGTCGCCGAAGTTGTGCCAGAGGCCGAGGGAGATGGCGGGGAGCTTGAGGCCGCTGTGCCCGGTGCGCCGGTACTCCATGGAGTCGTAGCGCGAAGCGTCTGCCCGATAGGGATTGTTATCAGTCACGTTGTCCTCCCTATCACGGACTTGTGACCGACCGAGTTGGGTCACCCCTCCCGGCGCGCAGTAGTGTGGCGCCCTCGGGGGACCGCAATTCGCACGGGGGCATTGCACGGAGGGGCTGGAAGATCGTGAAGCTGCGCGACCTGGTGTACAAGCTGTACGCACGCCGGGTGGAAGGCCGCCTCGACCATGCCGCGGTGCCCAAGCACATCGGTGTGATCCTGGACGGGAACCGGCGCTGGGCCAAGGCGTCAGGCGGCACCACCGAGCAGGGCCATCAGGCCGGGGCGGACAAGATCTCCGAGCTGCTGGGGTGGTGCAACGAAACCGACGTCGAGGTCGTCACCCTGTGGATGCTCTCCACGGACAACCTGGACCGGCCCGAGGTCGAGCTCCGCCCGCTGCTCAACATCATCGAGAACACCGTCCGCGGGCTCGCCGCCGACGGCCGCTGGCGGGTCCACCACGTCGGCAACCTCGACATCCTGCCCGGGCGGACCCAGACGGTCCTCAAGGAAGCCGAGCAGGCCACCGTCGACCGCGAGGGAATACTCGTCAACGTCGCCGTCGGCTACGGCGGCCGGCAGGAGATCGCGGACGCGGTCCGCTCGCTGCTCCTGGAGCACCACGAGAAGGGCACCTCCATCGAGGAGCTCGCCGAGATCCTGGACATCGACCACATCTCCGAGCACCTCTACACCCGGGGCCAGCCCGACCCGGACCTCGTCATCCGCACCAGCGGCGAGCAGCGCCTGTCCGGATTCATGCTGTGGCAGAGCGCCCACTCCGAGTACTACTTCTGCGAGGTCTTCTGGCCGGCCTTCCGCAAGGTCGACTTCCTGCGGGCGCTGCGCGACTACGCCGCCCGGCACCGGCGCTACGGCACCTGACCGGACCGCCGGCCGCGAGCTGACGCCCTCTCGGGCATCTTCCCCACCCCCCTCAAGGCCTTCACCAGGGATTCACCGAGCGTCCGTCATATGCCATGGCATGGCAGCGCATGTTCGAGGGAATATCCCTCTCAGGTCGACGCCCGATCCACGGGTGTCGAGTCTCAGCGGACGGCACAGGCGCCGTCCGCCCGGGAGGCCCTTTGCGCCAGGACGCACGTGCGGTTCGCACGGACGGAGTGGGAGGGCCGGAATTCGGCCCCTGCATGGGGCTGATGACCGGTCCGGTCTTCATGGCCCGACCTCTTCCGAGGGGGTACGTCCTTCCGTGGTGACCAGCACAAAACGCCGCCTGCCCGACAGGCGGACCTACGTCCTCGACACCAGCGTCCTGCTGGCCGACCCCAACGCGTTCCGCCGCTTCGACGAGCACGAGGTCGTGCTCCCGATCGTGGTGATCACGGAGCTGGAGGCCAAGAGGCACCACCCCGAACTCGGCTACTTCGCCCGTCAGGCCCTGCGCCTGCTGGACGACTTCCGGGTCCGGTACGGCCGCCTCGACGCCCCCATCCCGCTGGGCGACCTGGGCGGCACCCTGCGTGTCGAGCTCAACCACTCCGATCCGGGCGTGCTGCCCGCGGGCTTCAGGCTGGGGGACAACGACTCGCGGATCCTCGCGGTCGCCCGCAATCTGCAGGCCGAGGGATACGACGTCACGGTCGTCTCGAAGGATCTCCCGCTGCGCATCAAAGCCTCCGCCGTGGGGCTGCTCGCCGAGGAGTACCGCGCCGAGCTCGCCATCACGGACGCGGGGTGGACCGGCATGAGCGAGCTGTCCCTCGCCGGGGAGCAGGTCGACCTCCTCTTCTCCGAGGAGCGGCTGTACGTACCGGAGGCGGCCGAACTCCCGGTGCACACGGGACTCGTCCTGACCTCCGAGCGCGGCCGGGCGCTGGGCCGGGTCACGCCCGACGGCAACGTCCGCCTGGTCCGCGGGGACCGCGAGGCCTTCGGCATCCACGGCCGCAGCGCGGAGCAGCGCATCGCGCTGGACCTGCTGCTGGACCAGGAGGTCGGCATCGTCTCGATGGGCGGCCGGGCCGGCACGGGCAAGTCGGCGCTGGCGCTGTGCGCGGGCCTGGAGGCCGTGCTGGAGCGCAGGCAGCACCAGAAGGTCATGGTCTTCCGGCCGCTGTACGCGGTGGGCGGCCAGGACCTCGGCTACCTGCCCGGGGACGCCTCCGAGAAGATGAGCCCGTGGGCGCAGGCGGTCTTCGACACGCTCTCGGCGGTGGCCGGGCGCGAGGTCATCGAGGAGGTGCTGGGCCGGGGAATGCTGGAGGTGCTGCCGCTCACGCACATCCGGGGCCGCTCGCTGCACGACGCGTTCGTCATCGTCGACGAGGCCCAGTCCCTGGAGCGGAACGTCCTGTTGACCGTTCTGTCCCGAATCGGAGCGAATTCCCGGGTTGTTCTGACGCACGACGTCGCCCAGCGGGACAATCTCCGTGTCGGCCGGTACGACGGAGTGGTCGCCGTCGTTGAGAAACTGAAGGGGCATCCGCTCTTCGCGCACGTCACCCTCACCCGCTCCGAGCGGTCGCCCATCGCGGCCCTCGTGACGGAGATGCTCGAATCGGTCTAACGACCCGAACCTGCCCAAACGGGCAGCAATTTGAGCGCCGTCCGGCAAAGGCGAAGAGCCTAGCCGGGCGGCGTTCCATTGCGCAGGGGTTTGCCCAAACCTCTTGCTGCGTACGAGGTGTGAGCTTTCACACTCGGCCGGGAATTGCCTTGGGTCATCCGCGTCCGGCAAAGTCTTGCTTCCGTCAGGCCCCGCATACGGCACACCTGTACCTCCAGGAGACCCACCGGGACTTCCGGGGTGCATCAGCACCTCCACAACTCAACAGCCGTTCGCCGTATGCCGCCCGGAGCACCACGCGGCACTCCTCCCAAGGGAGTTGCCCACGGGCCCGCCGCCTCCAGTGACCCACTCTCAAGTGGAGGCCAGTGCCAGGGGCACTATTGCGTCCGCGAGGTCACCGCTGCGGACGTCGCTGGAAGGAAACCGTGTGAGCCGGATCTCGGTTCGGGGATTTGCCGTGGCCTCCGCCACTGCCGTCACCACCGTCGGCGCCGTCGTGGGAGTCGCCGCGGGCGACCCCCAGTCCACGAACGACCTCGAGGTCACCGCTGCCGGTACGACGCTCCTCACCGACATCCCGGTCGGCGAGCAGGCGCAGGTGCAGACCGCGTCCCTGACGCAGCAGGCCGATGCGCTCGCCTTCCAGGCCGACGCCGAGGCCAAGAAGACCCTCGAGGAGTCCGCGCGACTCCAGGCCGCCAAGGACGCCAAGTCCAAGAAGGCCGCCGCCGAGGAGCGTGCGAAGAAGGAGCGCGAGGCGAAGGAAGAAGCGGCCAGCCGCTCCGCCGCCCGCGACGCCGACGACTTCACCCCGCAGTCCTCGTACACGGTCGCCCAGGTCAAGGCCATCGCCCGCCAGATGGTGCCGGCGAGCCAGTTCCAGTGCTTCAGCAACATCGTGAACCACGAGTCGACCTGGAACTACCGCGCGCAGAACCCGTCCTCGGGCGCGTACGGCCTCGTCCAGGCGCTCCCCGGCTCCAAGATGTCCTCGGCCGGAGCCGACTGGCGCACCAACCCCGCCACCCAGATCGAGTGGGGCCTGAAGTACATGGACAGCCGCTACGGCAGCCCCTGCGGCGCCTGGAGCTTCTGGCAGGCCAACCACTGGTACTAGGCCCGTGGCCCCCGCGGCCCGGACCCTGGCTCAAGCCTTGGCGTGAAGCCCCTCACCGTCCTTCGGTGAGGGGCTTCACGCGTGTACGGTCGGGCGTGGCGTGTGTACGGGGGACGGGGGAAAGGGATCCAGATGTCGCGTGAGCCCGGTAAGTGGCCGGACTGGCTCGGCCGCCTCGGCAAGGCGCTTCCCGAACGGAAGCCCGAGCCCGAGCCGGACGAGGGCCCGCCGGCCGTGCCGCCCGTGCCGGCCCGTCCGCCGGCCCCGCCGGTCCTCGGTGCCGCCGCCCGCAGGCCGAAGCCCGACCCCGTGAGCGTGGTCCCGTGGGGAGTCCGGGTGGCCGCCGAGGTCAGCTGGCGGCTGCTGCTGCTCGCCGGCATGCTCTGGGTGCTGATGCGGGTGATCAGCGAGGTCCGGCTGGTCGTCCTGGCGTTCGCCGCAGCGCTCCTCGTCACCGCTCTGCTCCAGCCCTTCGTGGTGCGGCTGCGCCGCTTCGGGCTGCCCCGGGGGCTGGCCACCGCGGTCACCGCCATCACCGGCTTCGTGGTCATCGGGCTGGTCGGCTGGTTCGTGGTCTGGCAGGTCATGGAGAACCTGGACGACCTCTCCGACCGGCTCCGCGACGGCATCGACGAGCTCAAGAGAGCTGCGCTCAACAGCCCGTTCCACGTCACCGAGAAGCAGATCAACGACATCGCGAAGAACCTCAGCGAGACGATCACCACCAACACCGACGAGATCACCAGCGCCGGGCTCCAGGGCGTGACCGTGCTCGTCGAGGTGCTGACCGGCATCCTGCTCGCGATGTTCTCGACGCTGTTCCTGCTCTACGACGGCAAGCGGATCTGGCAGTGGACGCTCGGCCTCGTGCCGTCGATCGCCCGGCCCGGGGTGGCCGGCGCCGGCCCGCGGGCCTGGCGCACTCTGACCGCGTACGTCCGCGGCACGGTGATCGTGGCCCTCATCGACGCCATCTTCATCGGCCTGGGCATCTACTTCCTCGACGTTCCGATGGCGGTGCCACTGGCCGTCTTCATCTTCCTGTTCGCCTTCATCCCCCTCGTCGGGGCCGTGGTCTCCGGTGCACTGGCGGTCGTGGTGGCCCTGGTGACGGAGGGACCGTTCAGCGCGCTGATGGTGCTCATCGTGGTGCTGGCGGTCCAGCAGATCGAGGGCCACGTGCTGCAGCCGTTCATCCTGGGCCGTGCCGTACGCGTCCACCCCCTGGCGGTGGTCCTGTCGGTCGCCGCAGGTGGGATGATCGCAGGGATCGGGGGCGCGGTGGTCGCGGTCCCGCTGGTGGCGGTCACGAACACGGTGGTCGGCTACCTGCGGGCGTACTCCCGAGAACAGGAGCTGCGGATCGGCCCGGCGCCCCACGGCGCGACGGCCCTCCCCGTGGCTCCTGTCGACCGGGGGGACGCAGAAGGTGATATCCGAGCCTGAGATCGACGGGGTGTACGGGCCCGCGGGCCCGCGGCGCGAGGAGCTCGCCGACCCGCCGCCGCAGGAGCGGCGCGCGGGCGGCACGCGCCGGGCCTGGCAGTGGGCGCTCGGCGGCGCCCTGCTCGCCTCGGTCGCATGGGGCGCGGGGCTGTACGCCTTCACGGACTTGGTCCGCGGACCGGAGATCCGCTACGACGCGGGTGACAAGCTGTGCGACCGCTTCAAGGCCGCCGCCGTCACCCGGCTGCTGGGCGAGTCCGTGGTCAACGGCACCACCAAGCAGACCCGCGGTTCCGCCTACGACCGCAGCGC
This sequence comes from Streptomyces sp. NPDC037401, assembly GCF_055602345.1. NCBI lineage: Bacteria > Bacillati > Actinomycetota > Actinomycetes > Kitasatosporales > Streptomycetaceae > Streptomyces > Streptomyces sp. NPDC037401. Next base: position 50,012 of record NZ_JBVJWO010000026.1, read on the forward strand.
CTGCGCGCGCAACGCCATCGGGGGCACCGAGGTGACGACCCACCCGGGCTTCGTCCGCCAGTACTGGATGTCCGCCGAGGTGGAGCGCCACAAGAAGACCGACCCCCAGCCCGAGTTCGAGGCCGTGACCACGGCCGGCGAGGTCTGGGCGTCCGAGGCGGACGCGGAGGAGGTCCCGGGCCTGGGGGAGCGGGCCCTGCTCGTCACCGACGGCCCGTCCTCCGACTGGAGGCTGACCGTCCTGGACGGCGGGGTGGTCTTCACGCTCAACGTCCAGGTGATGCAGGACTACAACGGCGGGGAGGGCGAGGACGCCGAACAGCTTCCCGAGCCGCCCAAGATGGAGTCCGATGCCGTCCTGGCGGCCATGGTCGAGGACATGCGGCAGCTGATGACCGCGCTGTCGCAGCAACAGGGGACATCAGGGAAAGACGGATGACCCGGTGAAGGCCGGGGCGAACGGGGGAACGAAGGGTGATCAGCGAGCCTGAACTCGACGGGGAGTACCGGCCTCCCGGTACGTACGAGCAGCTGACCGAGCCGCCGCCGAAGGAGCGCCGCCCGCCGGGGCCCTGGGCGTGGACGCTGGCCGGCGCCCTGGTCGCCTCGGCGGCCTGGGGCGGCGCGCTGTACGCGTTCGGCGGCGGGGAGCAGGCCCCGCCGCTGCGCTACCGGCAGCCCGTCAACCTGTGCGACGAGGTAAAGGCGAAGGCCGTGAGCCGGGTGCTGGGCAACCTGCGGGGCATGACCACCCGCTCGGAGGCCGAGCACCCTGCGGTGGACTGGTTCAGCTGCGTGCTGTCCCTGCCCGACGACAAGGAGGGCGTCAACGGCTGGCAGCGCACCGCCGAGATGACGGTGACGCTGGAGCTGCACCGCAAGACCGACCCGGAGCCGGAGTTCGACGCCGACCTGGAGCGGCAGCGGTGGGACGCCACCGCGACGGTCAAGCGCGAGGCGGTACCGGGGCTGGGCGAACAGGCGGTGATGGCCACCGGGGACATGCTGAGCGGTCCGCAGCTGCGGGTGGTCGACGGCGGCACCGTCTTCATGATCGAGGCGGGGCAGGGCTGGAACTGGTCCGGCGCCGATGCGCCGGAAGAGGACCACCCGGAGGGAAAGTTCGACGAGACCGCGCTCCAGGCCGCGATGATCGAGGACATGCGGGCCCTGATGACGGCCCTCAAGGCCTAGTCGTGTCGTCGAAATCTCGCCTGGTCGGCGGGCGGACGACGCCACTTTGACGACACTCCCCGGCCGGCCGGCCGGCAGCGGGACGGCGGGGACGGCAACGAGCCCCCGGCGCCACGGGATCGTGGCGCCGGGGGCTCGTCGGCTCTGCCTATTCGGCGAGGGTGGCTTCCGCGTCGAGGGTCACGCCCACCGCCTGGATCACCGAGGCGATCTTGACGGCTTCCTGGACGGTCTCGCGGTCGACGCCGGCCTTGCGGAGCACCTGCTCGTGCGAGTCGAGGCACTGGCCGCAGCCGTTGATCGCGGAGACCGCGAGGGACCACAGTTCGAAGTCGACCTTCTCCACGCCCGGGTTGCCGATGACGTTCATCCGCAGACCGGCCCGCATCGTGCCGTACTCCGGGTCGGAGAGCAGGTGGCGGGTGCGGTAGAAGACGTTGTTCATCGCCATGATCGCCGCGGCGGACTTGGCGGCGGTGTACGCCTCGGGGGAGAGGTTGGCCTTCGCCTCCGGCTCCAGCTCACGCAGCACCTTCGGGGAGCGCGAGGTGATCGCGCACGCCAGGACGGTGCCCCACAGCTGCTGCTGCGGCAGGTCGCTGTTGCCGATGACCGAGCCCAGGTTCAGCTTCAGGTCCTTGGCGAAGTCCGGTATCGCGGCCTTCAGCTCGTCGAGGGCCACGGGTCACTCACCGGCCAGCAGCGCGCCGGCGTCGAGGGTGTCCTCGCCCTTGGTCCAGTTGCAGGGGCACAGCTCGTCGGTCTGCAGGGCGTCGAGGACCCGCAGGACCTCCTTGGGGTTACGGCCCACGGAACCGGCGGTCACCATCGAGAACTGGATCTCGTTGTTCTGGTCGACGATGAAGACGGCGCGCTGCGCGAAGCCGTCCTCGCCCTGCACGCCACAGGCCTGCATGAGCTCGTGCTTCGAGTCGGCCAGCATCGGGAAGGGCAGGTCACGCAGGTCGGCGTGGTCCTTGCGCCAGGCGTGGTGCACGAACTCCGAGTCGCCGGAGACGCCGAGGATCTGCGCGTCGCGGTCGAGGAACTCGTCGTTCAGCTTGCCGAAGGCGGCGATCTCGGTCGGGCAGACGAAGGTGAAGTCCTTCGGCCAGAAGAACACCACGCGCCACTTGCCCTCGTAGGTCTTGTGGTCGATCTGAGCGAACTCCTTGCCGGCCTCGAGCGAGACGCAGGCGGTCAGATCGTAGGTGGGGAACTTGTCACCGACAGTGAGCACGTGCACTCCTTGCGGAACGGAAGACCGCACCCTTGTGGGGTGTATGCGGACTTCTGAGGGGGTTGGACGGATCTCACATGCTGGCACAGCTGCATTGATTACAGAAATAGCTAGCATGGAAGGACGTGATCGGAGGTACCTATCAGTGGCACTGGGTAATAGGGGAGCGAAGCAGCCGACGCTCGCCCAGCTGAGGGCGTTCGCGGCGGTGGCCGAGCACCTCCACTTCCGCGACGCCGCCGCGGCGATCGGCATGAGCCAGCCCGCCCTGTCGGGGGCAGTCTCCGCGCTGGAGGAGACCCTCGGCGTCCAGCTGCTGGAGCGCACCACCCGCAAGGTGCTGCTGTCGCCCGCGGGCGAGAAGATCGCGGCCCGCGCGAAGGCGGTGCTCGACGCGGTCGGCTCGCTCATCGAGGAGGCCGAGTCGGTACGGGCCCCCTTCACGGGGGTCCTGCGGCTGGGGGTCATCCCCACCGTGGCCCCGTACCTGCTGCCGACCGTGCTCTCGCTGATCCACCGCCGCTACCCCCGGCTGGACCTCCAGGTGCACGAGGAGCAGACGTCCTCGCTGCTGGAGGGCCTGGGGAGCGGACGGCTGGACCTGCTGCTGCTGGCCGTGCCGCTCGGCGTCCCCGGGGTCACCGAACTGCCCCTCTTCGACGAGGACTTCGTCCTGGTGGCGCCGCGCGACCACGAGCTGGCCGGACGCCGGGACATCCCGCGCGAGGAGCTGCGCGGACTGCACCTGCTGCTGCTCGACGAGGGGCACTGCCTGCGCGACCAGGCCCTCGACATCTGCCGTGAGGCGGGCCGCACGCAGGGCGCGGACGTCACCACCACCGCCGCCGGGCTGTCCACCCTGGTCCAGCTGGTGGCCGGCGGGCTCGGGGTGACGCTGCTGCCGCGGACGGCGCTGCGCCTGGAGACCACCCGCAACGAGCACCTGTCCACGGGGTACTTCGCCGAGCCCGCGCCGTCGCGGCGCATCGCCCTCGCGATGCGGACCGGCACGGCCCGGCAGGGCGAGTTCGGGGAGTTCGCGGCCGCGCTGCGGGAGGCCGTACGACCGCTGCCGGTGTGGCCCGCGGAGTGAGTCCGCGGGCCGCACCGGCGAGGGCCGTGCCGGCAGTGCCGGCAGTGCCCGCGGGGGCCGCTACTCGGTCCGCAGGCCGTCCGGGCGCATCAGGCGCAGCAGCGGCGGCAGGCTGAGCAGGGTCACCGCGAGGACCACGCCCGCGCCGATGCCCGCCATCGATGCGACCGAGGGCCAGTCCACGGCGACCGGCACGTTGGTCATCCGCATCAGTACGGCGCCCAGGGCCAGGCCCGTCGCCGTGGCCAGGGCGAGCCCCAGTGCGATCGGCACCGCCGTCTGCCACAGCACCGACAGGCTCAGCGTGGAGCGCCGGGTGCCGAAGGCCACCAGCGCGGACAGCAGCTTCTTGCGCTCGCGCAGCTGCTCCAGCTGGGAGACCAGCAGGCTCGCGCCGATCAGCGCCAGCACGAGGACCGCGCCGATGAACAGGCCGGTGCGGATGCTCGCGAAGCGGCTGCTCTCCTCGGTGCTCTGCAGGGTCATGACCGTGGCCAGCGGGTCCGCCTTGAAGGCCGCGGTCCGGGCCCGCTCCAGGGCGTCCGGCACGGAGGGGTCGACCTGGACGTACACGGAGGCGCGGCCGTTGGCGCCGAGGCCCTTGGGGGCGGCGCCCGGGGTGGCGAGGATGCCGGAGCGCGCGGTACCGGCCGGGTCGGGCCTGCTGTCCACGGTGCGGGCCGACTTGGGCAGGGTCCAGGAGACGGTCCTGCCCGGCTTGTCGTCGTACACGGCCCCGACGTGCAGCCGGGTCCCGGGGGCGGCCAGCTGCTCGGCCGCCGTGTCGTCGTAGCCGCCCCGGATGACGAAGGCGTCCCCGTCCTTGCAGGAGGGCAGCTGCCCGATCTCGCGCAGGGACGTGCAGTCGGCGACGGTCACTTCGATGGACTGGTCGGAGTTCCGCTGCACGGACGAGGCGTCGTAGGTGACCAGCGGGACGACGCGCGTCACGCCCTCGGTGCTCTCGATGCGCCGTGCGGCGTCCTCGACCCGGCGCGCGGTGTCGGTCTTGCCGTCGCGGACCGTGTGCATCCACACCGACATCGCGGCACGGGAGGGGTCCTCGCCGGTGCGCTTGGTGTAGTCGTCCTCGACGCCGGTGAACAGCATCTGCAGGGCGATGGCGCCGGCCACCGCCACGGCGATGCCGTTCACCAGCCGGGCGGCCGCGCCGCTGCCGAGCTGGAGCCGGCGGACCGCCAGCTGCCAGGAGACCCCGCCGCCGCCGAGGCGGGAGACGACCGCCTCGACCAGCCAGGGCAGGATCGCGGTGATCCCGATCAGCAGCAGCACCACGCCGCCGATGACCTGCCACTGGTTGAACTGTCCGCCGTCGTTGCCGCGGCCCATCATCGGGGCCAGCAGCCCGAGTCCGGCGAGCGGAAGCACCAGCCGCCACCAGATGCGGCGCCGCGAGGGCTTCGACGTACGCACGACGCCCAGCGGCTCGATGACGACGCCGCGCAGCGCGAACAGGGTGACAGCCACCGCGGCCGCCGGTACGGTGACGGCCACCAGCGCCGCAAGCCACGGGCTGGGGTCGAGGTCGGACGGGAAGACACCGCGGTCCAGGACCGTGACGTGGCCGGCGAACCGGCGGACGGCGAAGAAGACCGCGGCGCCCAGCGCCAGGCCCACGACCGCGCCCGTGAAGGCCTCGCCGGCCGCGATGCGGCGGGTCATCCGGCCGTCGGCGCCCACCAGCCGGAGGGCTGCGAGCCGGCGGTCGCGGCGCTCGCCGCCGAAGCGGACCGCGGCGGCGATGAACACGGCCACCGGCATCAGCAGGGCCACGAAGACCATCACCAGCAGCAGGGTCAGGACCGGGTCGAGCGGCTCGCTCTTCGTGTCGTTGGCGAAGCCGGTGATGCGCTGGACGCCGGGGCCGTCGGCCGGGAGGGAGTCGGAGCCCAGGTAGAAGGCCAGTTCGCCGGGGCCGAGAAGGCCCTGTTCGCCGATGGTCGAGACGATCCTCCCGTCGAGCCGCTCGCGCAGCAGCTTGCCCTCGCCGGAGCGCAGCAGCTCGGCCAGGGCGGGGGAAACGGCCAGTTCGCCGGGGGCGGGGAAGGCCTTCAGGCCCGGCGGGAGCGGAGCCTCGGGTCCCTCGGGCCGCAGCTGGGCCCCGTGCAGCTCCTGGCCGCGGAAGGAGGTGTGGATGTCGGCGGTCAGCAGGGTGTTGCGGCCGGGGTGCTCTGCGCTGGGGGCGGTGAAGGTGCTGCGCGCATCGGCGCGTGCGTCGCGGGCCGCGAGTGCGCTGGGCAGGGCGGTGGTGACCAGCAGCAGGGCCACTCCGAGTCCGACCCCGATGCCGGTGAGGAGCGTACGGGTCCAGCCCTCGCGGCCGCCGCTGACGGCGAACTTGGCACCCATGCGGAGGTCCTGGACCCAGGCCTGGAGCGTGCTCATATGGCGCGCTCCATGTCGCGCGACCGGCCGTCGCGGACGACGATCTCGCGGTCGGAGTAGGCGGCCACCCGGGTCTCGTGGGTGACGAGGACGACGGCGGCGTTGGTGGACCGGGCGGCGTCGGTGAGCAGCTGCATCACCCGCTCGCCGTTGAGGGAGTCGAGGGCGCCGGTGGGCTCGTCGGCGAAGAGCACGCGCGGGCCGGTGACCAGGGACCGGGCGACGGCGACGCGCTGGCCCTGGCCGCCGGAGACCTCGCCGGGGCGTTTGCCGGCCAGGTCGTCCACCTCCAGCTTCTGCATCCACTGCAGCGCGGTCGCCTCGGCCTGGCGGCGCTTGGTGCCGTTCAGTCGCAGTGGCAGGGCGACGTTCTCCACGCAGGTCAGCTCGGGGACGAGCTGGCCGAACTGGAAGACGAAGCCGAACTCGCTGCGGCGCAGGGCGCTGCGCTCGGCGTCGCTCATCGAGGTGAGCTCGCGGCCGGCGTAGGCGATGGAGCCGGAGTCGGGGGTGACGATGCCGGCGAGGCAGTGCAGGAGGGTGGACTTGCCGGAGCCGGAGGGCCCCATGACCGCGACGACCTCGCCGGGGTGGATGGAGAACCCGGCGCCGTCGAGCGCGTTCGTGGGTCCGTAGGCCTTGCGGAGGCCGGTGGCGGTGAGCAGCGAGCCGGCGGGTGTCATCGTCGTACGTCCTTCGCGAGCTGGTCGAGGCGGGCGGCCGTGAGTTCGAGCCAGCGCAGGTCGGCCTCCAGGTGGAACAGGGCGTGGTCGCAGACCAGCTGGTCGGCGAGGTCGCCGTTGCGCTTGCGGTTGGTGAGGACGCGCATGAGGCGCAGGTGCTCGGCCCGCTGGGTGTCGAGCAGGTCCGCGGCGCTGCGGCCGGTGAGCAGTGCGAGGACGACCTTGGTGTAGAGGGTCGACTGGAGGTACGGCTCGGGCTTCTCCGGCTGGGCGAGCCAGTGTTCGACGTCGGTGACGCCGGCCTCGGTGATCGCGTAGCGCTTGCGGTCGGGACCGCCGCCGCTCTCTATCCCGTCGACCTCGACGAGGCCGTTCTTCAGGAGCCTGGACATGGTCGAGTAGACCTGCCCGTAGGCGAGGGGGCGGTCGTGGCCGAATCGCTCGTCGAAGGCGCGCTTGAGGTCGTAGCCGTGCCGGGGGCCGGCCTCCAGGAGGCCGAGAAGGGTGTGACCGATGGACATGCCATGACTGTACACCGGGTGTATACCCGCGATGTATACCTACAGCGAATAGCCCCCGGGCCGGAGCGGCCCGGGGGCTTGTCAGTGCAGCTCAGAGGCGTTTGTCACGGTTCTGTGGGAGCCGCCGGCGGCTTGCGCGGGCGGCCTCGCGGGGCGATCGGGGCCGTGCCGCCCGGCAGGCGTCCGGCCTCGGCCAGCGCCCTGCGCAGCAGGAACTCGATCTGGGCGTTCGCGCTGCGCAGGTCGTCCCCGGCCCAGCGCGCCAGCGCCTCGTACACCTGCGGGTCGAGCCGCAGCAGCACCTGCTTGCGGGCCTGCCGGCCCGCCCGCTCGTCCCCGCCCGCCGCCTGCGGGCTCACTGGTAGAGGGTGCCCGTGTTGACGACCGGCTGCGCGGCGCGGTCGCTGCACAGGACCACCATCAGGTTGGAGACCATGGCGGCCTTCCGCTCCGGGTCCAGGTCCACGATGTCCTCCTCGGCGAGCCGGGCCAGTGCCAGCTCCACCATGCCGACCGCGCCGTCCACGATCTCGCGGCGCGCCGCGACGACTGCGCCCGCCTGCTGGCGCTGGAGCATCGCCGAGGCGATCTCGGGGGCGTACGCGAGGTGGGTGAAGCGGGACTCGATGATCCGCACGCCGGCCGCCTCGACCCGGTCGTGCAGCTCCGCGGCCAGCTTCTCCGTGATCTCCTCGGCGTTCTGGCGCAGCGACAGGCCGCCCTCCTCGTGGGCGTCGTACGGGTACTCGATGGCGATGTGTCGGACGGCCGCCTCGGTCTGGGTCTCGACGAACTCCGTGAAGTCGTCGACCTCGAAGGTGGCGAGCGCGGTGTCCTCCACCTTCCACACCACGACGGCGGCCAGCTCGATCGGGTTGCCGTAGGCGTCGTTGACCTTCAGGACCGCGGTCTCGTGGTTGCGCACGCGGGTCGAGATCTTGTCCCGGGAGGTCAGCGGGTTCACCCAGCGCAGGCCGTCGGTGCGGATGGTGCCCCGGTAGCGGCCGAAGAGCTGGACCACGCGGGCCTCGCCCGGCGCCACGGTGTTGAGTCCGCACATCATCACGAACGACCCCACGAAGACCGCGATGCCCAGGATGATCAGCGTGACCTTGAGGGCGGCCGCGCCGGACGCCGCGCCGGACGCCACCAGGCCGGCGCCCGCCGCCAGGCCGAGCAGGCTCATCAGCAGGGCGAGTCCGCCGCCGACGCTGTGCGCCGCGAACTCCCGTACGCGCGGCTCCGGATGCGGGGTGTCCGCCTCCGCAGCCGCTCCGGCTGCACCTCTGGAATTGGTCTGGTTCGTCATGGTCCGCCCCCGTTCCTTCAGGCGAGCGTCGTTCGCTGCCCTATCAAAGTGATATCACTTTTTTTGCCACTGGCAACCCTCCTGCGGTCTGATGCGTCGGGTTCCTTGGGTGTGGGTGCTCATTCTCACGTCCGGAAAAGCCCGGATTGGCCGACCTTTGTCCAGTCCCGCGGTGTTAGTTTTCTGAGCTGACATCGGGGGGTACACGAGCGGAGCAGGAGCGATGGGCCGAGCAGAAGCGCGACGCGCGCAGAAGCGTGGGGCGCGACGGGCGCCGCGCGCACGCCGCAAGGACAAACCGGCAGGCATACGCCGCTTCTTCACGTGGAAGAAACTGCTCGGCACGTTCTTCGGCCTCGTGCTGCTCGGCATGGCCGGCCTGATCGGCCTCTACATCTACGTCGAACCGCCGGTCGCCAACGAGCAGGCCACGCTCCAGAGCAACGTCTACGAGTGGTCCGACGGCACCGTCATGGCCCGCGACGGCCAGGTCAACCGCGTCATCCTGCCCATCGACAAGATCCCCCGCGAGGTCCAGACGGCCTTCGTCGCCGTCGAGAACAAGTCGTTCTACGAGGACAACGGCGTGGACGTGAAGGGCATCCTGCGCGGCGCCTTCAACACCGTCACCGGCCGCGGCAAGCAGGGCGGCTCGACCATCACCCAGCAGTACGTCAAGAACTACTACCTGAACCAGGACCAGACGGTCACCCGCAAGCTCAAAGAGCTGGTGATCTCCCTGAAGGTGGACCGGAAGATGAAGAAGCCCGAGATCCTCGCGGGCTACATGAACACCAGCTACTACGGCCGCGGCGCCTACGGCATCCAGGCCGCCGCCCAGGCCTACTACGGCGTCGACGCCGAGAAGCTGACCCTGACCCAGGGCGCCTACCTCGCCGCACTGCTCCAGGCCCCCAGCCAGTACGACTGGGCCGTCGCCGGACCCATGGGCAAGAAGCTCGTCATGGGCCGCTTCAACAAGGTCCTCGACAACATGGTCGAGATGCGCAAGCTCGACCCCGCCAAGCGCACCACGATCAAGTTCCAGGAGCCGGTAAGGCCCAAGCCGAGCCCCGGCATGGAAGGCCAGAAGGGCTACCTGATCCAGGCCGCCGAGGCCGAGATGCGCGAGCAGGGCGTCACCGACGCCCAGCTCAAGGCCGGCGGCTGGACCATCAAGCTCAGCATCGACAAGAAGAAGCAGGCGGCCATGGAGAAGGCCGTCCAGGACGAGCTGGAATCCAAGCTCGAACGCGACAGCAAGGACCCGGACCGCAAGACCGACGCCGCGGTCCAGGCCGGCGCCACCTCCGTGGACCCCAAGACCGGCAAGATCGTCGCGATGTACGGCGGCACCGGCCTGACCGACAAGTACGCCAGCAACGCCCTGCGCACCGACTACCAGCCGGGCTCGACGTACAAGCCGGTGGTGCTCGCCTCCGCCCTGGAGAACGGCGCCACCACCCAGGACGGAAAGAAGATCACGCCGAACACCGTCTACGACGGCACCAGCGGCCGTCCGGTGGTCGGCAGCGACACCCCCTTCGCCCCGGAGAACCAGGACCAGCAGGACTACGGGGACATCACCGTCCAGAAGGCCACCAACTCCTCCGTGAACTCCGTCTACGCGCAGATGACCGTGGACGTCACGCCCGCCGCGGCCAAGAAGACGGCCCTCGAACTGGGCATGAAGGACCGGCCGGGCTGGCCCGCCGACCGGCCCGCGACCTCGCTCGGCACCATGAGCGCCAACACCGTCGAGATGGCCGCCGTCTACGCCACCCTCGACAACCACGGCAAGCGGATCCGCCCCTCGATCGTCGAGTCGGCCCACCACGTGGCCCGCACTTACCAGGCGCTCGAACCGGTCGGCGGCCGTGCCATCACCAGCGAGACCGCCGACACCGTCACCAAGGTGCTCACCGGCGTCGTCGAGGACGGCTCCGGCGAGAAGGTCCGCAGCAGCGCCTACGAGGCCGCCGGCAAGACCGGTACCACGGAGTCGAACGTCGCCGCCTGGTTCACCGGCTACACGCCCGAACTGGTCACCGTCGTCGCGATGTTCGGCGAGGACCCCGTCAGCCACCGCCAGGTCACCCTCAAGGGCACCGCGGGCGGCGGCCGCGCGGGCGGCTCCAGCTTCCCCGCCGCGATCTGGAAGGCGTACACGCTCGACGCGCTCGACGGCACCGAGACCGGCCGCTTCGACCTCCCCGACGCGGACATGGGCAAGGAGGAGCCGAAGAACACCCCGAGCAAAAAGCCCAGCAGGTCGGCGAGTTCCAAGCCGGTGACCCCCTCCCCGACCCGCTCCCGGTCCGCGGACCCGACGCCGACCAAGTCCCCGAGCCAGGAGCCGCCGGACCCGACGCCCACCAAGTCCTCGGAGCGGCCGAAGCCGCCGACGCCGACCCCGACCGGCAGCGCCACGGGCGACCCGGACCCGGGCGACGGCAACGAGGAAGACGGCAGTGGCGGCGGCCGCAGGCCGTAGCCGGGTTCAGCCGCCGCCGACCGCCGCGGTGATCCGGTCGCCCAGGTCCTTGTCGATCCTGCGCCAGTAGGCGAAGGCCCGCTCCTGGACCGGGCGGCTCACCCCGTCCGACAGGTGGCCGGCGACGTTGGACACCAGCCGGGTGCGGGCCGCGTCGTCGAGCACCGAGCGGACCATCGTGCCCGGCTGGCCCCAGTCGTCGTCCTCGCCGTGCAGCTTGGTCGCCTCCCGCACCATCTCGCCCGCCGTGGTCCAGCCCGCCGGCTCCCCGAAGGACCGGGTGCCGGCCGCCGGACCGCCGTAGGAGTTGGGGGCGTACGGGCGGGCCGCGGCGGAGGCCTCGTACCGCATCGCGCCGTCCTTGGCGTACGAGGCGACCTGCGAGCGGGGCCGGTTCGGCGGCAGCTGGGTGTAGTTCGCGCCGATCCGGTAGCGGTGCGTGTCCGGGTACGAGAACAGCCGGCCGAGCAGCATCTTGTCCGGGGACGGGCCGATGCCCGGCACGAGGTTCGAGGGCTCGAACGCCGCCTGCTCGATGTGGATGAAGTAGTCCTCCGGATTCCTGTCCAGCGTCATCCGGCCCACCTCGATGAGCGGGTAGTCGCCGTGCGGCCACACCTTGGTCAGGTCGAAGGGGTTGAAGCGGTAGTTCGGCGCGTCCTCGAAGGGCATCACCTGGACGTGCATAGTCCAGCTCGGCGGCTCGCCGCGGTCGATCGCGTCGAAGAGGTCCCGCCGGTGCGCGTCCGGGTCCGAGCCCGCCAGCGCGTCGGCATCGTCCTGCGTGAGGAACTCGATGCCCTGGTCGGTCTTGACGTGGTACTTCACCCAGAACTTCTGGCGGGCACCGTTGACCCACATGTAGGTGTGCGAGCCGTAGCCGTTCATGTGGCGGTAGGTCTTCGGGATGCCGCGGTCGCCCATCAGCCACGTGACCATGTGCGCGGACTCGGGGGAGAGGGTCCAGAAGTCCCACTGCATGTCGTGGTCGCGCAGCCCGTTGTCGGGGCGGCGCTTCTGCGAGCGGATGAAGTCCTGGAACTTCATCGGGTCGCGGACGAAGAAGACCGGGGTGTTGTTGCCCACCAGGTCGTAGTTGCCGTGCGCGGTGTAGAACTTGAGCGCGAAGCCCCGCGGGTCGCGCCAGGTGTCGGGCGAGCCCTGTTCCCCCGCGACGGTCGAGAACCGCGCCAGCATCTCGGTCCTGCGGCCGGGCTGGAAGAGGTCGGCCGTGGTGAACGGGCTGACGTCGTTGGTCACCTGGAAGACGCCGTACGCGCCCGCGCCCTTGGCGTGGACCACCCGTTCGGGGACCCGTTCGCGGTTGAACTGGGCCATCTTCTCGATCAGGTAGTGGTCCTGGAGCAGGATCGGACCGCTGGGCCCCACGGTGAGCGAGTGCTCGTCGCTCTCCACCGGGATGCCGCTGTTGCTCGTCGTGTACGGGATCTTCCGCGGTTCCTGGGTCACGAGCGTCCTCCCGTGGAGGTGGTTCCCGTCGCCTGACCCCCGGCTGCCGCCGGGAGCCCCCCGCCAGCCCAGTCAACTCCGCCGGGGCCGCAGCGGCAACAGCGGCCGCCGCGGTCACCCTCAGTGACGGGGAGGGAGCGGCAGCTCGAACCAGACGACCTTGCCGCTGCTGAGCCGGGTCGCGCCCCAGCGCCGGGCCAGGCGGTTGACCAGGAACAGCCCGCGGCCGCCCTCGTCGGTGTCCCGGGCCCGCCGCTGCCGGGGCAGCTGCGGAGAGTCGTCGCCGACCTCGCAGCGCAGTACGTCCGTCCGCAGCAGCCGCAGGGTCACGGGCCGCTCGGCGTACCGCACGGCGTTCGTCACCACCTCGCTGACCAGCAGCTCCAGGGAGTCCCCGAGCTCGTCCTCCAGGCCCCAGCGGGCCAGGGCCCGGCGGGCGAACCGGCGGGCCCGGCCCGGGGCGGTCTCCTCCGGGTCCAGGAACCAGTACGCGACGTCGCTCGGCGCGATGCCGTCGAAGCGGGCGGCGAGCAGGGCGATGTCGTCGTCCCGGTCGCCGGGGCCGAGCATGTCGAGCACGTCGTCGCAGAGCGCCTCCAGCGGCGGCGGGTGGTCCAGGCCGGTGAGCTGGGCGGTGGTGGCGAGCCGCTCGCGCAGCTGCTCGATCCCGGTCCACACGTCCCGCAGCCGGGACTCCACCAGGCCGTCGGTGTACAGCAGGAGGGTCGCCCCGGCGGGGGCGTCCAGCTCCACGGCCTCGAAGTCCACGCCGCCCACGCCGATGGGCGCGCCGGGCGGTACGCGGAGCACCTCGGCGCGGCCGCCCAGGTGCAGGAGCACCGGCGGCGGATGCCCGGCGTTGGCGATGGTGATCCGGTGCGAGACCGGGTCGTACACGGCGTACAGGCAGGTCGCCATGCGGTCCGAGCCCAGACGCTGGGCCTGCTCGTCCAGGTGGTGCAGGACCTCGGCGGGCGGCAGGTCGAGCTGGGCCAGGGTCTGCGCGGTGGTGCGGAGCTGGCCCATGATCGCCGCGGAGGTCATGGAGTGGCCCATGACGTCGCCGACGACGAGCGCGACCCGGCTGCCGGGCAGCGGGATGGCGTCGTACCAGTCGCCGCCGACCCGGGCCGTCTCGGCGGCGGGCAGGTAGCGGCTGGCCAGCCGGACGCCGGTGGGCTGCGGCAGGCTGTCGGGGAGCATGGTGCGCTGGAGCTCGTCGGCGATGTACGCCTCGCGGCCGTAGAGCACGGCCTTGTCGATGCCGAGCGCGGTGTGCGTGGCCAGCTGGGCGGCGACCAGGAGGTCGTTGGGCTCGAACGCGGGGCGTTCGGGGCTGCGCAGGAACACGGCCGCGCCGATGACCCGGCGGCGGCCGCGCAGCGGCGCCAGGATGGCCCGCTGGCCGCGCGGCAGCGGGTGCTCGGCGCCCAGCAGCTCGGGCAGCGCGGCGCGCGCCGCGGCGGAGGACCCGAAGACGGGCCGGACGCCGCGCAGCACCTCGGCCAGCGCCCCGCCGGGGCGGATCTCGCACAGCTCGGCGGCGGGCAGGTCGCCCTGCGGCCCGAGCAGCGGCAGCTGGCTGAAGTCGAGCGTCTCGCCGGAGCCCTCGGCCGCGGGCGTGCCGCGGCCGTCCGCGGCGGATCCGGTGCCGCTGGCGGCGCCCGCGGAGGCCACGAGGTCGGTCAGGTCGTCGATCGGGCGGAGGCGGTCCGTCCGGCGAAGCCTTAAGACGACGGGGCCGACCGGGCGCTCGTCGCCGACCGGCAGCGGGTCGCGCAGGTAGACGAGGATGGCGTCGGAGAACGTCGGCACGGTGGCCCGGCACAGGCCGAGCACGATCTCGTCGAGGTCGATGCCCCGGGCGATCCGGCGGGTGGCGGCCCCCACGAAGCGCAGCCGGTCGCCCTCGCGGCGGGCCGCGGACGCCGTGTCACTCCCCGCGCCGGGTATGCCCGTTCCCGAGCCGGAACCGGTTCCCTGGCCGGCTCCTCCGGCGGCGGCCGCGCCGCTCGCGGACCGGGCCGCGCCCTCGTCGCGGGCCCGGGCGGCGGCCGCGCCGTGCTCGCGCCGGGCGCCGGGGATCTTCTCCCCCGGCTGGCCGGCCCCCGGGGCCGGGCTCTGCCCGCGGGTCGCCTGCCCGGAGGCGGGCGGAGTCTTGCCGTGCCCGTCGGAGTGGCTTCCCGCAGCAGACGCAGCAGGCCCAGCAGGCGCTGCGGACCCGGCTGCCCCAGCCGAAGCCGCCGACCCGGACGAGGCAGGTGACCCGGATGCCCCGGACGCCCCGGGGGATGCCGAGGACGCAGCGGACGCTGCTGCGGTGCGGGGCAGCCGGCGCGGGCCGCGCCCGGCGGCCTGGGGCTGCGACGGCACGTCGGAGCCGCCCGGAGGCGGGGCTGCCGCGGCGCTTGCCGCGGCCCCGGCTCCCGGCTGCGGGCCCTCGTGGGAGGTGGGGTACTCCGTCACGCGTGGAATTCCGTCCGTTTGCGCTCGATGTGCGCTGCACTCAACTCGGTCAGTCGCGGTATACCCGCTCAGGCCCGGGGGCACCGTCGCCCCGGACACACCTTCCCCGAACTTCGCCCGGGAGTCCCCCCTGATCCTCGGTCAAGTTTCGCGCACGGCATCAGAATTACGGATTACATCCTTGCGGAGGACGATCCTACGTTTCGACCCCGGGGGCGCATCAAGGGTCTCATGAGGTCATATGCGCCGGAGTGCGGTCCCAGTCCTCGGGCAGAACCGGAACCTCCCAGCTCGGATCGGGTCTCCAGTCCTGCCAGCCGGAGGAGAAGGGAGCACCCCAGGCCCTGATCAGGTCCACCGCCGCGCGGCCCGCGGCGCGGACGCGGGCCGCCTGTGCGGCGTCCATCAGCCCGGAACGCTGAGCTTGTGCGAACTCGTCCTCGTCCCGCCACTTCCAGCTCCGGTCAGGGTAGACCGAGATGTCGAGGAAGTGGTCCTCGGAGTCCACTCCGCCGGACCACCGGCGGCGCGGCTCTTCCAGGTTCACGTACCAGCTCTTGAACTGCCAGCCCCGCTCCCAGAAGAGCCACACCGACCACGGGTCACCGGGCCGCGCCAGTTTCAGCACCCCGGCTCCCCACCAGTGCGCGCGGACGGTCGTGCGCGGCGCCGTGTAGCGGGTGGCGAGCGGCTCGTCGTGGACGGGGGTGCCGTCCAGCAGCACGGGCTTGACGCACTCGGTGCCGGGGGCCATCCACACGGCCAGCAGGTCCGGGGTGTCCTGCACGACGGTGACCGGGCGGCAGATGTGCACGGCGCCCTTCAGGTCGGGGGCATTGTCGCGATAGCGCCAGAGGATGTGCTCCCCGGGCGCCCAGTGCGTCCCCTGCGTGGTGCCTGCCGTACCTGTCATGCGCAGATCTTAGGGCTGAGCTCCCCGCGACCGCTGCGGTGCAGGTCACGGACGAGAATCGGCTGATTTCCGACCCCCTGGAAGCGGTCCGGGGCCAGGTCGGCGTGGGTCAGGGGCGGGTCATCCGCAGGACGTCCAGGGCTTCGTCGAGTTGTTCGACGGTCAGGTCTCCGCGGTCCACGTATCCGGATTCGAGGACCACCTGGCGGATCGTCTTGCGTTCCGCGAGGGACTTCTTCGCGACCTTCGCGGCTTCCTCGTAGCCGATGTACTTGTTGAGGGGCGTGACCACGGAAGGGGAGGACTCGGCGTACTCCCTGGCCCGGTCCACGTTGGCGGTGATCCCGTCGATCGTGCGGTCGGCGAGCAGGCGGGTGGCGCTGGCGAGCAGGCGGACGGATTCGAGCAGGTTCTTCGCCATGACGGGCAGCATGACGTTCAGCTCGAAGTTGCCCGCGGCGCCCGCGACGGCGACCGTGGTGTCGTTCCCCGTCACCTGTGCGGCGACCATCAGGACGGCCTCGGGGATGACCGGGTTGACCTTCCCGGGCATGATCGACGAGCCCGGCTGGAGGTCCGGGAGATTGATTTCGGCCAATCCTGTACGCGGACCGGAGGACATCCAGCGCAGATCGTTCGCAATCTTCGTGAGCGAGACCGCGATCGTCCGCAGTTGACCGGAGGTCTCGACGAGCGCGTCGCGGGCGCCCTGGGCCTCGAAGTGGTCCCGCGCCTCGGTCAGGGGCAGCCCGGTGGCCGCCGCGACCTCGGCGATGACGGCGGCGGAGAAGCCGGGCGGGGTGTTGATGCCGGTGCCGACGGCGGTGCCGCCGAGGGGGAGTTCCGCGAGCCGCGGCAGGGCGGAGCGCAGGCGCTCGTTGCCGTACCGGACCTGGGCCGCGTAGCCGCCGAACTCCTGGCCCAGGGTGACCGGCGTGGCGTCCATCAGGTGCGTCCGGCCGGACTTCACGACCGTGGCGAACTCCGCGGCCTTGCGCTCCAGGGCGGCGCGCAGGTGCTGGAGGGCGGGGATCAGGTCGCGGGTGACGGCCGCCGTCGCGGCGATGTGGATGGACGACGGGAACACGTCGTTGGAGCTCTGCGAGGCGTTGACGTGGTCGTTGGGGTGGACCTCCCGGCCCAGCCGCTCGCCCGCGAGGGTCGCCAGGACCTCGTTCATGTTCATGTTGGACGAGGTGCCGGACCCGGTCTGGAACACGTCGACGGGGAAGTGCTCGTCCCAGCGGCCGTCGGCCACCTCCCCGGCCGCACTGCGGATCGCCTCCGCGATGTCCCGATCCACCACCCCCAGCCGGGCGTTGACGGTGGCCGCGGCGCCCTTGATCCGGGCCAGAGCCTCGATGTGCGCGCGCTCCAGGCGCTGTCCCGAGATGGGGAAGTTCTCCACCGCGCGCTGGGTCTGCGCCCGCCACTTGGCCTGCGCGGGGACCCGTACCTCGCCCATCGAGTCGTGCTCGGTCCGGTACTCCGCGCCGCTCTGATCGTCCGTCATCTTCGTGCCCTCCCACAAAAGTTGAGCAATTGTCTTGTTCGAAGTGTTCCCAAGTCTCCTACTGGCCAGTAAATACCGGAGGTAACACTGACATCGGGAGGCATTCATGGCCCGCACGAAACCCAGACTCAGATCTTCCTTCGCCGCCCTGGCGGCCTTCGCGGCCGCCCTCGGCGGCGTCACCGCGATCACCCCCATGGCCCAGGCTGCCACTCCCGCCTCGGCCGTCACACCGCTCTCGCCGGAACTGGAAGCCATCCGCGCCGCCGAAGCCGTGAAGATCTACGGCGACGCGGCGGTCCGGCCCATGGCCGAGCGGAAGACCGGCCTCATCTCGCTGGGCGACAGCGAGATCTCCGGCGAGGGCGTGGGCAACTACGACCCGGCCACCAACACGCCGACCAACCAGTGCCACCGCTCGCCCGACGCCGCGATCCACCGCACCGGCATCCCCGCCGACCTCACCTTCAACGTGGCCTGTTCCGGCGGCTACACCGGCAACATCCGGATCGGCGGCAGCAAGCAGTACGCCGACGAGCTGGTCCAGAGCGACAGCCTCGCGATCAAGGCCCGCAACACCCGGATCAAGATGGTCCTGCTGGTCGCCGGCGCGAACGACGACCTCCAGTTCGGCCCCGTCATGACCGACTGCGTCACCCGCTGGGTGCTCAGCCAGGGCACCTGCGAACCCAAGTACGCCCCCGGCTGGCAGGCCCGCGTCGACGGCCTGCGCCCCAAGGTCGAGGCGACCGTCGCCGACCTGCGCACCGTCATGCGCGGCGCGGGCTACGCGGACGGCGACTACAAGCTCGTCGTGATGGGCTACCCCAGCCCCATCGGCCCCGACTTCCACGACAACCCGAACTTCCCCGGCAAGCTTCCCGGCGGCTGCGCCGGCTACGACTCCGACGCCACCTGGGGCCGCAACTACGCCGTGCCGACCTTCGAGAAGGGCATGCGGGCGGCGGCGCGCAACTCCGGCGCCCTCTACCTGGACAACTCGCGGCTCTTCCACGGCCACGAGGTGTGCATGGAGGACACCTGGGCCCGCGGCCTCTACCTGGACCTCGGCGACCACTTCCCGTGGGACGAGAACACCGCCCGCCAGTCCTTCCACCCCAACTACCGCGGCCACGGCGCCTTCGCGTCCTGCCTGACCCAGCTCTACGACTCGGGCCTGACCGAGGCGAGCTGCGCCGACCCGGCGAGCACCGGCACCCCGGTCCTCCAGCCCGGCGCCTGGAACGACCACTTCAAACCCCTCAAGAACGAGGCCACCGGCAGCTGTCTCGACGCCGACGGCGCCGCCAGCGCCAACAACACCCGGATCATCGGCTGGGACTGCCACGGCGGCCGCAACCAGGGCTGGTGGTACGACTCCGCCCGCAAGTCCGTCAAGGTCGAACTGACCCACGACCGCTGCCTGGACGCCCCCGGCGGCAACTACGGCGCCGGCACCGGCCTGATCCTGTGGAACTGCCACGGCGGCGCCAACCAGCAGTTCGTCCGCGACGGCGCCACCCTGCGCCCCGCGGCCGCCGCCTCCATGTGCCTCACCCTCGCCGCCGCCAAGGACCCCCTGCGCCTCCAGCCCTGCACCGGCGCCCCCAACCAGCGCTTCGCGTAACCGCTCCACCCCACCGCCCCGTACCCCCAACCCCCCCACCCGGCCGGCGCACCCCGGCCGGGTGTCGCATTTCCTGACCCCGGATGGCCGGATCACTTCGCGAACAGAAACGCAAACGCGACTTTCCGGAAAACCGATCCTGCATTCGATCGATCGTGTGTACCGTGTGACCACTCGCAGGGGGGCGGCGAGTTGTATGCGCCTGCCGTGGTGCGGGCGCTGCTCTGGGGAGGGCGCTGTGGGGGCACGTGTGTTCAGTCGTTCGCGTTCCTTAACCATCGGTGTGCTGGTCCTGGCGTTGGCGGCCGGTGCGATGTCGGCGGAGGCATCACCTCCGCCCGGCGTCCCGAACGTCCCGCACGCCCCGGACGCGACGGCGACGGCGGCGACGATGCCGCGTCCTGCGGCCGCCGCCGGCCCCCGGGCACCCGCGGCCCGGGCGACGACGAACAACGCGGTGTACGCGTACGACGCCGCGGGCCGCCTCGTCGGCATCACGGACCCCGCCGGGCAGACCGCCCGCTACCGCTACGACGCGGTGGGTAACCGTCTGGGCATCGACCGGTACGCCTCGACCCGGGTCTCGGTCCTCTCGGTCGTACCCGTCCGCGCCGTGGCCGGTGCTCGGCTGACGCTGTCCGGCACCGGCTTCTCCACCACCCCGGCCTCGAACAAGGTCACCATTGGCGGCAAGGCCGCCAAGGTGCTCACGGCGACGAAGACCCGCCTGTCCGTCACGGTCCCCGCGGGCGCGGGCACCGGCAAGGTGTCCGTCCAGGTGGCCCGCGCGACCGGATACGCGACGGAGGTGTTCACCCCGGCACCCGCCCCGCCCGCGCTCACGGCCCTCCAGCCCGACCACGGCCCCCCGGGCTCTTCCGTGGTGATCCGCGGTTCGGGCTTCGCGCCCGCGCCGGGCGCCAGCACGGTGCGCATCAACGGACTCGTGGCCGAGGTGACCGCGGCCTCCTCCTCGACCCTGACGGCCAAGGTCCCGCCGGGCGCGACGACCGGCCCGGTCGAGGTCGCGACCGCGGACGGGCAGGCGGCATCGCGGACGCCGTTCCGCGTCGACCCGCAGGGCGACGGCCCCGTCGAGACCTCCGTGGTGACCTCGTACACCGACACGGCTCCGCCGGTGGTGGCGGTGACGACCCCGGGCAACCTCGGCAGGGTCCAGACGCGGCCAAGGGGGACGACGTCGGCTTCGGCCTGACCGAGTCCACCTTCAACACGGCCCTGAGCCTCGAACTGCGGGATCCGCAGGGGAACCGCGTCGGCGAGCGGGGCTACGTCGGAGCGGGCAAGAACCACTGGCAGGTGAGCAACCTGCCGCTCGCCGGGCGGTACTCCCTGATCCTCAGGCCCGGCCTGTCCAACCTCGGGCAGGCGAGGGTGACCGTCTCACAGCCCCTCACCGTGCCCCGGCTGACGGCCACCGGCGCACCCGCAGCCGTCGAGATCACCCGGCCGGGCCGGCACGCCGAAGGTTCCTTCACCGCGAGCAAGGGCGCCGGCCTCACCCTGGCCGTCACGGACAGCACCTTCGCGGAGAACGTACGGGTCAGCGTCCTCACCCCCGCCGGGAAGCCGCTCGTGACCGGCTCTCCCGTCCTGGGCGCGGGCACCGTCGACCTGCCGGACCTCCCGGAGACCGGCGCCTACGCCGTCCTCGTGGACCCGGCCGGCCAGGTCGGCTCGCTGCGGCTGACCCTGTCCGCCGACGCCCGTGCATCCGTCGCGCTCGACGGCGCCTCCGCACGGGCCGAGGCGGCCCGCCCCGGGCAGCGGATCCGTACGGCGTTCAAGGCCCCCGGCGGCGGCAGGCTGGGCTTCGCCGTCACGGGCAACGGCTTCGGCGCGAACAGCGGCGTCCACCTCATCGGCCCCGGCGACAAGCAGGGCACCCGGCTGGGCACGGTCCCGGCGGGCTCGGACGGCGTGGTCTACCTGAGCGACCTCAAGCCGGGGGACACCTACGCGCTCGTCCTTACCCCGTCCGAGGCCGCACTCGGCGCGGCGACCCTCTGGCTCTCCAGCCCCGTACCGGCCGGAACGCTGACCGCGCTCACCCCGAAGACCGGCGAGCTCACCCGGCCCGGCCAGCAGCTGGACTTCGCCGTGAAGGCGGCCGCGGGGGACGGGGCGAGCGTCGTCTTCTCCGGCTCGGCCCTCGGGGATTCCCGGGTGGTGGTCCGCTCGCCCGGCGCAACGGCCGACGGAGCGGACGCGTACATCGGGGCGAGCGGCGATGTGGACCTGCGGGCTCCGCTGGCGGCGGGCACCCACCACGTGTTCGTACGGCCCGAGAAGCCGGTCGCGGGACGGGCGGCCGCGGTCGCCACGCTGCTCCCCGACGCGCCGGGCGGCGTACTGACGGCGGGCGGGCCGCGCCGCCCGGCGGAAGCCGCCCGGGAAGGGCAGAACGCGCGCTACACCTTCGCCGGAACGGCCGGGCAGAAGCCCACCCTCGACATCGAGGCCTCGCCGTACTCCTGGGAGCTGTCCGTCCGCAGCCCGGACGGCACCTGGCTGGTCGACAGCCGCTACGTGGCGGACACGGCGACCACGTACCGGCTGCCGGCGCTTCCTGCGGCCGGGACGTACACGCTGACGGCAGCGCCGTCCTCCCTCAGGACCGGCACGTTCAGCCTCGGCCTGGCCGCGGCGGCCCGCGCCTCCGGCCCGCACGCCCCCGCGGCCGCCCCGCAGGGACACCGAACTGCGGACCGGCGCGTCCCGCACGAGGCCATGGGCGGCCCCATCCTCGTGGAGGGCCCGTTCCCGTGGCTGCTCGGCTGGTTCCGGGACGTCTTCGCCTGGCTCTCCGGGGACCCGGTCGAGCTCAGCACCGGCATGCTCACCGACACCCGCACGGACCTGGCCGTTTCGGGCCCGCTCGGCACCGCGGAGGTGACCCGCAGCTACTGGCAGGCCGACACCCACACCCGCGCCTTCGGGGTCGGCCGGGACCTCTCGTACAACGCCTTCCTGCACTCCGCCACCGGCAACTACCGGGAGGTGGACCTCTACCTCCCCGGCGGGGCCAAGGTCCACTACCCGCGGATCTCGCCCGGCACCGGCGGCGCCGACGCGGTCTTCGAGGCCCGCAGCACCCCGAGCGAGTTCCGCGGCTCGAAGATCCGCTACCGCACCGGCAAGCACGGCTGGGAGCTGACCTTCCGCGACGGCACCGTCTGGGTCTTCTCCACCAGGGCCGTCCTGACCGAGATGCGCGACCGGCACGGCAACACGGTCAGGCTGAAGCGCCTCGAAGGCAGCTTCGGCGAGACCACCCGCATCGACGCCCCCGGAGGCCGCTGGATCTCGCTCGCGTACGACGCACGGCACCGCGTCCGCGAGGCGAAGGACAACACCGGCCGCACCACCCGCTACGCGTACGACGGCCGCGGCCGCCTGCTCACCGTCACCGACCCGGCCGGGAAGACCAGCCGCTACACCTACGACGGCACGAGCAACCGGATCGCGACGGCCGTCGACGCCCGCGGGATCACGTACCTCGCCAACACCTACGACGCGGACGGCCGGGTCCGGGAGCAGACCCTCCCCGAAGGAGCCGTCTTCCGCTTCGCCTACACCGAGAACGAGGCCGGCCGGGTCGCGGCCGTACAGGTCACCCAGCCCGGCGGGGCGGTGCGCCGGGTCGAGTTCGACCGGGACGGCTACGGGCTGTCCGACACCCAGGCGCACGGGACGGACCTTGCCCGCAGGACCGTCTTCGCGCGCGGCCCCGACCACCGGGTCGACGCGGTCACCGATCCCTTCGGCCGCCGCACGGAGATGACGTACGACGCCAACGGGCACGTCACCTCCGCCAAGGAGCTGGCGGGCACGGCGGACGCGCGCTCCACCGGGACCACCGTCTACGCCGGACCGTTCGACCAGCCCACGAAGGTGACCGACGCCCTCGGCAACACCACGCTGCTCGGCTACGACACGGCCGGCAACCTGGTGAGGCGCACCGACCCGGCGGGCCGGGTCTCCACCTTCACCCACACCCCCCAGGGCCAGGTGAAGACGGCCACCGACCCGGCCAAGGCGGTCACCTCGTACACCTACCGGGGCGGCGACCTGGCGGCGGTGAAGGATCCGGAGGGCCGGGTGACCGGCCGGATCACGGACGGTGCGGGACGCCCGACCGTCCTGACCGACGCGTCCGGATCGCGTACGACCCTCGCCTACGACCACCTCAACCAGCCCACGCGCACCACAGCCCCCCTGGGCCACACCATCGCCTACGGCTACGACGCCAACGGCAACCTCACCAGCCTCACCGACGCCCGCAAGAACAAGGCCGTCTGGTCCTACGACCAGGCCGACCGCCCCACGGCGGCCATCGACCCGCTCGGCGCCCGGGCCACCTTCGCCTACGACCCCGCCGGCCGCATCAAGAAGACCGTCAACCGCGCCGGAGAGGTCGCGACGGCCGCGTACGACCTTCTGGGACGCCCGACGAGCGAGAGCTACGGCGTGAACCCGGCCGGCATCGCGCAGTCGACCGCGCTCTACGAGTACGGCACCGCCGGCCTCCTGGCCAAGCTCACCGACAGCCGCTCCGGAGCCCGGACGTTCACGTACGACACCCTCGACCGGCTGCGCTCGACCACGGGGCCGACGGGGACGGTCGGCTACACGTACGACAACGCGGACCGCCGCATCTCCATGACGGCCGCCGGGGTCACGACCCGATACGGCTACGACACGTCCTCGGTCCTCACGTCGGTGACCACGGGAACCGGGAAGGTCGCCTTCGGCCTGGACGCGGCGGGACGGGAGCGGAGCGCGCAGCTCCCGGGCGGATTCACGCGGACGACCGATGTCGACAAGGCGGGCCTCGTCCGGGCGATCGCGTACACCAAGGGCACGCTGAAGGTCGGCAACCTCGTCTACGCACGCGACGCACGCGGCCTGCAGACCGGCCTGACCGGGACCCTGGCGCAGGTGGCGCTGCCCGCGGCCGAGACGGGCTCGGTGTTCGACGCCGACAACCGGCTCACCAAGTTCGGCAGCCGCACGCTCACGTACGACAAGGAGGGGCAGCTCACCTCCGACGGGCTGCGGACGTACGCGTGGGACGCCCGCGGCCGGCTGACCGGCCTTACGGCGAAGTCCGGCCAGAAGTCCGCCTTCGGCTACGACCCCCTGGGCGCCCGCAACAGCGCGACCGTGGGCACCTCCCAGCGGCGCTTCCTGACCGACGGCGCCAACCCGCTCGTCGAACAGACCGGATCCGGCACCACGGCCGCCACGGTCGCCACCTCCGGCCTCGACGAGTTCCTCACCCGCACCGCCTCCGGTAAGACGCAGGTCTACCTGACGGACGCGCTGGGCTCGGTGCTCGGCCTCGCGGACCCCGACGGCAAGGTCGCCACCCGGTACACGTACGACCCGTCGGGCCTGCCGGTCCGTATCGGAGCCGCCACCAGCAACCAGCACACCTTCACGGGCCGCGAGGCGGACGGCACGGGCCTCCTCCACTACCGCAACCGCTACTACGACCCGGAGACGGGCCGCTTCATCTCCCAGGACCCCATCGGCCACGAGGGCGGCGCGAACCTCTACCAGTACGCTCTGTCCTCCCCGACGACGTACACCGACCCCTCGGGCAACAGCCCCCTGCTGGCCGGCTGCGTGGCGGGCGGATTGGTGGACGGCTTCATGGACTGGGGCTTCCAGCGCCTGTCGGGCCGCAAGGTCGACTGGGGCCAGGTCGGCACCTCGATGGCGATGGGCTGCGCGGCGGGCATGCTGGGCGCCTGGGGCGCGGGCAAGTGGACGACCCGCATGTGCCCGGCACGCATCCCGAACAGTTTCACCGCGGACACCCCGGTCCTGCTGGCCGACGGCACGCGCAAGCGGATCGCCGACATCGCGATCGGCGACCGGGTCCTGGCCACGGACCCGGAAACCGGCGAAACGGGCCCGCGCCCGGTCACCGCGCTAATCGAGGGCACCGGCGGCAAATCCGTGGTCGACCTGACGATCAAGGGCGCAGACGGCAAGCCCGGCACCCTCACGGCAACGACCGGCCATCCCTTCTGGGTCCCGGCGCTGGACGACTGGGCCGACGCAGGCACCCTGCGCCCGGGCCAGTGGCTCCGCACCTCGGCGGGCACGCATGTCCAGATCACGGCGGTCCGCCACCACTCCCGCCAGGCGACGGTCTACAACCTGACCGTCGACGGCCTCCACACGTACTACGCCGTGGCGGGCGGGGTCCCGGTCCTCACCCACAACGCGGGATGCGATGAATTCGCCGACAAGCTCCAGCAGGAAATCGGCGGTGAGATCTGGACCCTCACACCCAAGGCTCCGTTCCCCGCGCTTGGCGACTACAAGCTCGCGCAGGAAAGCTGGGGGCATCACACTGTCGTCGTCAAGGACGGCAGGGTGTACGACCAGTTCACTGGCAAGGGCGGAATGTCGAATGACGAGTGGAGAGATCAGTGGGACTATCCGGATGATCACGACTGGACGCGGAAGCGATAGGCGCGTGTTCAGGAAGGTCGGGTGACATGCGTCAGATTGATGAAGTCATTGACCTCATTGACGGCCGCGCCGGAATGTACACGATGAATCGCACATTCGGCGAAGTGTGTGCCTTTTTGGACGGCTTCGACGCCTGCTCTGAGCAGCAGAGGCTGTCGGCGTTTCGATCCTGGCTGGCCAAGCGGGGAAAGGCCGCTCCGGAGCTCACCTGGTGGGGTCTGGTGCTGGCCGAACTGGGCGAGGGGTTCCGTGTCGCTGATGCGCAGTCGTTCTCCGACGCGGAGAACGAACGGGCGATCGCGCGATTGTTTGGTCTCCTCAGGGAGTTCTCATCCTCCGGGCCGGAGCCATGGGCCCCCGCGGACCGACCGTAAGCCGCCGGCCGGCGGAAGCTTGGGTGACGCCCGTTCGGCATGCCACGCGCGCGATGCGCCGGCGGGGGCACTCCTTCACTCGTGGTCGGGCATGTGGTTTCTTGTGTCCGACGGGGGTGCTTCATCGAGAACCGTCCGGCTTCACGCATCGGTTGTGCCAGTGGGCGACGATGGGCGGCCCGTCCTCCTGGACGAGCGTCCCTCGCTGTGCGAGCTGGTTGAGGGGGATCGGCATGCTGCACGAAGGGCATGTCTCGCGGTTCACGGTGTACGTCGCGTACTCGAACGTGTCCGCCGTATCCGCCGCCTGTTGCGTCGCCATGATCGATGACCTTCCCTCGAAGTTCCGTCGCCCTGGTCTAAGACAACTCCTTTGCAGACGAGCGAACTTGCACGAAGCTTGCACAACGTGTGTGCGGTCGCGTGCGGAGCGTGTGACCATGGGTGCGGACGCTGCGAACAGAGGGAATGGCTGCGGCTGTTCTCGGGAAGATGGGCCCATGAGCGCGACTGAGCTTCCCCCCGGCGCACACCTGGCCGTGCTTCGGAAGGCGCGCGGCGTGTCTCAAGCGCAATTGGCCCGCCAAGCGAACATCTCTGTCTCGCTGCTGTCGAAGATCGAGGTAGGCGATCGAACCCTCAGTCCTGCCGTTGCGGCAGAGCTGGGCAAGGTCATGGGGCTGACCATGGCGGAGGTGTTCGGAGAAGCCCCTGTAGAGCGGACGACCGAGGCGAGCCTCTCCGCGCTGCGGGGCGCGATCCGGGACTACGACCTCCCGGAGGGCCGTCCGGTCGTGGAGGATGCGCTCACGGCCGCCATCGATCCCGCGCAGAAGCTCCGCGAGAAGGTCAAGGTGGACAAGCTCCTCACGGCGCTCCCCGGACTTCTCAGGGACGCCACGGAGTGTGCGCACACTGCCAACACCCCCCAGGCCTGGATGCGGTTGGCCGATGTCTACAGCTCCGTGTACTGGCTTGCCGCCCGACACCGCTGGATGGACATGGCCGAGCTGGCCGTGACCCGCCAGCGGTGGGCGGTGGAACAGAAGGCCAATCCTCTCGGGGTGGCCGTGGCGGCCCGGGACCGGGCAGGCACCTACTTGAACTTCGGTGACGTGGAACGCGGCCTCAGCCTCGTCGACGGGGCCATCGGGCAGGCGCAGACGAGCCTGTCCGGGGAAGAGCGGGACATCGCGGTGTGCATCCTGAACCTGCGGGGGATGACGCTGGCAGGCCGGCTTCTCGACAAGCGGGAAGCCAGGCGTGAAGCTCAGCGGCACATCCGGTCGGCCACTGCGATCTCGGAAGGCCTGCCCGGCGAGCTGAACGTGCATGGGCTGACGGTGGGTCCGCAGAACACGTTCACGCACATTCTGGCCACGAATGTGGATCTCGGCAGGCCCCGTGATGCGCTCGCCCTCACAGACGATCTCGCTCGCGCCGTGGCCGGGCTTCCGCCCACGCGCGTGGCGCCCACCTACATCAACGCGGCCCGCGCACAGCTTGACGTAGGCGACTGGGATGCGGCACTTGAGAGTCTGTACATCGCCTTCGGTGTAGCCCCCCAGATGGCACGCATCCACCCCATGGGGCGGGAAGTCCTGCGGGTGCTGTCCTCCCTGCACCGCCGGAGCAACGACAAGCTGACCCGGCTGACCCGCCTATCAGGGATGAGTCTCTGACGGTCCTCTTCGAGGGTGCCAATCGTTGACGTATTCACCAACCGTGGTGAGGTGTTGGAGACCTGGCACTATCAGTGGCATCGCCCTAGGGAGTCGTGAGCCGGTGAGTGAAGGCGAGATCGGAGCCGCTGCGCGGGCACTGTGTGCCGCGCTCATGGAACACGCAGCAGCGTGTGAGAGTGACCCGGGAAGCGCACCTACGATCCTTCCCCTCGTGGAAAAGATCCGTGGCCTGGCGCGTGAGTACGGCGACGTACTCTTCGAAGCCTCGGGGTGGCCGAATCCTCTGGCAGGGGTCGACGACCCCGGCTCAGACCCGCCCGCAGGGCCTCCCGCGTCCGGCGACGCGCCGGGCGAGGGGACTTGGGTGTCGATCGGCGACAATCACGCCGTATTCGTCGAGAACCCGACCGAGCTCCTGGCGTACGCGGAGGAACGAACGGGCAGCAAGGCCCCGGGGGTCGTCGAAGCCCTGCGCGCACTCTGCCTCTCGGACGGCTGGAATCCGGACTCCTACCCACCAGGTCTCGTCCGGACTGATTGGCGGTCTACCGACGCTTGCACGGGATAGGGACGACGTACCTGCGTGCCTGCCCGTCATGGCAGGCACGCACGCCGGTTCGTCGCCGACTCAGGCCGGGACGTGGGTCAGGGCGATGCCGAAATGGGTGCCGTAGGCGGACATGAGTTCCGCATCGTCCGGCAGCGGGTCCTCCGTACGGCCCGCGGCGCCCGTCGTGATCAGCTTGCCGCCGCTGATCGTGATCCGGCCCGTCTCCGTCAGCAGCGTGCACACCGGCGCGCGCGTGAAGTGCGACTCCGGTGACGTGCGGTGCCACCAGGCGGCCGCCGTGAAGTCGGAGAGCTCGCAGGGGCGCAGCCGTAGGCGGTACTGCGGGTCGCCGTTCTGTACGACGTCCACGTCGCCGTCCGCCGCGTCCTCGATGCGGAACACCCCGCCCGGGTCCTTCTGGTCGCCCCGCTCGTCGAAGGCCAGCGGGAAGTGGCTGTGGTCCCCGAAGCCCACGTCCGCAAGCCACGCCGTGCCCTCGCAGTCCTCGACGCGCAGTGCCAGGTGCCCGTACGGGACGCCCCGGCCGCCGCCCGCCGGGAACACCCGCGCGTCCAGCAGCTGCACGCCGTAGCCGAGCGCGCGAAGCATCAGCGCGAAGGCACCGTTCAGTTCGAAGCAGAACCCCCCGCGCCGCGCCACCAGGAGCTTGTCGAGGAGCGCCTCCCGCTCCAGCGATATGTCCTCGCCGAGGTGGATGGACAGGTTCTCGAAGGGCACGGTACGCAGGTGCCGGAGATGGAGATCGCGCAGCGCCCCGGCCGTGGGCCGCTCGGGCCGCTCGGCGCCGATCCGCCGCAGGTACGCGTCGAGACGTGCTTCGGAAAGAGTGTCCATGCGCCCAGTTTCACCGAGCACACGGGCCGGGGGAGCGCTTTCCGGCGGGCGCGGCCGCCGGAGGCGGCGGACAATGACCGAGGGGGAGGCCCACCACCCCGCAGGAGGCAGCACATGTCCCGCAGCTACAGGAGGGCCGGTGCGCTCTGCGCCTGTCTGACCGCGGCCGTCGCCTTCGCCGTCCCGGTCTCGGCCGGCACCGCCCACGCCGAGGACCTGAACTTCACCCTCTACGCCAAGGAAGTCCCGGCCGGCGACAGCGGCCAGGGCACTGACGCGCCACCCGCACTCGGCGACTCCTTCGCCTTCGCAGAGGACCTGTACCGGGAGAAGGGCGGGCAGAAGATCGGCCGTGGCGGAGTGACCTGCACCGTGGTGCGCACCGGCAGTCCGGGCGACCTGCACTGCGTCGGCTCGTACGCCCTGACGGGCGGCCCGGGAGGCCAGGTGGCCGGGCAGGCGCTGCTGGCGGTCAGCCCGTCCGACGAGGCGCCCGCGGCGTTCGACATCGCGGTCACCGGCGGCACCGGCGACTTCAAGAACGTGAGCGGGTACGTACGCTCCACCCCCGACGGGGAGTACAGCCGGCTGGAGTTCCGCCTCACCCGCTGAACCCGAAGCCGAACCCGAACCCGAAGGTGCGGGGGGGCCTGCGCCGGGCCCCTCCCCCCCGACCGCGCCTAGAGACCCGGGCCGCGCACCGGGATGTGGGTGAACGTCGGCTCGGGAGCCGGGTTCTGGAAGAAGTCGTTGCCCTTGTCGTCCACGACGATGAACGCCGGGAAGTCCTCGACCTCGATCTTCCAGACCGCCTCCATGCCGAGCTCCTCGTACTCGACGACCTCGACCTTCTTGATGCAGTCCTGGGCCAGCCGGGCCGCGGGGCCGCCGATCGAGCCCAGGTAGAAGCCGCCGTGGCTGCCGCACGCATCCGTCACCTGCTGCGAGCGGTTGCCCTTCGCCAGCATGACCTTCGAGCCGCCCGCCGCCTGGAACTGCTCGACGTACGAGTCCATCCGGCCGGCCGTCGTCGGGCCGAAGGAGCCGGACGCGTAGCCCTCGGGGGTCTTCGCCGGGCCCGCGTAGTAGACCGGGTGGTCCTTCAGGTACTGCGGCATCTCCTCGCCCGCGTCCAGCCGCTCCTTGATCTTCGCGTGCGCGATGTCGCGCGCGACGACCAGCGGGCCGGTCAGCGACAGGCGGGTCTTGACCGGGTGCTTGGTCAGGGTCGCCAGGATGTCGTCCATCGGCTGGTTCAGGTCGATCTTCACCACGTCGGACGCGGCGTCGAGGTGCTCGTCCGTGGTGTCGGGCAGGAAGCGGGCCGGATCCTTCTCCAGCTGCTCCAGGAAGACGCCCTCGGCGGTGATCTTGGCGACGGCCTGGCGGTCGGCGGAGCAGGAGACCGCGATGGCGACGGGCAGGGACGCGCCGTGCCTGGGGAGGCGGACCACGCGCACGTCGTGGCAGAAGTACTTGCCGCCGAACTGCGCGCCGATGCCGATCTTCTGGGTCAGCTCGAAGACCTTCTCCTCCAGCTCCAGGTCCCGGAAGCCGTGACCCAGGGCCGAGCCCTCGGTGGGCAGCTCGTCCAGGTAGTGCGCCGAGGCGTACTTGGCCGTCTTGAGGGCGTGCTCCGCGGACGTGCCGCCGACCACGATCGCCAGGTGGTACGGCGGGCAGGCCGCGGTGCCCAGCGAACGGATCTTCTCCTCCAGGAACTTCATCATCGAGCCCTCGTTGAGGACCGCCTTCGTCTCCTGGTAGAGGAAGGACTTGTTGGCCGAGCCGCCGCCCTTGGCCATGAAGAGGAACTTGTACGCGCCGCCGTCGGTCGCGTACAGCTCGATCTGCGCGGGCAGGTTCGAGCCGGTGTTCTTCTCCTCCCACATGGTGAGCGGAGCCATCTGCGAGTAGCGCAGGTTCAGCTTCGTGTACGCGTCGAAGATGCCGCGCGAGAGCGCTTCCTCGTCGCCGCCCTCGGTCAGGACGTTCTGGCCGCGCTTGCCCATCACGATCGCCGTGCCGGTGTCCTGGCACATCGGGAGCACGCCCGCCGCCGCGATGTTCGCGTTCTTCAGCAGGTCCAGCGCGACGAACTTGTCGTTCGAGGAGGCCTCGGGGTCGTCGATGATGCGGCGCAGCTGCGCGAGGTGCGCCGGGCGCAGGTAGTGCTGGATGTCGTGGATGGCCTCGGCGGCCAGCGTGCGCAGCGCCTCCGGGTCGACCTTGAGGAACGTACGGCCGTCGGCCTCGAAGGTCGAGACGCCCTCGGAAGTCACCAGGCGGTACGGCGTGGTGTCCTCTCCCAGGGGGAGCAGGTCGGTGTACGCGAACGCCGGGACGGGGGGGCGGGGGCGCAGGGACATTGTGGCCATTCCTCACTCGGCAGACAGCGCTGGCGACCATTTGGCAGCGCAATGCACCAGCGTAGGTCCTGACCCCGGGGTGCTGTCTGTGAGGTAAGGCTCACTCAGCACTATCGCGATCTATCGTGTCTCGCTATGCTGAGGCCGTGGACCTCGAAAAGCACCCCGCGGCAGCGGCCGCCGAACACGCAGGGCCCGCCGGACACGCTGCGCTGCGGGCCTCCGACGCCGATCGCGACCGGATCGCACACGTCCTCGCGGACGCCCTCGCCGAGGGCCGCCTCACGTCCGAGGAACACCGTGAGCGCCTCGACGGGCTGTACTCGGCCAAGACCGTCGGAGAGCTGGAGCGCCTGGTGCGCGACCTGCCCGCCGGCCCGGGAGCCGGCGGTCGACCCGTCGGCCCCCACCTCGCCGCCGAACCGGCGCCCGTACCGCAGTGGACCGGCTCCCCGGACAGCGTGCTCGCGGTCTGCGGCAGCGCCGCCCGTCGGGGCCGCTGGCGGCCCGCGTCGCGCACGCGCGCGGTCGCCGTCATGGGCGACGTGTCCATCGACCTCACCCAGGCCGTCTTCGAACAGCAGCTCACCGAGATCAACGTGACCTGCGTACTCGGCAATGTCGAAATCGTGGTGCCGGAAAACGTCACGCTGCGGGGATTCGGAAACGGCGTACTCGGCAATTTCGACGTCCAGGCGAACGCCTCCGCCGAAGGCGATCCGCAGGCGCCCGTGGTGATCGTCCGCGGCTTTTCGGTACTGGGCAATATCGAGGCCCGGAACAAGTCCGGAGCCCGGCTCGTCGACCTCGCCGCCCGCCTCCGCAAGCACCCCCGGGCCTGACACAAGGGCGGTTCCGGCCGCTCACCGGGGGCGGGATCCGGTCGAAGTCTCCGGAAGTGGAACGCAGTGCATAGGCGTGCGTGCAGCGGGTAGGGACAGGTGCATCGTCTCTCGCTCGCGAATACGTCGTCAGGAGTAGACCGTGCAGCAACCGCCGCATCAGTCCTTGCAGGCAGCCGTCGTCCAGCGCGTTCCGAGTAT
This sequence comes from Streptomyces sp. NPDC037401, assembly GCF_055602345.1. Lineage (NCBI taxonomy): Bacteria > Bacillati > Actinomycetota > Actinomycetes > Kitasatosporales > Streptomycetaceae > Streptomyces > Streptomyces sp. NPDC037401. The sequence continues at coordinate 82,327 of NZ_JBVJWO010000026.1, forward strand.
CCCGAACCCGCGGCTGCCGATCAGGGAAGAGGACGGCCCCTGGCATTCCGACGCGGTCTGCCGCCGGGACGAGGCGGGACTCTTCTTCGCTCCGTCCAAGGAGCCGACGGCCGCCCGGCTGTCGCGCGAGGAGGCCGCCAAGCGCGTCTGCGCCCGCTGCCCCGTGATGGTGGCGTGCCGCGAGCACGCACTGCTCCAGCCCGAGCCGTACGGCGTGTGGGGCGGCCTGACCGCCGCGGAGCGCCGGGTCGTCCTGGCGAGGCGGCGCCGGCGCGCCGCAGAACTCCGCCAGGGCACCACCGCCGGCCCGGTCGCCGCCGCCGGCTGACCGTACGGACGGCCGGCGTCCTGACGTCTCCGGCGTCCCGGCGTACGCGCACCCATACCGACGCCGACGCACGCACGCACACACAGCGGTCCGCTTCGCCGGCGGACAGCCGCGAGGGGCGCTCCCACCGCACACGGGAGCGCCCCTCGGGTCTGTCCGGTCCTGCCGGCCCTGCTGCGCCTACTGGGCGCGGTCGAAGTCGATGGCGCTGTACGCGCGCAGCTTCGACAGGCGGTGCGTCGAGTCGATCTGGCGGATCGTGCCGGACTTCGAGCGCATGACCAGGGAGGACGTGGTCGCGGTCTCGGAGCGGTAGTGGACGCCGCGCAGCAGCTCGCCGTCGGTGATGCCGGTGGCGACGAAGAAGACGTTCTCGCCGGACACCAGGTCGTTCGTGTGCAGGACACGGCCCAGGTCGTGGCCCGCGTCCAGGGCCCTCTGGCGCTCCGCCTCGTCCTTGGGCCACAGCTTGCCCTGGATGGTGCCGCCGAGGCACTTGATGGCACAGGCCGAGATGATGCCCTCGGGGGTGCCGCCGATGCCCAGGAGCAGGTCGACGCCGGTGCCCTCGCGCACGGCCATGACCGAGCCGGCGACGTCGCCGTCGGAGATGAACTTGATCCGGGCGCCGGTCTCGCGGATCTCCTTGACGATGCCCTCGTGGCGGGGGCGGTCCAGGATGACGACCGTGATGTCCTCGACGGCCATGTTCTTGGCCTTGGCGACCCGGCGGATGTTCACCGAGACGGGGGCGTTGATGTCCACGAAGTCGGCGGCCTCGGGGCCGGTGACGAGCTTCTCCATGTAGAAGACCGCGGACGGGTCGAACATGGTGCCGCGGTCGGCGGCGGCGAGCACGGCGATGGCGTTCGGCATGCCCTTGGCGTTGAGCGTGGTGCCGTCGATCGGGTCCACGGCGATGTCGACCTCGGCACCGGTGCCGTCGCCGACCCGCTCGCCGTTGAAGAGCATCGGGGCTTCGTCCTTCTCGCCCTCGCCGATGACGACGACGCCGTTCATCGACACGGTGGAGACGAGGGTGCGCATGGCCCTGACGGCCGCGCCGTCCGCGCCGATCTTGTCGCCGCGCCCGACCCAGCGACCGGCGGCCATGGCGGCGGCCTCGGTGACCCGGACGAGCTCCAGGGCGAGGTTGCGGTCGGGGGCCTCGGGCGAGACCTCAAGCTGAGGCGGCAGGTTGTGCTCGGTCATCGGAGCGCACCTTTCTGTACGACGACGGCCGTGAAGGAGGGTGCTGGAACTCTATCGGTACGTCGACAAATTGAGCAGTGGGGGTCACGTATGAGCGGCATATCGGTATCCGCTCGGTATCTGATGCGGCCCGGCCGCGCCGCCGGGGCCCCCTGACGGTGATCGCCCCGGGCGATAGGGGACGATGGGTCCCGTGGCAGGTATGAAAGGCAAGCAGACGGTCTGGGACATGGTGCGGTCCCTCGCGGTGATCGGGGTCCTCGTCGCCCTGATCTACATGTGCATCCCGCACGACGAGGACGCGGATCCGACCCGGGTCGTCGACTACCGGGTCGAACTGATCACGGCCCGGCGCGCGGCCCCGTACCCGGTGGCCGCTCCCGTGGGGCTGCCGCAGGAGTGGCGGACCACCTCGGTGTCGTACGCGCGGCGGGACTCCAACGCCTGGCACCTGGGCTTCCTGGACCCGGACGACCAGTACGTGGCCGTCGAGCAGTCGACCGACCCGTCCGCGGACAAGTTCATCCGCAAGGTGAGCCAGAACGCCGCGGAGACCCAGGGGACCGAGCGGGCCGGCGACCTGACCTGGCAGCGCTGGGAGGGCCCCAAGTACGACGCGCTCGTCCGCAAGGAGCAGGGCGTGACGACGGTGGTCACCGGTACGGCCTCCTTCGCGAAGCTGGCCGAGATGGCCGCCGCGCTGGAGATGAAGCAGGGCTGAGGCCCCGTCCGCAGGTACGCACGTACGCAGCACGCAGCACGCGAAGAGGCCGGCCCCGGTGATCCGGGGCCGGCCTCTTCGCGTGCGGTGCCGAACGGCTCAGACCGTGGTGACGACCTGGTCGAAGGCGAGGCGCGGGGAGCGCGGGAACCAGGCGTCCTCGCCCGGCTTGCCGATGTTGATCACCATCAGCGGGGTGTGGTCGGCGTCCAGGAACTCCTTCTGGAGGCCCGCGAAGTCCAGACCGGTCATCGGGCCGGCGGCCAGACCGGCGGCGCGCACGCCGACGATGAAGTAGGCGGCCTGCAGCGCGGCGTTCACCAGTGCGGAGCTCTCACGCACCGGGCGCTCGGCGAAGAACATGTCCTTGGCCTGCGGGAAGTGGGGGAGCAGCGCCGGGAGCTCCTCGTGGAACTCGTTGTCCGCCGAGAGGATCGCGACCAGCGGGGCGGCGGCGGTCTTGGCCTGGTTGCCCTCGGCCATGTGGCGGACCAGGCGCTCGCGGGCCTCGGGCGAGCGGACCAGCGTGATGCGCAGCGGGGTCTGGTTGAACGCCGTCGGGCCGTACTTCACCAGGTCGTAGATGGCCTGCACCTGCTCGTCGGTCACCGGCTCGTCGGAGAAGGTGTTGGCGGTGCGGGCCTCGCGGAAGAGCAGGTCCTGAGCGGCGGAGTCGAGAACGAGGGACATCGGCGTGTGCCTTCCATTGGTGCTGGCTGTGCGACGTCTCCGACTCTACGGAGAGATAGATGAAATTTCAACTATCTCCGCCGCGGGATGTCGGGGGTCACAGGTTGTTGAGGGGTCAACGACCTCCCCAACCTGCCTGGGCAGGCATCTATTCCGCGTCGTCCGCGCGGCCCTCCGCCAGCGCCGAATCGAGGCGCGCCCGAGCCCCCTCCAGCCAGTGCCGGCACACCTTCGCCAGCTCCTCGCCCCGCTCCCAGAGTGCGAGGGACTCCTCCAGCGTCGTCCCCCCCGCCTCCAGGCGGCGGACGACCTCGATGAGCTCGTCCCGCGCCTGTTCGTAACCCGGCGCCGCGTCCGTACCGGCCATCAGAACCACCCTATGCATGTCGTATGTGTGTCGTACGAAAGGAACATTGCGCGCCGGTGAAGCCTCCCCGGAGCCGCTCGGGAGCCCGGTTCCGACCCCGCTCAGGAGTCCGGTCCGGCATCCGGCGACGCCTCGGCGCCCGGCGACTCCGGGCCCGCCTCCCGGCCCGCCTCCGGACCGGGCTCCGCCACGCGGACCGTGAACGCGCCCTCCGCGACCCGCGCCCGCAGCAGGTCCCCGGCCGCGACCTCCGCCGCGGAGCGCACCACGTGCCCGTCCGCCCGCTGGAGCACGGCGTACCCCCGCTCCAGCGTGGCCGCCGGGCTCAGCGCCACCACCCGGGCCCGCGTGTGCGACAGCTCCGAGTCGGCCCGGTCCAGCAGGTGCCGCAAAGTGCGCCGGCTGCGCCCGAGCAGCGCCTCCAGCTCGTCCTCGCGGGTCTCCACCATCCGCTGCGGATGGACGAACACCGGCCGGCCCAGCGCATGGGCGAGCCCCCGCTCCTCCCGGTCCAGCAGCCCGCGCACCGAGCGCAGCGCCCGGTCGCGCAGCAGACGTACCCGGTCCAGCTCCTCGCCGACGTCCGGGACCACCTTCTTCGCCGCGTCCGTGGGCGTCGACGCCCGCAGGTCCGCGACCAGGTCCAGCAGCGGGGAGTCCGGCTCGTGCCCGATCGCGGAGACCACCGGGGTGCGGGCCTCGGCCACGGCCCGTACGACCTGCTCGTCGGAGAACGGCAGCAGGTCCTCCACGCTGCCGCCGCCGCGCGCCACGATGATCACGTCCACCGCGGCGAGGGCGTCGAGCTCCTTCACGGCCTGGACCACCTGCGGCACCGCGTGCACCCCCTGCACGGCGACGTTGCGCACCTCGAAGCGCACCGCGGGCCAGCGCCGCCGGGCGTTCTCCAGCACGTCCCGCTCGGCCGCCGAGGCCCGGCCGACCACCAGCCCGACCAGCTGCGGAAGGAACGGCAGCGGCTTCTTGCGGTCCAGTGCGAACAGCCCCTCGGCGGCCAGCGACCGCTTGAGCCGCTCCAGCCGGGCCAGCAGCTCGCCGATCCCCACCGGCCGTATCTCCGTCGCCCGCAGCGACAGCTGACCGCGCGGGGCGTACCACTCGGGCTTCGCCAGCATGACGACCCGGGCGCCCTCCGAGACCACGTCCGCGATCTCGTCGAACACCGCGCGGTAGCACGTGACGCTCACCGAGATGTCGTGCGACGGATCGCGGAGCGTCAGGAAGACCACCCCCGCGCCCGGCCGCCGCGACAGCTGGGTGATCTGCCCCTCCACCCACACCTGACCGAGCCGCTCGATCCAGCCCCCGATGAGCCGGGACACCTGGCCGACGGGCAGCGGCGCCTCGGCCGACGTATTCAGACCCATGGGTGCAGGCTAACGGCCCGCACTGACACCGCCTCAGGCATCCGGCCGGGGACGACCGGGTGTTTCGCCGCCGTCCGGCCGCGGACCGTCCGGGGTTTCGCCGCCGTCCGGCCGCAGGCCTCCCGGGCCGTCCGGTGTTCCACCGCTCCGCCCGCGCTGCACGACCAGCACCACGAGCCCCGCCGCCAGCCACACCGCACCCACCAGCTGGGCCGTCCGCGAGGCCTCGACGATCACCGCGACGGTCACGGCCGCGCCCAGCACCGGCATCACCAGGTGCCGCCACCACACGGGCGGGCCCGCCATCCGGCGCACCACGAACCAGCCCACCACCGAGGCGTGCAGCAGCGTGAACGCCGTCAGCGCCCCGATGTCCACGACCGAGACCAGGTGGTCCAGCCCGTCGTCGCGCCGCGCCGCCCACACCGCCGCCACCAGCGTCACCGTCGCCGCGACCAGCAGCGCAGCCCTCGGGGTCCCGTCGTTCGTACGGGCCAGCACCCGCGGCAGCCGCCGCTCCCGGGCCATCGCGAACAGCAGCCGCCCCGCCGCCGCCTGCCCGGCGAGCGCCGCGAAGGCCGCCCCGATCGCCTTGCTGACCGCGACCAGGTCGTGCAGCCACGTGCCGACCGACGCGTCGACCGCGTCGTAGAAGGCCGGGCCCTGCATCGCCGGGTCGGCGGCGAGTTCCGCCGAGGACACCGGCGTGAGCAGCGCCGCCAGGTACGTCTGCGCGATGAACAGCACGCCGGTGAAGACCAGGCAGAACAGCACCGCCCGCGCCACCCGCACCGACCCGCCGGTCACCTCCTCCGCGAACGACGCGATCGCATCGAAGCCCAGGTACGAGAGCACGGCCACCGACACGGCGCCCAGCACCGCGGCGACCGAGAAGCCCAGCGAGCCGTCCCCCGTCAGCGGCGAGAGCCAGCCCCGCTGGGCCCCGTCGCGCACCAGCACGGTCACCGCCGCCACCAGGAAGACCAGCAGGACGACGATCTCCATCGCGAGCACCGCGAAACCGACGCGCGCGGCCGCCCGTACGCCCCACAGGTTGAGCAGGGTCGTCACGACCACCGCCAGCGCCGTCCACACCCACCGGGACACCTCGGGCACCAGGGCGTTCATCGCGATCCCCGAGAAGAGGTACGCGACGGCCGGGATCAGGAGGTAGTCCAGCATCGCCATCCACCCGGCGATCAGGCCCGGCCCCTCGCCCAGCCCCTTGCGGGCGTACGTGAACACCGACCCGGCCTGCGGGGCGACGCGCACCATCTGCGCGTAGCTGAAGGCGGTGAACGCCATCGCGACCGTCGCGGCCAGGTACACGAGCGCGACGGCGCCGTGCGACTTCGCGTCCAGGGTGCCGAAGACCCCGACCGGGGCCATCGGTGCGATGAAGAGCAGCCCGTACACGACCAGGTCGCGGAAGCCGAGGTTCCGGCGCAGCCGGCCGGGGCCCGCCGTCGTCGTGGCCTGATCGGCCGCCATGCCGCCCCCTCGCTCGCCGGTCCCGTACGCATGCCCCCGGCGCGTCCGCCCCGGGTACGTCTTTTCGACCCAGTCTGGGGGACGGGCACGATCTTCTGCCCCGCGGAGACGGCCGTACGATGGACGGCATGACTGCTCCCGCTTCCCGTCGTGTCCTGCTCGCTGCCCCTCGCGGCTACTGCGCGGGCGTGGACCGTGCCGTGATCGCTGTCGAGAAGGCCCTCGAGCAGTACGGTGCGCCGATCTACGTCCGGCACGAGATCGTGCACAACAAGTACGTCGTCCAGACCCTGGAGAAGAAGGGCGCGATCTTCGTCGACGTGACGGCGGAGGTCCCCGAGGGCTCCATCGTGATGTTCTCGGCGCACGGCGTGGCCCCGGTCGTCCACGAGGAGGCGGCGCGCGGCAAGCTCGCGACGATCGACGCGACCTGCCCGCTGGTCACCAAGGTCCACAAGGAAGCGGTCCGCTACGCGAACGAGGACTTCGACATCCTCCTCATCGGCCACGAGGGCCACGAGGAGGTCATCGGCACCTCCGGCGAGGCCCCGGACCACATCACGATCGTCGACGGCCCGCACGACGTGGACAAGGTCACCGTCCGCGACGAGTCGAAGGTCGTCTGGCTCTCGCAGACCACCCTCTCGGTCGACGAGACGATGGAGACGGTCGACGCGCTGAAGACCAAGTTCCCGCTGCTGGTCTCGCCGCCGAGCGACGACATCTGCTACGCCACCTCGAACCGGCAGGCGGCCGTCAAGGCGATGGGCGGCGACGCCGACCTGGTCATCGTCGTCGGCTCGAAGAACTCCTCGAACTCCATCCGGCTGGTCGAGGTCGCCCTCGACGCCGGCGCCCGCGCCGCGTACCTCGTCGACTTCGCGAGCGAGATCGACGAGGCCTGGCTGGAGGGCGTCACGACCGTCGGCCTGACCTCGGGCGCCTCCGTGCCGGAGGTGCTGGTCGAAGAGGTCCTGGAGTGGCTGGCGGCGCGCGGCTACGCCGACGTGGAGCTCGTCAAGACCGCCGAGGAGTCGATCACCTTCTCGCTGCCGAAGGAACTCCGCCGCGACCTCCGGGCCGAGGCCGCGGCGCTGGTCGCCGATAAGTAGTGCCGAGGAGTAGTCCGTTTCGTACGGTGTGTCCATGCAGATCTTCGGCGTGGACATCGGCGGTTCGGGCATCAAGGGCGCTCCCGTGGACCTGGACCGTGGCGACCTGGCACAGGAGCGCCACAAAGTACTGACACCGCAGCCGGCCACCCCCGACGGGGTGGCCGGCTGCGTGGCGGAGGTGGTCCGCCACTTCGACTGGCAGGGGCCGGTCGGCGTCACCTTCCCGGGCGTGGTCACCGGCGGGATCACCCGCAGCGCGGCCAACGTCGACAAGTCCTGGGTGGGTACGGACGCCCGCGCGCTGCTGTCGCAGCGGCTGGGCGGGGCTCAGGTCACGGTCCTGAACGACGCGGACGCGGCCGGCGTCGCCGAGATGACGTACGGCGCCGGGCGCGGCCGCGCCGGCACCGTCATCCTGCTCACGCTGGGCACGGGCATCGGCAGCGCGCTCTTCACGGACGGGCGGCTGGTCGCCAACAGCGAGCTCGGCCATCTGGAGCTGCACGGCCACGACGCGGAGACCCGGGCCTCGGTGAAGGCCAAGGAGGACCACGAGCTGACCTGGGAGCGGTGGGCACGCCGGGTGCAGAAGTACCTGGTGCACGTGGAGATGCTGTTCTCGCCGGAGCTGTTCATCATCGGCGGCGGCGTGAGCCGGAAGGCGGAGAAGTTCCTGCCGCTGATCGAGGGGATCCGGGCGGAGATCGTGCCGGCCCAGCTCCAGAACAACGCGGGCATCGTGGGCGCTGCGATGGCGGCCCGCCGGGCCTCCTGACGCGGCGCGAGCGCCCTGCCGGCCCCGGCCATGCGGCGGGGCGCCCCGCGGTCAGGCCACGCGGCGCGGCATGCTGCGCCGCTTCCCGATCAGCACGGCCTTGCGGACCACGATGATCAGGGCGGCGACGAGGGTGCCGCCGTAGAGCCAGCCGGCGTGCAGCGACAGGGCGGTCACCACGCCCATCAGCTGCCCGCCGAAGCCGCCGGAGCCGCCGGCGATCGGCCAGACGCCGACGGCGAACGCGATCGGCACCGACACCGGGGCCGTGATCAGGTCGGCGGGGCGCACCCAGAGCGCGGTCGCGGCGGCGACGGGCAGGAACAGCACGCCGTACGCGACCACGGAACCGCCGAAGAGCAGCCAGGCCAGCCCCGCGGCGAGCACCATGGTCGCGCAGGCGAACAGCCCGCCGCCGAGTCCGGTCAGCCGGGGCGCGGGCAGCCGGCGCAGCAGCGGCACCGGCCGCGACCCGGGCCGCGACCCGGGCCGGGGCCGGGGACGGCCCGTCCGGGCCAGGCGGGCCTGGGCGGGCAGCGCGGGTCGGCGCCCCTGTGACGCCGCCTGCCGGCGTCGCTCGGGGTGATGCGGCGAACGCGTCCTGTATTGCTCCACCCGACCAAAGTAGGTCCGAGGGTGCCCGGCACCGCCCTTTGGACACGCGTTTCCCCGTACTTGACCGATAGTGGCTGCTCGGGCACCTGGTCGGCGACGGGCGGGGGGCCACGGACGGGGCCCGTAAACTGTGGAACGGCCTGACCTCGGGCCGCCCCACCTCCAGCTCACGGGAAGTCGCCAACGTGTCGCTCACGATCGGAATCGTCGGCCTGCCGAATGTCGGCAAGTCGACCCTGTTCAACGCCCTGACCAAGAACGACGTGCTGGCGGCCAACTACCCGTTCGCCACCATCGAGCCGAACGTCGGCGTCGTCGGCGTCCCGGACCCGCGCCTGGCGGTCCTCGCGGGCATCTTCGGCTCGCAGAAGGTCCTCCCGGCGACGGTCGACTTCGTCGACATCGCGGGCATCGTCCGCGGCGCCTCGGAGGGCGAGGGCCTCGGCAACAAGTTCCTGGCCAACATCCGCGAGTCGGACGCGATCTGCCAGGTCATCCGCGCCTTCAAGGACGAGAACGTCGTCCACGTCGACGGCAAGGTCTCGCCGAAGGACGACATCGAGACGATCAACACCGAGCTGATCCTCGCCGACCTCCAGTCCATCGAGAAGGCCGAGCCGCGCCTGACGAAGGAGTCGCGCCTCCAGAAGGAGAAGGTCGCGGTCCTCGCCGCGGTCGTCGAGGCCAAGAAGATCCTCGAAGCGGGCGACACCCTCTTCTCCAAGGGCATTCACAAGGGCACCGAGCAGGGCGACCTCCTCCACGAGCTCCACCTGCTCACCACCAAGCCCTTCCTCTACGTCTTCAACGTGGACGAGGACGAGCTGACGGACGACGCGTTCAAGGCCGAGCAGAGCGCCCTCGTCGCCCCGGCCGAGGCGATCTTCCTGAACGCCAAGCTGGAGGCGGACCTCGCGGAGCTGGACGACGAGGAGGCCCTCGAGCTCCTCCAGTCCGTAGGCCAGGACGAGCCGGGCCTCGCGACCCTGGGCCGCGTCGGCTTCGACACCCTGGGCCTCCAGACCTACCTGACGGCGGGCCCGAAGGAAACGCGCGCCTGGACCATCAAGAAGGGCGCCACGGCCCCCGAGGCGGCCGGCGTGATCCACACCGACTTCCAGCGCGGCTTCATCAAGGCGGAGGTCATCTCCTTCGCGGACCTGGTCGAATGTGGCTCGGTCACCGAGGCCCGCGCCAAGGGCAAGGCCCGCATGGAGGGCAAGGACTACGTCATGCAGGACGGCGACGTGGTGGAGTTCCGCTTCAACGTCTAATACGTCCGGCGAAAGGCCGTCTGACCTGCGGCGGAGCGGGTTGGGCGGCCTTTGCGGTCCGCACAGAGTCCGCAGCGCGCCGACTTCGGTCAGCGCGCGGGGAAGCGGCTACGCCGCTTCTTCGACCTGTGTCTGGGCATCGGCGGACTGGTCCGCGTACGCCTTGTCGACGGCGGCCCGGGTTCGCTCCTCGGAGTCGGGCCACAGGTGGGTGCAGATGTTCAGTGTCATGGCCGCGTTGGTGTGGCCGAGACGCTCGGAGACGGTCTTCACCGACTCGCCGTGCTTGATCAGCAGGCTGGCGTAGTGGTGCCGGAGGGCGTGGGGTCCGGTGCCCTTCGGTATGCCGGCCTTCGCGCAGGCGGGCCGCCGGGACCCGTCCATGAAGTGCGTGTAGACCACGGGGCCGCCTTGCGGCGCCGTGAAGATCCAGCCCTCGGGCCCATCGGCGGGGAAGTCCCGCAGGTGGGCCTTCATCGCATCCACCGCCACGCGGGGGAGTGGAACCGTTCGGTGCGAGCGGGCGGTCTTCGGCGGTCCGACGTACACGCCGTGCTTGGCCGTCTGCTGGATCTGCTGCTCGACCGAGACGGTTGCGTGCAGCAGGTCGAGGTGGCGGACCTGGAGGCCGAAGAGCTCGCCTGGGCGGAGCCCTGTGGAAGCGCCCAGCAGGACCAGGCCCTTGTAGCGCCGGGGTATCTCCTCGGCCAGCGTCCGGACCTGCTCGACCGCGAGCGGAACCACCTTCTTCCGGGGCACTGAGGGCAGCTTCGCGTCGGTGCAGGGGTTGTGCGGAATCATGCGGTCGCGGACCGCTGCCCGGAAGACCGCGTTGACCGTGTTGAAGACGGTGCGGGAGGTGCTCGCGGCGAGCTTGTGGGTGGTCGTCAGGCTGGTGATCCAGCTCTGTACGTCACCGGGCTTGATGGCGCCGAGTGCCCGCCTCTCCCAGACGGGGTAGGCGTAGCAGCGCAGGTGCTGGGCCACGGCCTTGGCCGTCGAAGGCCGGTGCGGCTGGCTGGCCCGCCACTCCTCCGCGTATTCCTTGAAGGGCTTCTTCGCCGACCTCGGGTCGACGTACTGGCCGGTGACCACGCTGGTCGTGACCTCGTCGAGCCAGCGCTGGGCGTCGATCTTGCGGTCGAAGTGGCGCGCGTGCTCCTTGCCGTCGAGGTCGCGGTAGCGGGCGCGCCATTTGCCGTTGGGTCGCTTCTGGATGTTCGCCAAGTGGGTCTTCTTTCCTCGGTGATCAGTGGTAGTAGCCGCCGCTTTCGATGTACTCGGCGAGGGCGCGGGCCTCGCGCTCCTCGCCCATGAGGCGGAGGACCTGCAGGTGGATGCCCTTCGAGCCCTCGGGGTGCGCCTCGATGTACTCGGAGATTGCGACGACCGCGTGGTGGAGTCGGTCCTGCGCGTCTCGGGACTCGTAGAACGCCTCGACTGCCTCCTGGACGATGCGCCGACCGTCGAGGTCGAGACCGTCCAGGGGTGGTGACATGAGTTCTTCGAGGGGCAGCTCGAAGACGCGGGCGAAGCCGAGCGCCTCATCGAGGGTGATCTTGCGGCGCGGGCTGCCGTTCTCGATGCGCCAGACGGCGGTCTGGTTCATCGGCACGCCAGCCTTGGTCATGCGGGCGGCCAGTTCGGTAGTGCTCCACCCCCTGACCTCGCGCTCCAGCCCGATGCGCGCCGCCGCGTTGCCCTCGCTGTAGAGCAGCGGCGCGCTGCCGTCGCCTGGTCCGTCCTTCATGTCACCCTCCGTCTCATGCCCAGTAGCTATCCCAATTGAAACATGACCTCTCCGGTTTGACTAGCCCGGCTCCGCGTGGCACCGTCTAGTCGAAACGGAAAGAACTCTAGTCGAACAGGAAAATCTTGGACCCCTACCTCACTACCGCCGAAGTGGCGGAGCGCTACCGCACCGCCGAGAGCACAGTCCGGTACTGGCGTCACACGGGCTACGGCCCTCGGGGCGTGAAGGTCGGTCGCCGAGTCCTCTACAGCGAAGCCGAGCTCGCTCGCTTCGACCAGGAACTACTCGGTCAGGACGGGCTGCGCAGCAACTGGACTCTGGGAGCTTGATGGCCGCCGACCCTGACATGGCGACAGCCCACGGCGTGAACACCCCACCCGAGAGCGAATCGAATCGAACCGGTGGAGCCGGTTCCGACAACCCGATGTACCACCAGAAGGAGTTCATATTGCTGCACCCCGCGACCCCGAACACCCCTGCCGCACATCAGGATGGGTGGCCCCCGGTGGCGGTACCTGGCCAGCCTGGCATTGTCCGGGACGAGGCGTCGGTTGAGGCTGAAGCAGCGCCACCTGCGGAGCCTGTGGAGATTCCGGACGCGCCGGCGACCGAGGGTGCCGCGCTGCTGTCAGAGCTACGGGGACAGATCGCCCGGTTCGTGATCCTGCCCTCCGAGCGAGCCCTGGACGCGGTCACGCTGTGGGTCGCAGCGACTCACCTCCAGCCCTCGTGGCAGCACGCCCCGCGCCTGGCCGTGGTCGGGCCCGCGAAGCGCTGCGGCAAGTCGCGGCTGCTGGATGTGCTGACCGAGACGGTCCACGAGCCGATGCTCACCATCAACACCACCCCGGCGGCGATCTTCCGGTCCATCACCGAGGAGCCGCCCACGCTCCTGGTGGACGAGGCCGACACCATCTTCGGCACCCCGAAGATGGCCGAGAAGAACGAGGAGATGCGCGGCCTGCTCAACGCGGGTCACCAGCGCAACCGCTACGTCACCCGGGTGGTCGGCAACGACCACACGCCCCACAGGTTCGCCACCTTCGCGATGGCGGCCCTGGCCGGGATCGGTGACCTGCCTGACACGATCATGGACCGCTCGGTGGTCATCCGCATGAGGCGCCGGGCCGAGGGCGAGAGCGTGCACCCCTTCCGCTCCCGCCGCGACACCCCATCCCTTCACAATCTCCGTGACCGCATCGCCGCATGGGCACGGCCGCTGCTGGACAAGGCCGCAGGCCTTGAACCGCCGATGCCAGTCGAGGACCGTGCTGCCGACACCTGGGAGCCGCTGGTCATCACCGCCGACCTCGCGGGCGGCCCGTGGCCACGCCTGGCTCGCTCCGCCTGCGCGCAGATGGTTGCCGACGAGGTCCAGGCCGAGGAGGACAACCCTGGTGGCGCGCGCATCCTCGCCGACATCCGCCGTATCTTCTTCGCCCAGCGCGAGCCGGAGAGCCTGACCACAGACGAGATCCTCGGCGCCCTGCGCGGTGACGCCGAAGGCCCGTGGGCGGATTGGGGTCGCAGCGGCCTGACGGCCCGCGAACTCGGTTCCCTGCTCCGCGAGTACGGCATCAGGCCGGGCAACGTCCGCCTCGCGGACAAGACCCAGCGCAAGGGCTACACCCGCAACAAGTTCCTCGACGCCTGGCGCCGGTACTGCCCCGGTGTCCACCCCGTCGACGCCGGCCCCGCCTCGATCGAGGGCTGAGACCCGCCCACCCCGGTTGCCGTCCGTGCCGTCCCTGCCGTCGCACCGCAGGTCAGACGCATGCAGCCAAGACGGCAACCGGGGCCAAGACGGAAGTCGATCAACGCTGGCCGCGCCGCACCACTGATACGCCGCCCGCATCCGTCTTGCCGCGTCCCAGGCGTCCTTGCCGTATCGCCGCAGGTCACAGGACGCCCGCCGGGACGGAACCAAGACGGAGCGCCGCGTCGCTGCCGTACCCCGCCTGACCTGCGCTTGCAACGGCCAAGACGGCAAAGACGGGCCACCGCAACAACCCCGCCACCCCTTGGAGTACTCGCACCACATGGCCACCCTCGCGCCACCTGCCCAGATAACCATGCCCAGCCGCGCCACAGCCTGGGACCATGCAGCGATCCTCGCCCTTGGTTCCGCCGGATGCGCGCTCTCGTACGACGCCTTGCAGCAGATGGCCGTGGCCATCCACGTCCGCGGATTTCTGACGTACCTTTTCCCGCTGCTCATCGACGGATTCATCGCCTACGGCGTGCGTGCTCTGATCATCCTGCGGGGCGCCCCGTTCCGTTCCCGCCTGTACGTATGGACCCTCTTCGGCACCGCCACCGCCGCCAGCACCTGGGCCAACGCCCTCCACGCGGTACGCCTCAACCAACAGACGGCCTCAGGCACTCTGCAGCTGAGCGACCTCACGGTCGGCATCCTCTCCACCCTTGCCCCGCTCGCGCTCGCGGGGGCCGTTCACCTCCGCATACTCATCACCCGCGAGACAGGTTCCGAAGCGGACACGGCGCGGGCCTCGGCGGTAGTGGACGAGGAGCTGAAGCCCCAGGCGCCAGGTGGCCGGCCGCCGGACGCATCCCTCGACCGGATCGTGGAAATCGGACGGGCCGCCGCAGCGCAGCAAGGACGCCTCACCCGGGCAGTGGTCCGGCAGGCAGTATCGGACGAGGGCCTCAAGCTAGGCGGCGAACGGCTGACCGACGCGATGAAGATCCTGCGACCCGAGTTCAAGACTGACGCCAACCTCGGCTGATTGCCGAGACGACGTTCCTGATCGGGTGGTCGGAACCCTTCCGACCACCCGATCACTCGCCCCTGTACGCCCCGTGCGGACCCTCCTCACCAGGGGGCAGAGCACCGGACGGCCTCGATCCCAGACGCACGCTGCCCCGTTGGCGTGCGGTCGAGCCGCCGCCCGCTGTCCCACGCATCGCGAAGGAGAACTCACCTTGATCGACAACACGAACGACGCTGCCTCCGGACAGAGGAGTCCTGACGTCCCGTTCCCACCCGATGACGCGGGAAGACAGGCCACAACCGCAATGCCGACCGGGAGCGGAGCAAGTTGGGCGGGAAGGGGACCTTCCCGCAAGGCCGACCGAGGCCGAGCAAGTTATCCCTTTGGATACTCCACCGTCGGTGGAGCATCCAAAGGGGCCGCCCGGCACCAGGGGGCGCCGGACGGGGAAGCTGCGGCCGAGGGCGGCCCGCAGCTCGAAGAGGACCGACAGCTGGCCCAACGGGCCAGCGCGAGAGATCGCGCAGAGCCGCTCTCCCGAATCCGGAGGCGTCACCGGAAGCCCTCGCAGCGCAAGATCGTCTGTACGGTCCGCCTGAGTGAAGAGGAGCTGGTCGAGATCAGCGCGGGCGCCCAGGTCTCCAACATGACGACCGCCGGCTTCCTCGCGCACTGCGCGCTTGCCGCGTCGAGTGACCTGAACCGCACAGCCGCTGAGGTTGCCGATGAACGAGAGATCGTTGTCGAGATCTTCGCCGCGCGACGTCAGCTCGGGTACATCGGCAACAACCTGAACCAGGTTGCCAAGGCACTGAACTCGGGGGCTGATGGTGTTGGTGCCCACTCCGTGCTGGAAGCCGTCCATCGCACGGCGAAGAGGCTGGACGATGCCGTGACGCGGCTGATTAATCATCGGAACGCCCGGCCGGATCGATCCGCTTCGTAGACCGGACGCGAGGCCCACGCTATGCGGCTGCCGGCGTTCCACCCGCTGCGTCCAGGAGGACCGCCCAGTCCCGCACCTCGGCGACGTGGCTCGGCTGGAGACCGGTGTAAGGGTCCGGCTGGACGAGGAGGGTGGGGTAGCCGCGGGCGGTGCGTTCGGCGGCCCAGGTGTGGTCGGCGGCGGCGAAGTCGTCGTCGATCCAGACGGCGGGGGCCTTGCCGAGCCACGGGTCGACGTGGTCGCGCTTCCAGAGGTATCCGTCGGGATGGCTGGTGGTGATCTGTGGGCGGGGGAGGTCGAGGTAGGGGAAGTCCGGCAGTCCCACAAGCGGCCCGATGATCGTGGTGGCGTCCTTGCGCCAGCTCGTGCACCAAACCGGGGTGAGGAGGCCGCTGGCCAGGAGATCGGTGAGCACCGGGCCGTGGCTGGGGTCGAGCCAGATGGGGACGGGATCGTCGGGGTGCCGGCCAGTGGGCAGGACGGTGTGGCGGACGTGGGTGGGCGGGGTGCTGCCATCTGCCGCCGGGAACGGGATGAGGACGCCGTCGATGTCCAAGAGCAGGTAGGGCAGGGTCATCGGTGCCTCCGGGGTCAGCGTTTGCGGGCGGTGATCAGGAGGGTGGTCGGCCACGGGTCGCGGCGAGGGTGACGCAGCTCCAACGCCGAGGTGTTGCGCAGGCCGTTACGCGCGAGGTGTGCGCCCCAGCGGCGGGCATCGAACTCCCATCGGGCGATGGGTAGCCGGGTGTGGTCGGGCATGGTGACGTAGTCCTCGCGCGGACGGTCGTCCGTGGACGGATGTCTTCCGGCCCGTGCCGGGTGCGGGACGGAGAAAGCCAGGACTCCAGCCGGCTTGAGGCGGCGGGAGATCGCGGCGAGCAGGAGCTCGGGGGCGACGAGGCCGACGGCGCCGAAGACGGAGTAGACGGCGTCGAAGGTCTGGCCGGTGGCCTGCAGGTGGTGCAGGGCATGGCCAGCAGCGAAGGTGGCGCCGTCGACGTGTCCGTAGTGGGAGCGGGCGCGGCGTATCTGGAGGCCGACCAGGTCGACACCGGTGACGCGGGCCTGGTGGTGCTTGGCGAGGTGGGCCACGTTGTGGCCGGGGCCGCATCCCAGCTCCAGGAGGCGCTTGCCGCGCAGGTCCCGTCCCAGAATCTCAGCTCCGGGACCGAGGCCCGCGTGGGTGCTCCACTCCATCCGGGCCGGTGCGGTGAGCGCATGGGCGGGGGAAGCGGCTATGCGCTGGGCTGCGTGGGCGTACCAGGGGGAGACCTGGGCGAGCACCTAGACCTCCAGGAGTTGGACCACGTCATTCAGGTGGCGGCGGACGACAGGGATGTACGCGGGGTCCTTGGCCGGGTCGTTGATCCAGCGGATGGCCTGCTCCATGAACCACTCGACGGCCCACATACGATGCCAGCCAAGGGCCCATGCCTCGGCAGCGAGGCCGCCTCGGGCGGCGAGGGCGTCCTCGTGCCCGCCGGCGGCGACGTACTGCTCAAGGAACACCCTGAGCCGGACGGGGCTCGGCGCGTCGGTGGTGCCGTGGTAGGAGGCGAGGTCGATCAGGCCGGGGCCGGTGAAGGCGCGGGCGAAGTCGAGGAGGTGCCAGCTGTTCTCCCCGATGTGGACGCTCGTGGGGTGGAACTCGGAATGGACCCAGCCGAACGGGTCGAGCGTCGCCCCTTGAACGCGGGCCGTGGCCGCAGCGGAGATCTTCGCCAGCGCGGTTTCGATGTCGTCGCAGTCCGTCCACCGGTCGGCCTTCCGTAGCCGCTGGAGGTGATCGAGAGCTTGGCCGGGCAGGGCCGCGAGGCCCGCGCCTTCGAGGAGGGGCAGGCCGCCGGCCGGGCGGGCGGCGTGGAGCATCATGGCGGCGGCGACGCCATCGAGGTCGTCGGCATCCCGCACGGGGGTGCCGAGGTCGTCCATGAGCATCCCGAGCCACTTGTTCTGCATGGCGGTGGCGTGGAGCTCGGGGACCGGCAGCCCGCGCTGGTGGGCCACCCGCAGGGCCTGGGCCTCGCGGTCGAAGGGCTCCTTGGCGTACTTGAAGACGGCCGTGGTGCCGTCGGGGAAGGTGACGCGTTCGACGCCGGACATGCCCCAGACGCGGATCTCGGCACGTTCGGGGAGGGGCTTGCCGACGAGGGCGCACAGGTCGTCCAGCAGGGCGGCGGTCAGGCTCTGGTCCATGGGGGTGACTCCAGGGGGCTGGTGGGCGCCGGGGCGGGCGAGCGGGTCAGCCCGCCCCGGCGCCGTACGGGGGGTTGGGGTTATTCGGCCGCGGTCACGCGGTGGGCATAGACCTGCTCGATCCAGCCCGCCTTGAACTCGGCCAGGTCGTCACGGAAGTTCGCCATCGAGGCACCGTAGGGCGCGACGACCCCGCCGGACTGGTCCGGCACGGACTGGCAGCCGTGCACGAGCCGGCCGCCGAGCGCGGCGTGGGCCTTGATGGACTCGATTCGGCAGTGCTCGTTGAACCAGCCGCCGTGGTAGACCTCGTCCAGCATTCCGCCCGTCTCGTCATCCAGGTCGAAGACGACGGAGGTGGCGGCGGGGAAGAACCAGCACGGCCCGACGTTGGAGATGTGCCCGTCCAGCTCGACCTTGTTGAGCGCCATCAGCGTGGCCGCCTCGCGCAGCATCCGCAGGTGATCGGCGGTGATCTGCGGCAGACCGAGGCCGGCCAGGTGCTCCTCGCGGAAGAGGTACGAGTAGACCCCGTACGCCGTCGCCAGGACGCGGGCGGCGTCCGACGTGGACTCGCCGTGGTTCTTGATGAAGTCGAGCGCGAGCTGCTCGACCGTGCTCTCGGTCGTTTCGTCCACGTCGAGGAGCTGGGCCTTGACCAGCTCCCAGTCGGCGACGAGCCAGGTGTTGGACTCGAAGCGGAAGAAGTACTCGGCCGGGTCGATGGTGATGCGCCGGCCGTCCACCTGGATGCCGGGCAGGCGGCTCCAGCGCGGGTCGAAGGCGTCGGGCAGCCCGACCGTGATGGTCGCGGTGTCGATGGTGGTCACCGTTTCTCCGTCTCTGATCGTCCGGGGCCGGGGCATAGGAATGCCCGAGCCCGGTAGGGCGTACGGAACTTGGGGGCCGCCCGGCCCGAGAGTGGGGCGGCTGTCGATAAGTGAACCGCCCGCTACACAGAGTGGGTACGGTGTGACCGAGGCCAAGCGGTATACGCGGTTTACAGCTCCGGAGCGGAGGAGATCGTGCCAGCGCCGACCAACCCCAACTCCCGCCTGCGCGACACGATCAATGCTGCCGGGTGCACGTACGACGCAATCGCCAAGGACGTACGCCGCATCGCCGCCGAGAACGGCGAGCTGCTTCAGACCAACAAGTCGGCGATCTCCCACTGGGTGAACGGCACGCGCGCGCCGTCAGGCCAGACAGGGCAGTACCTCGCCGAAGCCCTCTCCCGCAGAGTGGGCCGCGTCGTCACCCAAACCGAGCTCGGTCTCCGCTCATTCGACACG
The DNA here is from genome assembly GCF_055602345.1 of Streptomyces sp. NPDC037401. Classification (NCBI taxonomy): domain Bacteria; kingdom Bacillati; phylum Actinomycetota; class Actinomycetes; order Kitasatosporales; family Streptomycetaceae; genus Streptomyces; species Streptomyces sp. NPDC037401. The sequence continues at coordinate 101,222 of NZ_JBVJWO010000026.1, forward strand.
GAGTCGCCACCGGACACCGACCCCGTCACCACGGTCACGGACCTCGGCCGCGCGGACGTCGAACGCCGCCGTTTCCTCGCCATCGCCGCCTTCACCACAGCCGGCGTAGCCATGCCGCTCTTGCACGACCACGAAGCCACCTCCCGCATGCTCCGCGCCCGCACCGCCCGCTCCCTCGTCGGCAGCGACGACATCGACGTCGTACGGCAGATCACCGCAGCCTTCAGCGCCGCCGATGAACGCCTCGGCGGCGGCCATGGCCTGACCACGGTCACCGCCTACCTCGCCGACACCGCAGCCCCCATGCTCCGTGGACGGTTCCCCTCGGAACCCTTACGCCAGGCCGCCTTCGGTGCCGTCGCCGAACTCGCCTACCTCGCCGGCTGGAAACACCACGACCTCGGCCACGAAGGTGCCGCCCAGCGCTACTACCAGGTCGGCTATCAGCTCGCCTGTGAAGCCGACCCCTACGGCCACGCCGCCTGGATGATGCGCGCCCTCGCCCACCAGGCTCTCAGCCTCAAGCAACCCCACCACTGCGTCGACCTCGTCGAAGGCGCCCTCACCCGCGGCCTCGGCCACGTAGACGGCCAGACCGAAGCCCTCCTCCACATCACCCACGCCCGCGCCTACGCCGCCACCGGCGAGAACCCCTCGGCCGCCCGTGCCCTCCTCGCCGCCGAAGACGCTCTCCTCCGGGACGACGGCCCACAGCCCAGCTTCTCCCGCGTCAGCGGCCCAGCCGCCGGCACCGTGGCCAGCCACACCGCCCGCACGCTCACCGACCTCGCCGACCACATCGGCACCGAGCAACAACACCGCGACGCCCTCACCCGCTGGGACCCGGAGAAGTACAAACGCGTCCACGCCCTCACCCACGCCGACCTCGGCGACAGTCTCGCCGCCCAGGCCCGCGCCGACGAAGCGGTCGCCGCCTGGACGCAGGCCCTCGTCCTCATGGAGGGCATGACCTCCGACCGCACCCGCAAGGCGATCTCCTCGATCCGCTCCACTCTCGCGGTCTACCAGCGCCGCCGCGTCCCCGGCGCCGCCGATCTCGCGCGCCGCGCCCGCGAGGCCCTCGCCTAACATGCCCAACAACCCGCCCGACGAAGGGAACCCCGTGGCTCAGCAGACCGACGACCGCTCCCAAGCCCTCAAGCCGGCGCTCGACTCGATGACCCTGCTGGTCGCGGCCGTCATCGTCCACGACAAGGCCACCAACTGCGTCGTCCTCCTCCAGCGCAGCGAGAACGCCAAGTTCGCCCAGGGCATGTGGGACCTCCCCGTCGGCAAGAGCGAGCCGGGTGAGCCCATCACCGAGACCGCGGTCCGTGAGCTCTACGAGGAAACGGGCCTCACGGTGAAGCCGGAGTCCCTCAAGGTCGCCCACATCATCCACGGCGCCTGGGGCGTCGAGGCTCCCAACGGCTTCCTCACGGTCGTCTTCGCCGCCCACGAATGGACCGGCGAACCCGAAAACCGCGAACCCCGCAAGCACTCCCAGGTCCGCTGGGTCGACGCCGACGCCATCCCCGAAGCCTTTGTCGACACCACCGCTAGTGCCCTCCACCACTACCTGACCAGCGGCGCGGAGGTGTCCCTGGACGGCTGGCCAACCCCATGAGCATCACGTTGCTCTGCTGGATTCCGTTGGCCAGGCTCGGCGCCAGAGGGACCGGGTAGGCGCATGGGCAGTGTCTCGCCCGCAGGGGGACTGGGTTCAGATCAGGTCGCCCCTATCACGGATGAGCTTGGTGATTGAGACCACCCTCGGGCGGCCAACATTACTGACCCCAAAACCGAGCCCATACCGATAGATCTCAGGGATCCAGTATTGGTCGTTCTCCCTGAAGAGGACACCGTTTGCCTCGAGTAGGCGAGCCTGCACGGAATCCAGCTCCACGGACTCGAGAGTGAAGGGCACCTTGCGGATCTCCTCTGGCAATGCCCGCAGATGCCTGAAGACGGTTCCGACTGGTACGTTTTCCAGCTCCATCGCGGAGATCTTCTCGCTGCTTGACTGAGGCAGCGCCCTGCGCATCGCAGAAGGAGTCAGTAGGCGATCCGACCATCGTCCAGCTTTTTCGTCACCTGCTGAGTCGCTGGCGGCCTCGGCCAGGAAGTAGACGATGTCTCGTGCCTGAATCTGCAGATTGAAATCGGAAAGGGCGGCGAGGAACCACTCTTCGGACCGTGCCTCTCGAGAGCGATCCGACCCAAGTTTCTGGCCCCACACCTGGACGAGAAGTCGAGAGAGTGTTTTGGTTCCAGCTGAGCGGATGCTGACAGATTCGTCTCGGGTAAGGACTCTGGCCCGTTCGCCGACCCAGGCCACCAAGCGAAGCGCTTCGGTGCGGTTCCAGCGGAGCTCATAGGCGCGATGCCGTTCAAGAAACTGCTGGGCGTTTTGCGTCACGGAGTTCAAGACGAGGTCGCGCCGTACGAACACCACCAGGCCCAAGGGGCGCCCGCGAAGTGAGCGAAGCCATTCGGGGCAGCCGGTGAGTAGTGCCCTCAGTGCGCGCTGCTGTTGGATGTTGCTGCTGAAGTCCTGGAATAGGTCTTCGAGCCCGTCGATCACGAAGATCGCTCGCTTGTTTCGTGCCAGGTCCGTGAGTGCCGACTCGGCGGTCTCGGGCGTGGCACTCAGGCCAGCTGCTCGTGCCAAACACGTCAACCACACCCGGCGCCATCCCACCTCGTTCATGTCCGTGTCTAGTGCATCGGTGACGAGATCGCGGAGTGACAAGAAACTAGCCGGTTCGCCTTCGGTCAGATCATTTGCGGAAGCCTTCTGAACTTCTTCAACTTCAGCTCGCAGTTCATCGGCGAGATTCTGCGAAGCCATAACGGGCACTAGCGGGGCGCGTAGTTCAACGCCTTCCACTCCAGCGGCCCTGGCGAAGGCGTCCCAGGTTCCTTGTCGGCACATGCGGAGATACGTGAAGGTCTTTCCAGACCCCTTGGCTCCAACAATGATTTCGACTGGAGCCTCGGTTCTGTGGGTCGAAACCAGGTTCACGAGAGCTTCGGTCGGTAGGAAGTCTTCCTGGACCTGTGCCGTCTCGGCATACGTAAGACTTCGGGCCAGCTTCGCCAGAGCCTCGCGGGTGCCCTGAGGATCGTCGCGAAGGCCCGGCAGGGCAGATTCTGATTCGGCCAGCTCGAGGGGTCTAAGGGCGTCTGCGAGTCCGGATACCACGGATCGCAGCGTGGTTCGCTCGATTCTCTCGCAGACGTCGGCCCAGCCTCGGGGAAGCGCAAGCAAAGGAGAAAGAAATGGGCTACTGAGGGGCTCGGATGCCACATCGCGGTCGACCGTGGTTTGATCACCACCCTCACCAGAATCGTCGGTTGGCGAAGTGATGGTTCGGGCGACTGCCTCCATCAGCGTTGCCGCCGCTTCTGACAACTCTGTGCTGTGTTCCTTTTCTTGAAACTGAGTGAGCAGCACAGCACAAGCTGGATCGGTCGATCGGCGAGATGGGGCACGATGGGCCAGATGACGCAGCAGGTTCGTTGTGCCCTGGACTGACTGGTCGCTGATGGTGGTTACAAATACCCGGTGCACTCGAGGGTCGAGAAGGATTGGCGCGCTGAGCTCGCTGGTACCGGCCCTCAGGTCGATCAGAACAGTGTCTGCCCCTACGGAGTGGGCAAGTTCCGCCAGTGCTTCGGTCAGGATGTACGGCGGCCTGTTGTGCGTGAGCAGGTCCACCGGCTGGATTCGGGGGGGCCCGACCCGCGCGGTGTCCCGGGTGGTGGGTAGGACGATGACGCCGTCCTGTTCTTGGTTGAGCAGGAACTTTCGGGCCATTGCGATGGCTCGGCCGCGGTCGCTGCCTGCAGAACCGTGCAGCAGCGCGAGGAAGTCGTCCAGCGCGAAATCTAGTCGGCTTCCCTGGGCGGCGACCATCCAGCTGATGCCTGGCGCTTCAAGGTCAGCATCGACCAAGAGCACGCGCCGACCTCCCCCTACGGCTTCAGCGCCCCGCTCAGCCAGCTCACGGGCCAGTGCGACGCAGTGCAGCGTGCGACCTACTCCACCCTTGAAGGAGTGGAAGGCGCAGATTCGTACACCGTTTGGGAACGACTCGGAATCTGGTGCGGGTAGGCCCTCCGCTAGTTGCCGGACGATACGCCGCTCGCTCCAGCGGGGCTGCCTGGTCACCTCGGTGAGTTCTGTCGCTGAGCGAAGGTGGACCTCAAGGGCGTCCTCGTGGCGATCACTCTCAAGGGATTCCAGGAGAATCGCTTGGCGCCCGGGGTCTACAGTCAGGGGGCCGAGCCGCCTGGCAAGCCAGGCCCACACGGCTTCGGGGTCTGTGCCCTCGGCCACGGTGAACTCGACACTGTCCCAATAGGCATCGACCTCGAGCAGCCAGGGCTCCCACTCACCCCGTGATGCGAGCTTGGCGAAATGCTCGTCGACATCCACCCACGTGTAGAGGTGGCTCGGAGCCGGAAGGCTCTCCTTGACGGTCACCGCTTGTGCTCCCTTCGACACCATTCGCTGAGACTGCTCAACGCGGCATCCGCAGCTTTCTCGTCATCCCCATGCAGCGCGGCGCCATAGCGCCAAGCCTCGTGGAGCTGATGCTGTTCCACTCTGTTCCGTTCGTCGTGTCGACGACGGCAGCCAGCCAACTGGCCTATTGTCTCGGCGCTGAGGTTGAGCGCCTTGGCGAGGGCCCTCAGATTGTGTGTCCGCAGCTCAGGGGGCAGGTCCGCAGTGCTCTGGGCATTCGTTCCGTTCTTGCCGAGGATCGCCGCCTTCAGACCGCATTCCACGCTGTAGAACTGCAGCAGGCGGGCTGCGGAGTCATCTTGTCCGGCGGCGCTGTTGCGGAGCCCTGCGTAGCTCCGGACCAGGTCCCCCACCCCTACCTCTACTCCCATGCGAGCAGCTTAGGGCGCGGAAGGAGCTACCGGAGCCGACCCGTCGGATTGCGTCGCAGCGAACTGAGAGTGCTGCTATCCCGACCAAAGGGGGACGCGTCGCTATCCGACGCTGTCTCCGAAGAGGAGCTCGTATGGCAGGTGTTCGTCGTCCGGAACGGACGGTACGTAGTTCGGGGCCGTTCGTGCCGCGACGGTCAACAGTCGGGCGGCAGCTTCCTCTTCGGAGGTGGGGGCGAGTCCGAGGGCGTACAGGAGTCGGTCGCGCTCGGCGTCGAAGTCGGGGTGGTCGGCGTGGAGCTCCGATCGCAGCTCGCTGATCGCGAAGCCGTTCGCCACGTCCCGCCAGAAGGGCAGCACGACGATGAGCGTGACGGCCTCGACGAGGTCAGCGCCGATCAGAGTGGCCCGGCCCTCGGAGTCGGCGTACAGCACGGGCCTTTCCTCGGCCCCAGCTTTCCCGCACAGGTAGTACGTGCCGTCGGCGCCGCAGCCGGCTATCGGGTGCAGCGGTGCATCCGCGGGAAGGACCAGGTCGTCTATGGGGTCCCGACGGTCGATGTCGAAGTCGCCGGGACAGACGAGCGAGGCGGCCAGAGATGGGTTCTGCTCGATCCAGCGGAGCAGAGCGTCTGATGCGGTCATGGGCGGAACGTAACAGCGTCGTCGGACAGAGGGTTCCGCCGAGTGGTGGCGCGAAGCCGGAGGGTGCTGTCAGTGGGCCGTGGCAGTGTGCGGCCATGAGCTATGACCTGGCGGTGTGGGAGGGCGACAGACCTCGCGACGATGTGATCGCGGGCAAGGTCTGCACCCAGCTGTACGACCGCTACATCGACACGGCCGAAGAGTTTCCGCCGTCGCCACGTATCGCCGAGTACGTCGCCCGGCTGCTGGCGAGATGGGTGGACCTCACGGAGGATGAGGAGGACACCTCTCCATGGTCGACGGGGCCGTTGATCGGCGAGGCGTCCGGGCCGTTCATCTACTTCCCGATGCGCTACAGCATGGCCGAGGAGGCTTCGGCCTACGCTGCCGATCTCGCGGGATCGATGGGGCTCGTTTGCTACGACCCGCAGGCTCGGCTGCTGCGGCCGTGACCCTTCGGATCGAGTGCGGGTTCTGGCGACTTCCCGCTCCTCCCTTTTTTCGGGATAGGAAAAGGCTCCCCGCCGCGGTGTGCGGTGAAGGGGAGCCTCGGAGAGCCGACCGCCTACCGGATCAGCTTCCGTCCTCGTCCCGTGCGCGAGGTGCGGCGGGTCGGTCCGGGTTTTGCGAGGCGCCCCAGAAGTACGGAGGTGCCATGTCGTCCTCGCGCGCCTCCTGCCAGCCGTGGTTCCGTTCACCCGCACCGCTCTCCGCTGCCCCCGGCGTGAACGTGCTTGCGGCCGCATCAGTGAACGGCGAGCCCCCCGTGGAGCCCTCGCCCGAAAGTCCGCCGTCCGGCCCCTCGCCGTCGTCCTCGTCGGGTGCCGGGAGAACGAGCCGCCTGATCTCCTCGGCGGCTTCGTCCAGCCCGGCCGCTTCCAGGCTCCGCACTACACGGTGCACGAACACCGTGTACTCGTCCATGTCCGGCTTCAGGCCTACCGCCGCCAGCAACAGGAGCAGCCGATCCGAAACCCCCACTTCCTCTTCGTGGTCGAACGCCCCTCGTCCCTGGCTGTGTCCGTCCCACAGTGGGCCCCCGACGGTCGCCTCGCTTCGCGCGCCCACGGGCGGGACGAGCAGGTGACGGAAGAGCTCAGGCACCTCCTCGTCGTTGGCCGCCGCCGCGATCTGGGCGAGCGGGCCGATCATGTCAACCGCCTTCTCGATTTCGTTCTCGTGACGGGCCAGCCACCACACCACCGCGCTGCCCGCGCTCTTGAGCACGTCGTCACCGAGGTAGCGCCGCTTGTTGCGCTCGTGCTGACGCTCGTACTCCCAGATTTCCTCGTCCTTGCGAAGGTCGTTCAACTTCCGCAGGCGCTCGCGGTCGGCGGGGGCGAGAGTCAGCGTCACATCCGCCGCCAGGGCCTTCACCCGTCCGCTCCGGTCTGGGAGCGGGACGCCCAGTTCCCCCTCCAGGAGATACCGCGCGAAGCTCGCCCGGCCGGGCTCCTCATGGCGGACAACCTCCACGGCCCGGCTGACGACCGAGGACACGGCGAGGGCCGGTGAGGCGCCGTCGGACCGCCCGGCGTGGCCGGGGATCGGCCTCCACCACACGGTGGCGGAGAAGAGGAAGTCGTAGCCGTCCGTCGCGCTCGGCAGCGCCGCGTCGACCACCCGCGTCTCCTCGTACGGCTGCTCCGTCGGCGCCGCGGGCACCTCGGGTTCCCTGGGCACGTACGGATCGGCCGCCGTGCGGCCACCGCTGAGAACCGTCATCACGAGCAACAGGGAGCCCGAGGTCGTAACCATGGACATGAAGCCCCACAGCCAAGCCGACCAGTGCAGGAGGTTTCCGAGTACAGCCGGTGCGAGGCCGCAGAGAGCGACGAAAAGCAGGCTGGGAAAGCGGTGTTTCATCGTGCCTCTTCCGCGGTCCGTGGTCCGGCGCCCGCACGCTCCGTACTCTCCGTACGGGCGTACTGCGCGTGGTCGATGTGCTGCCAGAAGTGGGCGGCGACGGCCGCCCGGGACGGGTGGCGCGCGGACCCCGCCCAGTTGCAGGCGACGGCGTAGAGGCGGTGGAGAGCGGCTGTCCGCCCGTGCGCCGCCCCGACCATCACGCTCAGCGCAATTTCCCGCGTACTGTCGCCCGCCACGGCGTTCAGCCAGCTGCTCACCAGGGGGCTCCAGAGCTCCGTCGGCGGCTGGGAGAAAACCGTCCCCCAGCCCAGGAACAGGTCTGGCCATGGCGGCGGATCCGGTGCCCGGTCGCTCATCAACAGCTCGGTGAGCAGGCGGAGATGGGGCTCTGCCCTGCGTGGCTCCCGACGCGTCCGGTTCCGCACCCGGTCGATCAGTAGCCGGTAGAGCCGCCGGTCGCGGCCGGCGAGGTCGAGAAGTGCCTTCCCGGCCTCCCTCGCCGCCTCCCCCTTCCGTACGGCGAGGTAATGGAGCCGCACCATCGCCTGATCCGGGTGTGTCGCGCCGAGGCTCTGGACGCAGGCGGCGGTCAGGACGCGGACGAGACCGTCCGGCAAGGGGCCGGACGTTGCACACTCGTACATTCGCCTGCGGAACCATCCCCCGAACTCCTCATGACTGAGACCGAGCTCGAGGGCCGCTACGGCTCGCGGGTCGCAGGACGCCCCGGTCGTGCGGTCCGCCCAACGGACCACGAGGTCGAAGAGGTGGTCGGGCCGCCCGACGGACAATGACTGCTCGCCGAAGCGGACGACGACGTTCATCCGGTCGTCGGTGGTCAGACCGCGGAGCCCAGCTGCATGGCCGATCCAGTCCCTGAGGTCGTCGCGCGTCCCGGGGAAGTTCGCCCAGAAGTACGTCCGTACCGCGTCGGCGTAGGCCAACTGCCCGAAGCGGAGCCGTCCGGCCGAGTCCCGCTCGATCCCGAGCGCTGCCAATCGCTCCCCGAAATCCGTCCGCGCGAGCTCGGTCGTCGCCTCTTCCTCGTGCCTCACCGTCCTCATCAGGTCGTGCCACACCTCGTAGACGGTGTCGGCGCGAGCCTCCTCGAACACCGCCGTCGCAAGCAGCAGTGCCCGCTCGGGTGCGGTGCGGACCGTGGCCACCTGTCGGCCAACCTCACCGGCACGGTCGGTCACCGCGTGCATCGCCTGGTCGAGCCATCCCGCGAAGTCGGCGCCGAACCGGCGGCTATCGCGAGCGGCCCTCACCAGCCCCGCGAGCCGCGCCAGTTCCCGCATGGGGGAGCGGTCGTACAGGCGCTGGAGATCGGCACCCCGCAGATCCGCGGGGCGGAAGGTCATACGGTCCATGCGGAGGTACCGGGTGACGACAGCGATGCCCCGGGGGCGCCCCAGCTTCACCGTGTGCGGTTCGAGGTCCGGCGCGTGGGCGTGCTCCATGCCCGACGGCAGGACGACGACCATGTGGGCCCCCGCCTCCTGGACCTGTGACCGGCGCACGGCCAGGCGGCGCTGGGCCTTGGCGTACGCCTCCTCATCGGCGATCCCGGAAAGGTCGAGGAGGAAGCGCTCCCCCTCACCGGGGGCGAGCGGGACCTTGTCCTCGTCCTTGTCCTTGTCCGTGGCGGGAAGCTCCTCGAACCGGGCCCCCTCCTCGTCGGCGCCCCCGTCCTCACCGAGCTCGTGCAGCAGCATGATCGCCGCGGCGCGGCGGCCGCTGCCGGGCGGAGCCTCCAGCAGTACCACCGATCCGGGCTTCTCCAGGCGGTCGGCAGCGACGCGGTAGCCCACCGGCGGAACGAACCGGTCGGCCAGCCGCACCCGGTCCTCGCGGACGATCCGGAGGGGCTCGACCCCTTTGCGGATCATCCAATCCGCCCCGACGCTGTAAAAGACGTACTGGGACCCCATGCCGTTGTTCACCGGGCCACGCGGATCATTGACGGTGACACGTTCCTGCTCGGTCATCGCTCGTCGTCCGAGCGCCGGCGCTCGCGCTCGAAGCGCTGGTGGACCGTACCGCTGTTGTCGCCCGCGGTGAACTGGACCCCGGTGTTGTCGCCCTGGAAGTGGGGGGCGTTGTACTGGTGGCCCCGACCGGTGTTCACGGGCCCCTGCGGCTCGTTGACGAAGGTGCCGGACAGGTCTCCGTTGAGGTTTCCGATGCCGCCGCGCACGCGCTGCTCGACGTCACGCGTCCGCATCCTCGTCTCCCCGACATCCTGGGCCGACTTCTTGCGGGACTTCGTCTCCGCCCGCTCCCGCGCCGCACGGGCGTCGCGGTCCACCGCGCCAAGTTCGGGCAGCAGCCGGGCGAGGGCATCGCCGAGCGCCGTCAGGTCCGACTCGGCGTTGCGGTGGTCGAACCGCCTGTACTGGCAGTCCGCCAGCTCCCGCAGGTCGTCCGGGAGGACGGCGCGGTCGATCCGCGTGGCCTTTCCGACGAGCACGGGGATCACCAGGATCCCGCGGTCGAGCGCGGTCTGGATCTCACGACGGGTCCAGTCCTGTTCGGCTTCGAGGGCGGGGCGGCCGTCGGCCCCCCGCACCTCCGCCCAGCGCGGTCCGATCACGGCGAGGAGCGCCTCGCACTCCTCCACCGCCCTGACCAGTTCCAGCGGGAAGCGGTGTCCGAGCTCTATCGAGTTGCTGGCGAAGAAGATCCGCTCGTCGTCGAACCGCCGGGCGAGCTCCCGGGCGATCATGGTCGCCGCGGATTCCTCATCGCCTGTGCGGTAGTTGACGAAGACGTCGGGCATGAAGGGTCCCTTCGTGAGAGGAAGACAGAAGACGGGGGTGAATGGGTCCGCGCGCGGGGGCTGCTGGCCGGGGCACGAGGCCCCGCCCAGCCCGGGCCATGAGGTCCCGACCGTGTGACGGCATGGCGCGTCCACGGGAGGACGTCTGGATAGAGGTGCGCCGCCCGGCGCGTCACTGGTCGCGGGCAGCCGGAAGACGGGGGCGCGGTGCGGCGCGTCGGGCGGGGATCAGAGGGTCCCGCCAGGGATCGTGGGATCCGGAGGGCCGGAGGGACCGGGTAGTCCGGCGAGCCGGGCGGCTCGAGCCGGTGTCAGTCGTGTGTGGGGGCGAGTACCCGCGCTAGCGACGGTTGCAGATCGCGTACGGCCCGGCTGCTCCGGAACCGGGAGAGTTCCCGCGCGAGACGCCGAACGTCACTGTTCACCGTCACCGAGGGCACAGCCGGCATCACCCCCAGGAGCTCACCGGCGATCGTGCACGCGTGCTCGACCTCTCCGGAGGCGGCGTGGGCCAAGGACCTGCGGAAGCCATACCTGGCGCGGGTTCGCAGCGCGTGCGGCGAGAGGTGGCGGCACTCCTGGTCGAGGACCTCGGCGGCGGCCTTGGGGCGACCGAGGTCGTACAGGCACCAGCCCTTTGTCATCGCCGCCGGATCGCTCACGTGGGTGGTTCCGATCACGGGCTCGGCGCCGCTGCGGGCGTCGTCGCTGTCCAGCAGCTCCCGTGCCCTGTCGAGGCTGCGGAGGCAGGCGCGTTCGTCGCCGACGAGCGCGTGTCCCTGGGCCTCCCGTTGGGCTGCGAGTCCCCGGATGCGCGGCGGGAGTTCGTCGCTCTGAGCCCGGCGGGCCAAGGCGATGGTGCCTGCTGCGTCGCCGCTGTAGAGCGTGACCAGGGCGCGTCGGACGAGCGCGTAGGAACCGAGGTGCGGATCGCCCCCGGCGCGCGCCAGTTCGGCGGCCTCACCGGTCCAGCCGAGCGCCGCGCCACTGTCCCCGGCCTCCTGAGCCATCCAGCCGGTGAACTCGGCGAACCGCGACGCGAGTAGGAGCGCGGGGGTCCGAGTGGCGGACGGGGTGTCGGCGGCCAGTCCGGCGACCATGCGCGTCTGCGTCTCCAGCAGGGGAAGCAGGACCTTCGGTGCGGTGGACTGGCCGAGCTTGCGTAGCTGGTCGAACTGCGCTCGGAAGGAGGGAAGGAGGGGGTCGGCGGCAGAGAACGCCTGACCCCCGAGTTTGAGGCCGAGATCGATAAGTGCCCCCGTACCAGCCGCGAGGACCTCCCGGCGCCCGACGAGCCAGAGGCTCCTGGTGGCCGGGGTTTCGGTGGTGTCCGAGTCGGTCTCGGGGTGGATGGCCAAGCGCTGCAGCTCGCCGTTCGCGCCAAGGAAGGCGTCGCACCGGCGGGCTAGTTCGGGGGACGCGGAGCGCTCCCCGCGCTCGACCTTGCTGAGGTGCCCCTTGTCGTAGTTGAGCGCCACGGAGAACTCGGTCAGAGTCAGTCCCGCTCCCTGACGTAAACGGCGAAGTTCCGGGCCGAATCGTAAAGTTGCACTCATCGTTAACCTCCCCTTGAAGGGCGACCGTGGGAGCCGTATGCCCTCACTTGGAACTCTCGTTCGACGTTCACTGGTCGACACGAAGACCGGCGACGGATACCCGCCGTGATGGAGTCGTTTCGCTTCGCATCCGAGAGCGAGTTTGACACGAGGCGCGCCTCGCGAATCGGGGTTCGACGGTGTTGCCTGTTGCCTCTTCTGTTCTCTGTTGTTCGCCGTCTGTTCCTTGCCGTGACCGGAGTCGACCAGATCGGGGCGAAGCGATCGAGAGTGGCGGGGGTGGGGCAGGGCTGCAGCGGGGATCGCCCACCTCCTCGAAGGCCTCGATAGCGGTCAGCTGCCCGAAGCCGCCGAGGGAGGGGAGCCCGTCGATGATGGCGGGGATGGCGTAGGAGTCGATCCAGATCAGTTCCGCGCGGGCGTCGTAAGACTCGTCGGCCTTGCCGTCGAGCGCTGGACGAGAGCCTCGATGTGCGAGGTCATGATGCCGGGTGGTCGCGACGGCAGAAGGTGGGAGCCAGCAGAGCACCGAGCGGTCGTCGGGCCGCGGGGTGCGTTCGTCGGCGTCCCCGTCCTCGAAGGAGTCGCGCGACAAGTCGATGGGGAGCCAGGCAGGGTCGAGCGGCTCGTCCTCGGCCGCAGGGCGGGCGTACTCAGACGGGGCAGATCCCTTAGGAGTCGGGCATGGTGTCGAGCACGCGATGCCCGCAGCAGGGGCAGGGGTAGCGGTGGCTCGCCAGCGCAGTCTCGTTCACCGTCCGGCCGGTGTGTCATGGAATTCAGTGCCTCGGCACCCCGGCCAGTCCGCAGAGAGTCCGCAGGACACCCGTAAACAGCCGTCGGGATCCAACGCATGCCAACGAGGAAATCCCAGGTCAGAGCCCTGGGCGGGGCTCCGCCGCAGGTCAGGAGCGGGCCGCAGGCATTCCGCTTCAACGTCTGAGCGGTTCACGCAGGTCGGAAGGGGTCGACTCCTCGGGAGTCGACCCCTTCGGCATCACCGCAAGTTGACACGGCGTTCCCCGGTCCGTAATGTTCTCCGAGCTGTTCGACGTGAGCACCGGCTCCGGTCGGCCCCGGACAGTTATCCCGCAAGATCCACAGAAACCGACGGTGCTTTGTCGTGCCGTTCTGTCTTCCGTGCGCTTTTGCGGAATAAGGAATCCGCCGCGCCCGAGATTTGAGCGCGAGCCGCCCGATTAGCGTCGGGGGTGGGAATCCGCTAGAGTCTCACTCGTCGGAACGGCCCAACGGCCGGGAAGACAAATCCCGCTGACTGGGAATCAGACGCCGAAAGGATCTGATAGAGTCGGAAACGCAAGAACGAAGGAAGCGCCCGGAGGAAAGCCCGCGAGGGTAAGTACAAAGGAAGCGTCCGCACCTTG
>NZ_JBVJWO010000027.1:0-51915 GCF_055602345.1 Streptomyces sp. NPDC037401
GTCTGTGCGGTGAGGGTGGAGATGAGGTTGTTGTGGGAGGAGAGGATGCCCTTGGGGCGTCCGGTGGATCCCGACGTGAACATCACGCACGCCACATCGTCACCGGTCACCTCGACCCCCGGATTCCCGGCCGGCGCAGCCGCCTCGCTGCCGCCGGCCCCGGACCCCGCTACCGGCACCCGTACGGTGCTCCACGAGCCAGACACCCGGTCGCCCTGGCCCGCATCGGTCACCAGCACGCTGATACCGGCGTCGTGTGCCGTACGGCCGAGTCGTTCGTCGGGGAAGTCGGGGTCGAGGAGGGCGTATCCGGCTCCGGTCTTGACGACGGCGAGGAGGGCGACGGCAAAGTCGGTGCCGCGCTCGATCAGGATGCCGGCGAGGTCGCCCCGGCGCAGTCCGCCGGCCAGCAGGTGGTGGGCCAGCCGGTTGGCGCGCTCGTTCAACTCGCCGTAGGACAGGGTCTCTTCGCCGAACACGACGGCCGGGTGCGCGGGCCGGATCCGCGCCTGCTCCTCGAACAGGCCCGCGAGGGAGGCCTCGCCGATCTCGACCGCGGTGTCGTTCCACTCCTCCAGCACCAGACGCCGCTCCGCGGCATCCAGCAACTCCAGCTCCCGGAGAGTGCGGTCCATCCCGCCCAGTGCCGTGCCCACGAACCGCAGGAACCGGTCCTGGTGGCCGGCGACGGCCTCGATGTCGCAGACCTCCGGCGCCGCGTCGAAGTCGATCCGCAGCCCGACCTCCGGACCGAGGTCGTACACCCCGATCGCCAGGTCCTCCACCGGCCCGTTGCTCAGGTTGTGCGGCACCGTCCGGTGCCCGCCGAAGGAGAACCCCGGCGCGAACGCCATGATGTTGATCAGCGGGGCCGTGATCCGGCGTTCCCCGTCGGCCAGGCCCAGATCGCGGCAGACGTCCTCGTACCGCGTCCGCTGGTGCCTGAGCCCGTGCCGGGTCTCCGCGACCACTGCCCCGACCAGCTCGGCGAGCGTGCCCTGCGGGCGTACGGACACCCGCAGCGGCACGACGTTCGACGCCATCCCCGGTGTGCGGCGGGCCAGTTCGGTGGTACGCCCCGTCACCGGAAGCCCGAGCAGCAGCTCGCTCTGCCCGCCGACCCGGTGCACGTACGCCGCAACCAGCGCCACCACCAGCATCGACCAGGGCGTGCGGTGCGCGCGGGCCACCGACTTCAGGTGCTCGGTGGCGGCGGGCTCAAGGAGGACCGTGCGCCGTACGAACGGCATCCCCGACTCCGTGCCCCGCTCCACGACCGCCGCCGAGCGCCCCTCGCCGATCCGGACGGTCTCCGGAGCCCCGGACAGGTGCTCCGCCCAGTGCACCCGCTCGGCCGCGGCCTCCGGTGAGGCCCGGTGCGCAGCGTCCTGCGCGAGCAGCTCGGACAGGGTCCCGAACGGCGTGTCCCCCCACGGCGCGCCGGTCAGTGCCCGCTCGTACAGCTCCACCAGCCGGGCGTCGAGCAGCGCCGCGCTCATGCCGTCGAGCATCAGGTGGTGGTAGCTCTTGAAGTAGTAGAAGTGTGCGTCCCCGAGTTTGATCAGCGCGTGGCGCGACAGCTCGCCGCCGGTCAGGTCGAACGGCGTCGCCAGCGCCCGCGCCACCCAGGCACGGGCCTGCGCGCCGGGGTCGCCCGCACTGCTCACATCAAGGAACTCCAGTTCGCGGTCGCCCGGTTCACGGTCCAGGAGCTGCCAGACGCCCTCGTCGTCGCACTCCGTCCCGCGGATGCGCAGCACGTCCGCCTCGCGCACCAGCTGGTACCAGGCGGCGGCCAGCAGCACGGGGTCGACGGCTCCGAAGATCTCGTGGTACTCGCCGATGTTGTACCGGCAGCCGGTCGGATCCAGGTCGTGCGCCATCCAGATGTCGCGCTGCGCCGCCGACAGCGGCAGCCGGACAACGGCCGGGCCGGATGCGGTGCTCGGATCGGACGCCATGAGGGAGCTCCTTGTGAGATCACGGTGTGCGGGTGGTCCGGCCGTCTCCGGGGCGATCCGCGCACCAACCGGCCGATGTCATCCAAACGCGGGGGCCGGGCCGCGGGCGGCAGTTGTTCCGGCACTCCGGCAGCAGCTCAGCGCGCTGCGGCAGCCAGACCGGCGGGCTCTGCGCCGTCACCGCCGTCGCCGGCGGCCCGCACCTGGAACGCCCGGACCAGCTGGAGCACGCGGAACCGCGACCGCCCCGCCTCGTGGCCGGGCCGGATCATCCCGCTGATCAGCAGGTCGCGCACCATCCGCCCGCACTCGGGCAGCCCGCGGCCGGTCAGCGCCACGACCTCGTCCAGCCCGAAGCCGCCCTCCGGGGCGGCGCAGAGGGAAGCCAGCAGCGACCGGTGCGCGGCCGGCAGCCGCAGCAGCCCGCGACGCAGCGCGTCCTGGAAGCGGCGTCCGCCGTCGCCCCCGGCGAGGTGGTCGAGCAGCGGCGCCGGATCGCCGTCCAGGCTCCGGCACAGCGTGCGCAGATCGCACACCGCCAGCCAGGAGGCGGCGGCGCCGAGCGCCATCGGGTGCCCGTCCAGGCGGCGGCAGATCCGGGCCACGTCCTCGAGGTCCTCCGGCGAGGGCGTGAACTCGGGACGCACCCGCCGCGCATGCTCGAGGAAGAGCCGTACGGAGGCCGGGCTGCTGCCGGGACCGGTCTCGGCCGGCACCTCCAACGGCGCGAGCAGGAAAGGCCGTTCACCCGGCACTTCCCAGGGCTGCTCGGACGTGACCAGCAGGCGCAGCCCCGGGCATTCGCGCAGCAGCCGGGTCAGCCGGTCGAACCGCGGGGCGGCTGCCGGAGCGCCGTCCAGCACCAGCAGTACGTCCCGCTCGCCCAGGAGCTCGGCCAGCCCGCCGGCGCCGTCGGCGGGACCGCCCGTACCGGCCGTACCGCCCGTACCGCCCGTACCGCCCGTACCGGTGGTCCCGGGGCCGAAGAGGTGCGCGACGCACGCCCGTACCGGCTCCGCGGGCCCGGCGTCCACCGACGTCAGATAGTCCATGGCGGCGCCGGGAAAGGCGTGCCACAGCACCGGCAGCCCCGCGGCGTGCAGCCGGTTGGCCACCTCCAGGGCGAGCCGCGTCTTGCCGACTCCGCTCAGCCCCACCACGTTGACCAGCCGCTCCGCCCCGGACGAAAGCTCCCGCACCATCACCTCGGTCTCCGCCTCCCGGCCGGTGAGGCCGTGCAGGGCGGTGGGAGGCGCGGGCGGCTCGGCATCCAGGCCGGAACCCGCCGCACACCGGCCTTGCTGCGCCGCCGCCTCCAGGGCGGTCCGGGCCCGCGGCCCCAGCCGCAGCGCGTCGGCGATCAGCCGGACGGTGTCGGTGCGCGGACGGCGGGCCTTGCCCTGCTCCAGGTCGCGGATGGCCCGCACGCTGATCGTGGACAGGTCGGCCAGCTCGCGCTGGGTGAGGCCGATGCGCAGCCGGTGTCCCCTTATCAGTGCACCGACCTGCGACGTCTCGGGTGATACGGCAGTGTCCGCGTCCGCTGCGGTGGCCGGTCTGGTCGTGGTCATGTGTGCTCCCGCGAGTCGTGGTGGGGAACCCGTAGGCAGATGCAGGCCCGCTGCCGTCCTCGTGGGGCGGCCGCGGCCCGGTTCCTGTTTCCCATCGTCCGAATCGCGCTATCGGCGGGGCATCACCAGAGCAATGGCCACGGGCTACCACCCGCTATCGCGGTGGCACGCGTTCA
This sequence comes from Streptomyces sp. NPDC037401, assembly GCF_055602345.1. NCBI lineage: Bacteria > Bacillati > Actinomycetota > Actinomycetes > Kitasatosporales > Streptomycetaceae > Streptomyces > Streptomyces sp. NPDC037401. The sequence goes on from NZ_JBVJWO010000027.1 coordinate 3,709, forward strand.
GGCTCCGTCTCCGGCCGCTATCGCCTACCACGACGCGCTCGAGCGGTGATAGCGCCGCGATAGGACGGGAGACGGTCCGGGGATTCCAGGGCTTCCTAACGTGGTGCCCACAGAGAACGAAGCGCACGGCAAGACCGGAACACAGCACAGCGCACCACCACACGTGACATGGCACTGCCTCACGTGACAGCACACCGGACAGCGTCGAACCGCCGTGATAGAGCCGAAGGGGAACTCCTGATGAGCATGACCAAGGCCTTCCGCACCGCCCTGCTGACCGCCGCCATCGCCGGTGCGGCCGTGCTCGGCACGCAGGCGGCGCAGGCCGACGAGGCCACCGCTCCCACCACGCCGGCCCAGACCGTGCGGACCGTCCCTGCGGACGGCGGCGCCGAGCAGCAGGCCGCCCCCACGCCCAGCCCGTCGGCGAGCAACGAGAACGACCCCTGGGACTAATGCGGTTCGAGCAGTCCGGAGCGGCAAGCCCGAGCAGACCGAACAGGTCGGCCGGGCAGAGCGAACAGTCCGAACAGTCCGAACAGTCCGGGCAGTCCGGGCAGTCCGGGCAGTCCGAGGGATGCGGGCCGACTTCGCCCGCACCGCCCGAACCGCTCGGTTTCAGCGCCCGAGCAGCAGCTCGGCCTCGCGCAGCTCCGGGGCCATGTTCCGGTCCCGGAAGGCCTGGGCCGCGGACTCCAGCAGATCCCGCGACCGGGCCGGCTCACCCGAACGGGCCAGCAGCCGGGCCAGGTCCAGCCTGACCAGCGCGGCCCCGCCCTGGTCCATGATCTGCTCGCGCACCGACAGCGACCGGTCGTAATAGCCCCGGGCCTGCTCGTCCCGGCCCATCGCCGCCAGGGCCTGACCCAGGTCCCGCAGCAGGTGCCCTTCGCCGATCACATCGCCCCGCGTGCGGCACAGCTCCAGCACCTCGGTGAAGGTGACCACCGCCCGCTCGTGCTCCCCCTGCTGCTGGAGCAACTGACCCACCCGGCGCAGGGTGCGGGCCTGACCGCCGGTGTACCCCACCGACCGGTAGATGCCGAGCGCCTCGTCCAGCTGGGACTGCGCGGTCGCACCCTGCCCCCGCCGCATCCAGATGTGCGCACGCTGCGTCAGGACGTTCGCCCGGCCGACCGCGTCACCGGCCCGGTCGAAGTCCGTGAGCGCCAGCCCGTACAGGCCGAGGGCCCGGTCGTCGTCGCCGCGCAGCCGCTCCAGCAGCGCGAGGTCCCGGCGGCACAGCGCCCGGCCGTGCGGATCGCCCAGTTCCAGGAACAGGCTCAGGGCCGAGCCGAGCGCGGTGCGTGCCTCGTCGTGCTGGCTCCGGCTCAGGTGGAGCGAGCCCATCGAGCTGAGCAGCGCCGCCGTGCCCCGCGTATTGCCGGCCTGACGGACCGCGTCCAGGGCCTGGCGGTGGGTCCTCTCCCACTGGTCGTGATAGCCCCGCACCTCGAAGAGCGTCACGAGCGTGGTCGCCAAGTCCCAGCACACCTCGTGCAGTTGCTCGCGCGCCGCGTGCTCCACCGCCTGGCACAGGTTGGCCTGCTCGCTGTCCAGCCATTCCAGCGGGTCGATCAGCAGCTCGTCCACGACCATCTGCGGCGGCCGCCAGCGCGGCGCGCTGCCGTGCAGGACCGTGAAGTCGCCGCCGTAGATCCGCCGGTGGGCCTGCTCGGCCAGTGCCATCCAGCCGCCCATCATCCGCTCCAGGGCCGCCGACCGGGTGGCGGGCTCGTCGTGTGCCGCGAGCTGCTCCCGGGCGAACACCCGGATGATCTCGTGGAAGCGGTAGCGGAACGCGCCCGTGGACTCGACGCCCACCACGTCCAGCATCTGCACGTCGACGAGCGGCTCCAGCAGATCGGAGGGGAACGGCCGGTCGTCGTCCAGCAGCGCGCCCGCCAGCCAGCCCGGCAGCGTCGCCCCCTGCGCCATGCTCAGCAGGCGCAGCAGCCTGCGATCCGCGGCCCCCAGCCCGTCGTGCGTCAGCGACAGGCTCGCCCGCATCGTCATCTCGCCGTGCGCCAGCTCGTCCAGCCGGTGCCGTTCGTTCGCCAGCCGGTGCACCATCGAGGCCAGCGACCAGTGCGGCCGCGCCGCGAGCCGGGCCGCCACGATCCGCAGCGCCAGCGGCAGTCCGCCGACCGTGCGGATCAGCGCCTCCGCCGCGACCGACTCGCGCGTGACCCGGTCCGTGCCGATCACCCGGACCAGCAGCTCCAGGGCGCGTTCGGTGCTCAGTACGTCCAGTTCGACCCGGTGCGCGCCGGGCAGCCCGGTCAGCCGGACCCGGCTGGTCACCAGGACCGCGCAGTTCCTGCTGCCGGGCAGCAGCGGCCGCACCTGGCTCTCGGACGCCGCGTCGTCCAGGACCACGAGCATCCGCCGGCCGGCGAGCAGGGTGCGGTACATCTCGGCCCGCTCGTCCAGGGTTTCGGGGATCACCGGACCCGGGATGCCGAGCGCGCGCAGGAACCGGCCGAGCACCTCGGTCGCCGTGGCGGGCGTACCCGTGGTCCCGCGCAGGTCGCAGTACAACTGCCCGTCCGGGAAGCCCGTTTCGCTCAGCAGGTGGGCGATGTGCGTGGCCAGGGTCGACTTGCCGGTACCCGGCTTGCCGACGACCACCGCGACACCCACGGCGCGTCGTACGCCGTCACCGAGCAAGGCCTGCTCGATCACCGCGATCTGTTCCCGGTCGCCCACGAAGTCCGCCGTGTCCGCGGGCAGTTGGCGCGGGATCTCCTCGCGGTAGCCGACCGGCCCCGCCGGCCCCTCGGGCTCGGCGGCAGCCGGCTCGGCAACCGCGCCCCCCGGACCCGTCACGGCGAGCGCCGCACCGGCCGCCGTCCCCGCCGCAGCCTGCCCGTCCGCCGCCGGAGCCTGCCCGTCCGCCGCCGGACCTGCCTGGCCTGCCGCCCCCGCCGCCGCACCTGCCAGGCCCGTGCCCGCCCCGCCCGCCGCCGGTGCACCCGCCGCCGGGACCGGGTGGGGCAGGGTCGCCGCTGCCCGCTCCGGCTCGGGCGCCCCCGCGCGCAGCGCCGCGTCCCCCGAGAGGATCGCCGACTCCAGCCGGCGCAGCTCCTCGCCCGGTTCGAGCCCGAGCTCGTCGACCAGCAGCTCCCGGCCCACGCGGTACGTCTCCAGGGCCTCCGCCTGCCGGCCCGACCGGTACAGCGCCAGCATCAGCTGTCCGCGCAGCCGCTCCCGGAGCGGGTGCTCGTGCACCAGCAGCCGTATCTCACCGACGAGTTGGTGGTGCCGGCCCAGGTGCAGTTCCAGCTGGAGCCGCGTCTCGACGGCCGTCAGCCGCTCCTCGTCCAGCTGGAGCGCCTTGCTGCGCAGGGTCTCGCTCACCACCCCGCCCAGGCAGTCGCCCTGCCACAACTCCTCGGCACAGCGGAGCCGTTCGACCGCCTCTGCGGGCCGGTCCGCCTTGGCGAGCGCCCGCGCATCGGCCACCTGCCGGGCGAACACCGCCGAGTCCACGCTGTCGCCGTCGGTCTTCAGGACGTACCCGGGAGGCCGGGTCGTGATCGCCGCGTCGATCGCGGCCCCCGCGAACAGCTTGCGCAGCCGCGACACGCAGATCTGCACCTGGGTGCGGGCGGTGTCCGGCGGCTCGTCGTCCCAGATCAGGTCGACCAGATAGTCGGTGCTGACCACGCGGTTGGCTTCGAGCAGCAGGGCGGCCAGGATCACTTCCTGCCGGCCGGGCGGCACCCGGACCGGCCCGAGCGGGCCGCCGACCTGTAACGGCCCCAGGATCCGGAAGACGGGTCGGTCAGGGGCAGGGCGTACCCCGCCGATGGAATCGGGCATGCGTCTCCCAGCTCGGGGCACGGCACTTGGAGAGAAAGATCCACGGTGGAGCCGGGTCAGTCTTGCGGAACACGCACGTTCTTGTCCATGGTGTGGATTTTCCGTGGTGGTCCGTGGTGGTGATAGCCCTGCGATAGTTCCGGGTTGCGCGCGCGGAGCACAGTGTCCGAGGTCGCAAGAAAGGACACATCCCCGTGAGCAGCCACCGCAGTCACCGCAGTCAGCCGAGCGAACCGGTCCGCAGGCATCCGCCCAGCGGCATGGTCACGGCGGCGGGAGTCGACCACGTGCGCCTCGCCTACCACTACCTGGAGACCGGCGACGTGGACGGGTACGGCTCGCTCCTGCACGAGGACGTGGAACTGCGCCACCCGGACTCGCCCCCGGGCCGCGGCCGGGCCGAGGTGATCCGGATGCACGTCGACGGGGTGGTCCCGCCGGCCCGCCACGCCATCGACCGGATCGTCGCCGAGGGCGACAGCGTCGTGGCGGTGGGGCGGGTCGGCGGGGTCGGGTTCGTCGACGTCTTCACGCTCTCCGACGAGGGCATGCTGCGGGACTGCCGGCGCTACTACCACGCCGCGCCCTGACCGGCCCGTCGAAGCAGGCGTACCGGAGGCTCACCGGTCCAGGACGCGGCGGGCCAGGAGGCTGAGCGAGCTCACTATGCGTTCCGGCGGGAAGCCCAGCTTGTGCCGCTGGAAGTGGTAGACCTCGGGGCCGAGCGGGCTGAGCAGCGCGTCGACGCAGCCGTCGGGGTCCTCTACTCCCGCGTCCAGCAGCAGGCCGCGGACGTGCGCCCGCCAGTACCGGTAGGCGCCGGTGGCGAAGCGGCCCGCACCGGCCTCGGCGCCCAGCACCAGCGGGAGGTGACGTTCCAGCAGCTCGACGGAGGCGGCGTAGAACGCCGAGAGCCGGTCGGACGCCGGGGCTCCCGGGCCGAGCGGCGGCGGCCCGTACGCCAGCTGCCCCTGGAGCAGCCGCTCGTGCTCCTCGAGCAGGGCGACAGCTATCGAGGACGGATCGGGGAACCGCCGGTAGAGCGTGGCCCGTCCGACCCCCGCGGCCTTCGCAATCTGGTCCATGGTCACCGTACGGGGGTCCTGCTCGGCGAACAGCTGCTCGGCGGCGCCCAGGATCTGGGCGCGGTTGCGGACGGCGTCGGCCCGCTGCCGCCGCCGGGGAGCCCGGTGGCCGGCCGCCGGGCTGTCGCCCGGCAAGCGGAACTCGTCCCCGTCAGTCATGGCCACGACCTTACTTGTGGCGAGCAGGCAGGGATTCGGTCGTCCCGGCCCGCACGGCGGCCGTGTCGGTGTTGGGCTGAACGGGTGAAACGCGAGAGGATGGGGGGATGCACAAGAAGCGTGGGGCCGAGGTGGGCCGGTGAGCAGGTACGACGTCACCGACGAACAGTGGGAGGGGCTTGCCCAGGTGGTGCCCCTCCGCAGCCGCAACGAGTGGCCGTCGAGGGTCGACCACCGCACCATTCCCAGGTCCGCCGACGACCTCGCCGCACAGCAGCGGCGGTTCGTCGTCCTGCGCGTGCAGGTCTTCGCGGACGCCCGGGAAGTGGCCGAGTACCTGATCGCGCAGATCCCGGTACTCCTGGACCTGACCGGAGCCGACACCGAGGTGGCCAAGCGGATCCTGGACTTCAGCAGCGGCGTGGTCTTCGGACTCGGCAGCGGCATGCACCGGGTCGACCGCAACGTCTTCCTGCTGGCGCCGGTCGGCACCGAGGTCGAGGGGATCGCGGCCGCCGCCGTCCCCCGATCGTAGGAAGGCACCGGGGACGGAACGGTTCGCCGGGGCAGGGGGTGGCTAGCGTCCCGCGCATGGACTCCCCCCGCCCCGCCGCTCCCCAGGTGCGCGCCGCCGCCGCTCCGGCCGTACGCCCTGCCGCTCCGGCTCCCGCCGCCGGCGGCTCCGTACCCGCCCCTGTCCGCCCCGCCCTCACCGAGCTGCGGCTCTCCTCCTTCAAGTCCCACCGCGGCGCCGTCTTCCCGCTGGCGCCGGTCACCCTCTTCGCGGGGGCGAGCGGCAGCGGGAAGTCGAACGCCCTGGAGGCGTACGCCGCCCTCGCGCGCCTGGGCTCCGGCGCCGCCCTGGAAGACGTCTTCCCCGACCCCGCCGCCTGCGTCCCCGAGCGTGCCGCCGCCGACGCCCAGGGCCGGCGCGGCTTCCGGATCGGCTGCACCGTCGACGGGCCCGCCGGTCCGGTCAGCCTCGACCTCGCCGTACAGGCCGAGCCCGAGCTGCGCGTCGTCGGCGAACGCCTGACCGCCGCCGGACGGACCCTGCTCACCACGGCGTTACGGGATCCGGGACGGCGCTCCGTCCAGGCGGCCTGGCACACCGGAGGCGCGATCGGCGTCACCCGCGCCCCGCTCCCCGACGACCGGCTGGGCACGGCCCTGCTGCCGCTGCGCGTCGCGGGCAGCACCGCCGGCCAGCGGCAGGTCCTGGCGGCGGCGGAGCAGCTGGTCGTCGCCCTGCGGTCGGTCTTCGCCTGCGATCCGCAGCCGCGCAGGATGCGGGAGCCGGTGGCTGCGGGCGCCGGCCGGCTGCGCACCGGCTGCGACAACCTCGCCGAGGTGCTCCGCCGTACCAAGGGGGAGTGCGTCACCCGGCACGCGGCCCTCGTCGAGGCCGCCCGGGTCGGCTGCACCGGACCGGTCGCCGACATCGGCGCGGAGGACCTGCCCGACGGGCGGGTGCGGGCCGTCCTCGGCCGCGGCGGCCTGCCCGGCACTCCGCTGGGGCGGCTCGCCGAGGGCGAACTGCGCTTCCTCGCCATGGCGCTCGTCCTGCTCACCGGGCCCGGCGTGCTCGCCGTCGACCCGGCGGCGGAGCTGCTGCCCGCGCAGCAGGCGCTCACGGTGCTCGCCGACGGCCTGGACCGCGGGCTGGACTCGCGGCAGACCGCCGAACTGCTGCGGCTAGCCCTGGTCTGCGGGGCCCGCGGGCACATCCGCCTGGTCGGGTCCGTCGGGGCCGGGGTCCGGGAGGCCCGCAGGACGGACGGCGTGTCGGTGGTAGACCTGGCGGGGTGAGCGAATCAGAGAACCCGACCCTCCACGACCTTCAGCGCCGGCTCGCCGAGTTCGCGGCGGCGCGCTCCTGGCAGCCGTACCACACGCCCAAGAACCTCGCCGTGGCGCTGAGCGTGGAGGCGTCCGAACTGGTCGAGATCTTCCAGTGGCTGACGCCCGAGCAGTCCGCGCGGATCATGGAAGACCCGCGCTCCGCGCACCGCGTGAGCGACGAGGTGGCCGATGTCCTGGCGTATCTCCTGCAGTTCTGCGAGGTGCTCGGGGTGGATGCGCTGGGTGCGCTGGCGGCCAAGATCGCGCGGAACGAAACCCGGTTCCCGGTGCCGGACACGGCCGTGGAGGGCCAAAATGAGGGTGATCGTCACTCTTCGGAGTGATGGCGCTGCCCACAACCGTGAGAGTGTCCATAGATTTCCGAATACCCCTGGCTTTACGGTCCCATTGCCCTCACGCTGGGTAGTGAGTGAGGGACGGCATCATGTCGTACGGGACGGGGGGACGGCTCATGGACGCGGTGCGGCTCATCGCAGCCGGCCGCCATGCTCTGGCACAGAGCCGGGCGGCACTGGACATCGTGGTGGAGGCCTGGCAGGCCCAGGCGCTCGCCCAGGCGATAGGGAGTTGGCTGGCGGTCACCGGACCGCCGGAGCTGAGAGCGGAGGCACGGGGGCTGGGCGAGGCCGGCGGCAGAGGCTGCGGTGTCCTCGACCGGCCGCTGCCGGCCCTGGACGGAAGAGGCGCGGAGTACCTCCCCAGAGCGGCGCAGCTGACGGACGTCGGCGACGCCCGCCAGGCCCTGCTGGGGCTGGGAGCCTTACTGGGCGAGGTGGGCATAGCCCTGGTCGGCGTCGCGTGCGCGACCGACGAGGAGGGGCTGTACTGGCAGTGCATCGAGGCGATCGACGCCGCCGACGAGTCCAGCGACCGGGTGCGCGCGCTACTACGCAGGCTCACGGACCGGGAGCGGGGCAGCACCTCGGGCGCGGCCCGCGACTCGACGGCGGGTGCGACGTGACCAGCCGGCGGCGGGACCTGTCGTCGCAGCGGCGCGGGCCGGCCGGCGTCCGACGACAGGCCGCGTGACGGCCGGGTGACGGCCGTGCGTCAGTAGCCGCGGTACGACGGGCGCTCGCGCTCGGTGTCCGAGCCGTGCTGCGGGGCGCTGGTGTACGTCATCGGTTCGGGGGCGGGACGCTCCGCGGACGACTGGAGGTCGGCGTCGAGCTGTGAAAGGTCGGCGTTCAGCGCGGCCATCAGCTCTTCCATCTGCTGCAGCAGCCCCTTGGGCCGGCCGCTCTGCGCGGGCACGGGCTGCTCCTGTCGCACGTGGTCGTGCGCTGCCTGTCCGGTGTGCTCGGGCACGGATTCCTGGGACATGGCGGCCTCCTCGGCCCGGGCCCTTCCGAGGGGGGAAGGGTGCGGTGGACGCACCGGCGACGGCCGCCGGCGCGCGGGCCGGGCGGTCCGGCTCCGTCCGAGCCAACGATCACCGTCGGCGCTGGTCACTGGCGGGGGCGGACGCGGGCCGTGCGGTTGACGGAGATTCACCCTGCCGGGGTGCGGAGCGGCAGGATGGACGTATGGATCTTCGCATCTTCACCGAGCCCCAGCAGGGGGCGGACTACGACACGCTGCTCCGGGTGGCGAAGGCCACCGAGGACCTGGGCTTCGACGCCTTCTTCCGGTCCGACCATTTTCTGCGCATGGGCGCCGACGTGCGCCTGTCGCCGGGGGCGGAGCCGCCGGGCATGCCGGGTCCCACCGACGCCTGGATCACCCTCGCCGGGCTGGCCCGGGAGACCAGACGGATCCGGCTGGGCACCCTGATGACCGCGGGCACCTTCCGGCTCCCGGGACTGCTGGCCGTCCAGGTCGCGCAGGTGGACCAGATGTCCGGCGGCCGGATCGAACTGGGCCTCGGTGCGGGCTGGTTCGAGCGCGAGCACGAGGCGTACGGCATCCCCTTCCCCCCCGAGCGGTTCGGGCGGCTGGAGGAACAGCTGGCCATCGTCACCGGCCTGTGGGAGACCCCGGTCGGGGAGACGTTCAGCCACGAGGGCAAGCACTACCGGCTGATCGACTCCCCGGCGCTGCCCAAGCCGCTCCAGCGCAGGGTGCCGGTGCTGATCGGCGGCCACGGGGCCACCCGCACCCCGCGGCTGGCCGCGCGGTACGCCGACGAGTTCAACATCCCGTTCGCCTCGGTGGCCGACACCGAGCGGCAGTTCGGGCGGGTCGCGCAGGCGGCGCGGGAGGCCGGCCGGGCCCCCGGTGACCTGGTGTACTCCAACGCCCTCGTGGTGTGCGTGGGCAGGAACGACGCGGAGGTGGCCCGCCGGGCGGCGGCCATCGGACGGGAGGTGGACGAACTCAAGGCGAACGGCCTCGCCGGCAGCCCGGAGGAAGTCGTGGAGAAGATCGCCGCCTACCGCGCCGCCGGGTCCTCCCGGATCTATCTCCAGGTGCTCGACCTCCACGACCTGGACCACCTGGAGCTCATCTCGGCCCAGGTCATGAGCCGGCTCGGCTGATGGCGCGCGCCCGCGGCCCGCTGCCGGCCGGCCGGACCGTGCTCCTCGACGGCGGGCTGAGCAACCAGCTCGCCGACCAGGGCTGCGACCTGTCCGGTGCGCTGTGGACCGGCCGCGTGCTGGCCGACGCCCCCGGCCAGGTCGCGGCCGCCCACACCGCCTACCTCAGGGCCGGGGCCGAGGTGCTGATCACCGCGAGCTACCAGGTCACGGACCCCGGCCTGGTCCGGCGCAGTGTGGAGCTGGCCGCCTCGGCCGCCGCGGGGGCGGCGGGCCGGGAGGTCTGGGTGGCCGGCTCGGCCGGGCCGTACGGCGCGGTCCTCGCGGACGGTTCCGAGTACCGCGGCCGGTACGGCCTGAGCGCGGCCGCCCTGGAACGCTTCCACCGGCCGCGCATCGAGGCCCTCGCCGACGCGGGCGCCGACCTGCTCGCCCTGGAGACGGTCCCCGACACCGAGGAGGCCGAGGCCCTGCTCCGGGTGATCGCCGACTCACCCGTCCCGGCCTGGCTGTCGTACACCGTCGAGGGCGGCAGGACCCGGGCGGGCCAGCCCCTCGACGAGGCCTTCGGGCTCGCCGCCGCCGCGCCCGCCGTCCTCGCCGTCGGCGTCAACTGCTGCGACCCGCAGGAGGTGGGGCCCGCGGTCGAGGCCGCCGCGGCCGCCTCCGGCAAGCCCGTGGTGGCGTACCCCAACGACGGATCGGTCTGGGACGCCGCCGCCCGCGAGTGGCACGCCCCGGCGCTCCCGGCAGAGTGGGAGGTCGAGCAGTGGCAGCGCGCCGGGGCCCGCCTGATCGGCGGCTGCTGCCGCATCGGGCCGGACCGGATCGCGGCCCTCGCGGCCCGGCTGCGCCTCGCCGGGGACGGCCCGCCACCGCCGCCGACGGGATGAAAATGCCTGGTGACCCGAGGAAGCCGGGACAATACTCGGACGTGTGTTCCTGACGATCTCCACCACCGGCACCCCTGACCGCCCCGCGACCGACCTGGGCTTCCTCCTGCACAAGCATCCCGGCAGGGCGCAGTCGTTCACGACCTCGCACGGCACGGCACACGTGCTGTACCCCGAGGCGTCAGAGGAGCGCTGCACCGCGGCGCTCCTGCTGGAGGTCGACGCCGTGGCGCTGGTCGGCAAGGGCCGGGAGAACGGCCGGGGCCGGGGCGGTGCACCCGACTCGGCGCTGGCCCAGTACGTGAACGACCGGCCGTACGCCGCGTCCTCGCTGCTGGCCGTCGCGCTCGCCGCGGTGTTCCGCAGCGCCGTCAACGGCGAGTGCAAGCTGCGCCCCGAGCTGACGGAGCGGCCGCTCCCGCTGCGGATCGAGATCCCGGCGCTGCCCGCCCGCGGCGGCGGCGCGGACCTCGTCCACCGCCTCTTCGGCCCGCTCGGCTGGACCACGGTCGAGGCCGTACCGGTCGCACTCGACGCGTCCTTCCCCGAGTGGGGCGACTCCCGGTACGTCCGGCTGACCCTGGAGGGCGAGCTGACGCTCGCCGATGCCCTGCGCCAGCTGTACGTCCTGCTGCCCGTGCTCGACGACGCCAAGCACTACTGGGTCTCGACCGACGAGGTGGACAAGCTGCTGCGGGCCGGGGACGGCTGGCTCGCCGCCCACCCCGAGCACCGGCTGATCACCAGCCGCTACCTGGCGCGCCGCTGGGGGCTGACCCGCACCGCCATGGAGCAGCTGGAGCTCGCCCGCCTCGCGGACGTGGACGACAGCGACGTCGAAGAACTGGACGTAGACATCGACATCGAGTCCGGCATCGACACCGGCGTCGTCGGTGCCGACGCCGACGCCGATTCCGAGGAGCGGCCCGTACCGCTCGCGGTGCACCGGCGCGAGGCCATCCTCGCGGCCCTGCGTTCCGCTGGCGCCCGGCGCGTCCTCGACCTCGGCTGCGGCCAGGGCCGGCTGGTCCAGGAGATGCTGGGGGACCCGTCCTTCACCGACATCGTCGGCGTGGACGTGTCCGTGCGCGCCCTGACCGTCGCCGCCCGCCGGCTGCGCCTGGAGCGGATGGGCGAGCGGCAGCGCAGCCGGGTCACGCTGCTCCAGGGCTCCCTCGCGTACACCGACCGGCGGCTGGCAGGCTACGACGCGGCCGTCCTCAGCGAGGTCGTCGAACACGTCGACCTGCCGCGGCTGCCCGCCCTGGAGTACGCGGTCTTCGGCGCGGCGCGCCCCCGCACCGTCGTCGTGACCACGCCGAACGTCGAGTACAACGTCCGCTGGGAGTCCCTGCCCGCCGGCCACGTCCGCCACGGCGACCACCGCTTCGAATGGAACCGCGCGGAGTTCAGCGCCTGGGCCGGTGCCGTGGCCGCCCGCCACGGCTACGACGTCGTCCTGAGCCCCGTCGGCCCCGAGGACCCCGAGGTCGGAGCGCCCACCCAGATGGCCGTGTTCGCGCTCCGCGGCGACACCGCACCCGACCCCGCCACCAACGCCACCCCGAAGGAGGAGAAGGCCGCATGAACGACACGAACGAACAGCACGCGAAGAAGCGCACCCTTGCCGTCACCGACCTGTCCCTCGTGGTGCTGATCGGTGCGACCGGCTCCGGCAAGTCCACCTTCGCCCGCAGGCACTTCAAGCCCACCGAGGTCGTCTCCTCGGACTACTGCCGCGGCCTGGTCGCCGACGACGAGAACGACCAGAGCGCCAGCAGGGACGCCTTCGACGTCCTCCACTACATCGTCGGCAAGCGCCTCGCCGCCGGCCGGCTGACCGTCGTCGACGCCACCAGCGTCCAGCAGGAGGCCCGCCGGCAGCTCGTCGCCCTCGCCCGCGAACACGACGTCCTGCCCGTCGCCATCGTCCTCGACATGCCCGAGGAGGTCTGCGCCGCCCGCAACGCCACCCGCCCCGACCGCGCCGGCCTGCCCCGCCAGGTCATCCAGCGGCACCGACGCGACCTGCGCCGCTCCCTGCGCGGCCTGGAACGCGAAGGCTTCCGCAAGGTGCACGTCCTGCGCACCGTCGAGGAAGCCGACCGGGCCGAAGTGGTCCTGGAGCGCCGGTTCAACGACCTGCGGCACCTCACCGGCCCCTTCGACATCGTCGGCGACGTCCACGGCTGCTCGTCCGAGCTGGAGACCCTGCTCGCCGGACTCGGCTACCGCGACGGCGTCCACCCCGACGGCCGCACCGCCGTCTTCGTCGGCGACCTCGTGGACCGCGGCCCCGACAGCCCCGGCGTGCTCCGCCGTGTCATGGGCATGGTCAAGTCCGGCAACGCCCTGTGCGTGCCCGGAAACCACGAGAACAAGCTCGGCCGGTACCTCAAGGGCCGCAACGTCCAGCACACCCACGGCCTCGCCGAGACGATCGAGCAGCTCGGCCGCGAGGACGAGGAGTTCGTCGCCGAGGTCCGCACGTTCATCGACGGCCTCGTCAGCCACTACGTCCTCGACGGGGGCCGGCTCGTGGTCTGCCACGCCGGGCTCCCCGAGAAGTACCACGGCCGCACCTCCGGCCGGGTCCGCTCGCACGCCCTGTACGGGGACACCACGGGCGAGACCGACGAGTTCGGCCTGCCCGTGCGCTACCCCTGGGCCGAGGACTACCGAGGCCGCGCCGCCGTCGTCTACGGGCACACCCCCGTGCCGTCCACCACCTGGATCAACAACACCATCTGCCTCGACACCGGAGTGGTCTTCGGCGGGAAGATGACCGCGCTGCGCTGGCCGGAGCGCGAACTGGTCGACGTACCCGCCGAGAAGGTCTGGTACGAGCCGGTGCGCCCGCTGGCCGCCGAAGCCCCCGGCGGACACGAGGGCCGCCCGCTCGACCTCGCCGACGTGCACGGCCGCCGCGTCGTCGAGACCCGGCACCACGGCCGGGTCACCGTACGCGAGGAGAACGCCGCGGCCGCCCTGGAGGTCATGAGCCGCTTCGCCGTCGACCCGCGGCTGGTCCCGTACCTGCCGCCGACCATGGCGCCCACGGCCGTCTCCCGCGCACCGGGCTACCTGGAACACCCGGCCGAGGCCTTCGCCCAGTACCGGGCCGACGGCGTCGAGCGGGTCGTGTGCGAGGAGAAGCACATGGGCTCCCGGGCCGTGGTGCTGCTCTGCAAGGACGCGGACGCCGCGCACGCCCGTTTCGGCGTGCAGGGGGTGACCGGCTCCCTGTACACGCGTACCGGACGGCCGTTCTTCGACGAGCCCGCCGTCACCGAGGACGTCCTCGGGCGGCTCCGCACGGCCGTCGCCGGCGCCGGCCTGTGGGAGGAACTGGACACCGACTGGCTGCTGCTGGACGGCGAGCTGCTCCCGTGGTCCCTCAAGGCCGCCGGACTGCTGCGCAACCAGTACGCGGCCGTCGGCGCGGCCTCCGGCGCCGCCTTCCCCGAGGCCCTGGCCGCCCTGGAGAGCGCCGCCGCCCGCGGGGTCGACACCGGCGAGCTGCTGGCACGCCAGCGCGAACGGGCCGCCGACGCCGCCGCGTTCACCGACGCCTACCGCCGCTACTGCTGGCCCACCCAGGGGCTCGAGGGCGTGCGCTTCGCGCCGTTCCAGCTGCTCGCCTGCGAAGGCCGCAGCCTGGCCGCCGTGCCCCACGACGAGCAGCTCGCCTGGCTGGACCGCCTGGTCGGGGCCGACGAGCGGGCAGGCACCGGGCTGCTGCGCACCACCGCGCGGATCCTCGTCGACACCGGCGACGACGAGTCCGTGCGCGCCGGCACCGACTGGTGGCTGAAGATGACCGCGGAGGGCGGCGAGGGCATGGTCGTCAAGCCCCTCCAGGCGTACGCCCGCGCCGGGAACGGCCGCCTGGTGCAGCCCGGCGTCAAGGTCCGCGGGCGCGAGTACCTGCGGATCATCTACGGTCCCGAGTACACGCGCCCGGAGAACCTGGAGCGGCTGCGCGGCCGCTCGCCGGGCCACAAGCGCTCCCTCGCACTGCGCGAGTACGCGCTCGGCCTGGAGGCCCTGGACCGGCTGGCCGGCGGCGAGCCGCTGTGGCGGGTCCACGAGGCCGTCTTCGCGGTGCTCGCCCTGGAGTCGGAGCCGGTCGACCCCCGGCTGTGACCGGCGGCTGAGACCGGCCGTGCCGCCCGCCGGCCCCGGCCGGTTCCCCTTCCGTTAGGTCAAATGGGGGAACTTTCCGGGGAATCGGCGGGCGGGCTCGTTCTTCCAGGGAAGCGGAGTGTCCGCGATCCCTGGAAGGACGGAACGCAGTATGAAGATGACCGCGCGCGGGAGCATTGCGGCGCTCATGACGTGTATGGCCACGGCGGTGGCGGCTTCGCCGGCCGTGGCGGGCGGGCACGTGCCCGTCGATGTCCCCCTGGAGGCCCTGGAGTCCTCGGTGGGAGTGCCGGCCCCGAAGCTGGCCACCGGACTGCCCCTGCCGGTGCCGGGCGCGATCGAGGCCCCGCGGCACCACAGTGGCGAGCTGCTGCCCAACCCGGTGCTGCCGGCGGTCCCGCTGGTGGGGGAACTGGCCCCCACCCTCGTCGAGACCCCGCTGCCGGGCCTGCTCGGCACCGGCAACCCCGACGAGGCCGAGGTCAGTTCCCCGACCTCGCCGCTGCTCGCCAGCGGGGCCGGCGCGGTCGTCGGCGCCCCGCTGAGCATGCCGGACGGCTCGAACTACGGCCTGCCGAAGCTCGTCCAGCCCCGGCTCGGGGTGATCGGCCCCGCGCTCCAGGGCGACCCGGCGGCGTTCCTCGGTCTGCACTGACCGTCGGCGGCCCCCACCAAAAGCCCGCCCGGTCTGCCACCGTGTACACATGGGATTCCATGTCGATTCCGAGACCGGGCGGCTGCGCCGCGTCATCCTCCACCGGCCCGACCTGGAGCTGAAACGCCTCACCCCGAGCAACAAGGACGCCCTGCTCTTCGACGACGTGCTGTGGGTGCGCCGGGCCCGCCAGGAGCACGACGGGTTCGCGGACGTGCTGCGCGACCGCGGGGTGGCGGTGCACCTGTTCGGCGACCTGCTGGGCGAGGTCCTGGAGGTCCCGCAGGCCAGACACCTGGTCCTGGACCGGGTCTTCGACGAGAAGGAGTACGGACCGCTGGCCACCGGGCACCTCCGGGCGGCCTTCGACGATCTGCCGGCGGCCGACCTCGTCGAGTCGCTCGTCGGCGGCATGACGAAGCGTGAATACCTGGAACGGTTCCCGGAGCCCGTCTCGGTCCGCTTCCACGCCCTGGACCTGGACGACTTCCTGCTCGGGCCGCTCCCCAACCACCTCTTCACCCGGGACACCTCCGCCTGGATCTACGACGGCGTGTCCATCAACGCGATGCGCTGGCCCGCCCGGCAGCGCGAGACGGTCCACTTCGAGGCCATCTACCGCCACCACCCGCTGTTCACGGCCTCCGGCGCCTTCCACTTCTGGTCGCAGGGACTGGCCGACTACCCGTCCACCATCGAGGGTGGGGACGTCCTCGTCATCGGCAACGGCGCCGTCCTCATCGGGATGAGCGAGCGCACCACCCCGCAGGCCGTGGAGATGCTCGCGCGCGGCCTGTTCGCCGCCGGGTCCGCCCGTACGATTGTGGCGCTCGACATGCCCAAGCGGCGGGCGTTCATGCACCTGGACACGGTCATGACGATGGTCGACGGAGATACGTTCACTCAGTACGCGGGGCTGGGCATGCTGCGCTCGTACACCATCGAGCCGGGCGCGGGCGAGGCGGAGCTGAAGGTCACCGACCACCCGCCGGAGCACATGCACCGGGCGATCGCCGCCGCCCTGGGCCTGGACGCGATCCGGGTGCTGACGCCGACCCAGGACGTGCACTCCGCCGAGCGCGAGCAGTGGGACGACGGCTGCAACGTGCTCGCCGTCGAGCCCGGGGTGGTCGTCGCGTACGAGCGCAACGTCACCACGAACACCCATCTGCGCAAGCAGGGCATCGAGGTGATCGAGATCCCGGGCAGCGAGCTGGGCCGCGGCCGGGGCGGCCCGCGCTGCATGAGCTGCCCGGTGGAGCGGGACGCCGTGACCTGAGGGGCGTGCGCGGGCCGGAGCCGGTGCGCGGGCTGGTGCGCGGGCTGGTGTGAGGGGGACGGCGTGAGGGGGGTCTCTGTATATGAATGCAGAGTCTCGTATATACTTTCACAGTCCCCCGAATTTGTGATCTAGGAGCGCCCCCATGGCGACCGACCTGGCCGGCCGGAGTTTCCTCAAGGAGCTCGACTTCACCGCCGAGGAGTTCCGCGGCCTGATCGAGCTGTCCGCCGAGCTCAAGGCGGCCAAGCGGGCCGGCGCCGAGGTGCAGCGGCTGCGCGGGAGGAACATCGCGCTCGTGTTCGCGAAGACCTCCACGCGCACCCGCTGCGCCTTCGAGGTGGCGGCCGCCGACCAGGGCGCGTCCACGACGTACCTCGACCCCGCGGGCTCGCAGATGGGGCACAAGGAGTCGGTCAAGGACACCGCCCGGGTCCTCGGCCGGATGTTCGATGCGATCCAGTACCGCGGCGACAGCCAGGACGCCGTGGAGGAGCTGTCGGAGTTCGCCGGCGTGCCCGTCTACAACGGGCTGACCGACGACTGGCACCCCACCCAGATGCTGGCCGACGTGCTCACCATGACCGAGCACTGCGCCAAGCCGCTGGACCGGATGGCCTTCGCGTACCTGGGCGACGCGCGCTTCAACATGGGCAACTCCTACCTGGTCACCGGCGCCCTGCTCGGGATGGACGTGCGGATCGCGGCGCCCCGTGCGTACTGGCCGGCCGGGCACGTCGTGGACCTGGCCCGCGGCCTGGCCGCCGCCAGCGGGGCCCGGATCACGCTCACCGAGGACGTCACCGAGGCCGTGGCGGCCGCCGACTTCGTCGCCACCGACGTGTGGGTGTCCATGGGTGAGCCCAAGGAGGTCTGGGACGAGCGGATCGCGGCCCTGGCGCCGTACGCCGTGACGATGGACGTGCTGCGGGCGACCGGGAACCCGGACGTGAGGTTCCTGCACTGCCTGCCCGCGTTCCACGACCTGGGCACGCGGGTCGCCCGCGAGATCCACGAGCGGCACGGCCTGGACTCGCTGGAGGTGACGGACGAGGTGTTCGAGTCGGTGCACTCGGTCGTCTTCGACGAGGCGGAGAACCGCCTGCACACCATCAAGGCCGTCCTGGTCGCCACGCTCGCCGGAGCCGGCGCATAGTCATTCAGCCGCTCGTGCGCCGCTGATGCGGCTGCCGCTGCCGGCCCGGCAGCGTGAACCACACGGCTTTGCCGTACGGGGTGCGGCGGTGCCCGCAGTCGGAGCTCAGCGAGCGGATCAGCAGCAGGCCGCGGCCGTGCTCCTGCCACGGGTCGGGGCAGGCGTCCCGGGCGCCGCGGCCGAGCTCGCCCGGCGGGCGCGGGTCGCCGTCGTGCACCTCGACCTGGCAGCCGTCCGCCAGCAGCTCCACCACCAGCTCGATGGGGGACCGGCCCGCAGTGTGCTCCACCGCGTTGGCGACCAGCTCGGCTGTGAGCAGCTCCGCCGTGTCGCTGTCCGCCGGTGCCTCGCCGTCGGAGAGCGCGGTGCGCACCACGGCGCGGGCCATCGGCACGGCCGCCGTGGTGTGCGGCAGGGCGATGCGCCACGAGGCGAGAGCGGCAGGCTCTGGCATGGCGGGGGGCCGTCCTTCCGTGGTGCGGCGGGTCCGTTCCGGGGAGGCCCGGAGGGGAATTCCCGCTTTCAACGATACGAAGTGGAAATTGCGTCCAGTAGGGCACCCCGGCGCAAGTGCAAGGGACCAGGGCAGCCGGGGGTCGGGACCTCCGGCCCGTGTAGCGGCCCCGGCGCCCCGCCCGCGGTGCCGGCGCCCCGCCCGCGGTGCCGGCGCCCCGCCCGCGGTGCCGGCGCCCCGCCCGCGGTGCCGGCGCCCCGCCCGCGGTGCCGGCGGCTCTCCCTCGGCGCCGGCGCAGGTTCAGCGGGCCCGCCCTCACCCGATTGTCGCGTTCCTGTGACGACAGTCACGACTCGGTGATACGTTCATGGGGTGAGCCCCTTCACCGGTTCCGCAGCCCGCACGGAACGATGGCGACACCTGCGGCTGACCACGCACGACGGCGTCGCCACCGTCACCCTCGACCGCCCCGAGAAGCTGAACGCCCTCACCTTCGGCGCCTACGCCGACCTGCGCGACCTTCTCACCGAACTGTCCCGCGAGCGCTCCGTGCGTGCCCTCGTGCTCGGCGGCGAGGGCCGCGGCTTCTGCTCCGGCGGGGACGTGGACGAGATCATCGGCGCCACGCTCTCGATGGACACCGCCCAGCTGCTCGACTTCAACCGGATGACCGGCCAGGTCGTCCGTACGATCCGCGAGTGCCCCTTCCCGGTGATCGCCGCCGTCCACGGGGTCGCCGCCGGAGCCGGGGCGGTCCTCGCCCTCGCCGCCGACTTCCGGATCGCCGACCCGACCGCACGCTTCGCGTTCCTCTTCACCCGCGTGGGCCTGTCCGGCGGCGACATGGGAGCCGCCTACCTGCTGCCCCGCGTCGTCGGCCTCGGACACGCCACCCGCCTGCTGATGCTCGGCGAACCCGTCGGGGCCGCCGAAGCCGAGCGGATCGGCCTCCTCAGCGAACTCACCGAGGAGGGCAAGGCCGGCGTCCGGGCCGCCGAGCTGGCCGCCAGGCTCGCCGCCGGACCCTCCCTCGCCTACGCCCAGACCAAGGCACTGCTCACCGCCGAACTCGACATGCCGCTCGCCGCCTCCGTCGAACTGGACGCCGTGACCCAGGCACTGCTGATGAACGGCGAGGACTACGCAGAATTCCACGCGGCCTTCACCGGCAGGCGGCCGCCCGACTGGCGGGGACGGTAGCCATGAGGGTCGCGGTCATCGGAGGCGGGCCCGGCGGGCTCTACGCGGCAGCGCTGCTCAAGCGGCTGGGACCGCATCGCGACGTCACCGTCTGGGAGCGCAACGCCCCCGACGACACGTTCGGCTTCGGCGTGGTCCTCTCCGACGAGACCCTCGGCGGCATCGAACAAGCCGACCCCGTCGTCTACGCCGCCCTCCAGCGGGAGTTCGTGCGCTGGGACGACATCGACGTCGTCCACCGGGGCCGCGTCCTCACCTCCGGCGGCCACGGCTTCGCCGCCGTGGGCCGCCGCCGGCTCCTGCAGATGCTCCACACCCGCTGCAACGACCTCGGCGTGCAGCTCCGCTTCAGGACCGAGGCGCCCCCCGCCGCCGAACTGGCCGCCACCCACGACCTCGTGATCGCCGCGGACGGCATCCACAGCCTCACCCGCAGCGCCCACGCCCACGTCTTCCGGCCGCGCCTGACCACCCACCGCTGCCGCTACATCTGGCTGGCCGCCGACTTCGCCTTCGACGCGTTCCGCTTCGAGATCGCCGAGACCGAGCACGGCGTCATGCAGCTGCACGGCTACCCCTTCGCCGCGGACTCCTCCACCGTCATCGTCGAAATGCGCGAAGAGGTCTGGCAGGCCGCCGGACTCGACCTGTGCGACGAACACGAATCCGCCCTGCGCTGCGCCAAGATCTTCAGCGAGGCGCTCCACGGCCGCCCGCTGCGCGGCAACAACTCCGCCTGGACTGCCTTCCGCACCGTCGTCAACGACCGCTGGTCGCACGGCAACACCGTGCTCCTCGGCGACGCCGCCCACACCGCGCACTTCTCCATCGGGTCCGGCACCAAGCTCGCCGTCGAGGACGCCCTCGCCCTCGCCGCCTGCATCGAGGAACAGGACACCCTGCCCGCCGCGCTCGACGCGTACGAGGCCGAACGCCGGCCGGTCGTCACCTCCACCCAGCGCGCCGCGGCCGCCAGCCTGAACTGGTTCGAGGACCTCGCCGGCTACGTGGACCAGCCGCCCCGGCAGTTCGCCTTCAACCTGCTCACCCGCAGCCGCCGCGTCACGCACGACAACCTGCGACTGCGCGACCCCCGCTTCACCGGACTCGTCGAGCGGGACTTCGGCTGCCCCGAGGGCACCCCGCCCATGTTCACCCCGTACACCCTCCGCGGACTCACCCTGCGCAACCGCGTCGTCGTCTCGCCCATGGACATGTACTCGGCCGAGGACGGCGTCCCCGGGGACCTGCACCTCGTCCACCTCGGGGCGCGCGCCCTCGGCGGAGCCGGACTGGTCATGACGGAGATGGTGTGCGTCAGCCCCGAAGGCCGCATCACACCCGGCTGCGCAGGCCTCTACACCGACCGGCAGGCCGCCGCCTGGACCCGCATCGTCGACTTCGTCCACACCGCCTCGCCCGGCACGGCCATCGGCGTGCAGCTCGGTCACTCGGGCCGCAAGGGCTCGACGAAACGCATGTGGGAAGGCATGGACGAACCCCTACCCGCCGGGAACTGGCCGCTCGCGGCCGCGTCCGCCCTGCCCTACCGGCACGGCGTCAACCAAGTCCCGCGCGCCCTCGCGACCACCGAACTGCCCGCGCTGCGCGACCGGTTCACCGAGGCCGCCCGGCGCGCCGCGGACAGCGGCTTCGACCTCCTCGAACTGCACTGCGCCCACGGCTACCTGCTCTCCGGATTCCTCTCGCCGCTGACCAACCGGCGCACCGACGCGTACGGCGGCCCGCTGGAGAACCGGCTGCGCTTCCCCCTCGAAGTCTTCGACGCGGTACGGGAGGTCTGGCCCGAAGACCGCCCCATGACGGTCCGCATCTCCGCCACCGACTGGGCCGACGGGGGCACCACCGCGGAGGACGCCGTCGCCATCGCCCGCGCCTTCGCGGCGCACGGCGCGGACGCGATCGACGTCTCCACCGGGCAGGTCGTCGCCGACGACCACCCCGAATACGGGCGCTCCTACCAGACGCCGTACGCCGACCGGATCCGCAACGCCGTCGGCGTGCCCGTCATCGCGGTCGGCGCCATCTCCTCCTGGGACGACGTCAACTCCCTGCTGCTGGCCGGGCGTACGGACCTGTGCGCGGTCGGCCGGCCCCACCTGTACGACCCCCACTGGACCCTGCACGCGGCCGCCGAGCAGGAGTACGAGGGCCTGGCCGCACCCTGGCCCACGCCCTACCGCGCCGGATCCCGCCGCCCCCCGACCGGCCGCACGGACGCACCGAAGCCCCGCCTCTCGCTCTAGCCCTCCTGCCCTACCGGTGGTCAGGGCCGTTCGATCACCAGGCGGTCCTCCACGGGGCGGTAGCCGATCCGCTGGTACACGCCGTTGCTCGTCGGGTCGGCGAGGTCGGTGAAGAGGACGACCTCCGTGGCGCCCGCCCGGTGGGCGGCCGTGGTGGCGGCGGACGTGACGGCCGCCGCGTAGCCGCGGCCCCGCAGAGCGGGCGGGGTGTAGACCGGCGCGATCCGGGCCGTCGCGCCGACCGGCCGGCTGAAGCCGGCCATGGCCGCGGGCCCGCCGTCGTCCTCCCAGAGGAGCAGACCGCCGTACGCGAGGCGGGCGAGGACCGCCTCCTCGGACACCGCGGCCGGCTGGTCCGTGTCGCGGCCGAAGGCCGCGTACCACTCGGCGAGCAGCGGAAGGTCGGCCGCGGTGGCGGTGCGGGCGCGGCCGGACGGGGCCGGGTGCGGCGGGACCAGGGACTCCAGGCGGTACAGGCGCAGCTCCTCGACGAGCCGGGCGGGCGATGCCCAGGACCCGGACAGTGCCTGGGCGTCCGTGCGGCGGGCGTTGAGTGCGCCCACCGAGGCGAGCGCGGGCTCGGCGGACAGTGCGGCGCCGAGCGCCGTGACCGCTTCGGCGGGCGCCACCCCGAGCTGGAGCGGATAGGGCGGGGTGCACAGCGCGACCCCGGTCACCGCTCCGGCCGGGCCCGTCCACCAGCCGTAGAGCGGATCGCCCTCCCCGAAGGCGTGCGGACCGCGGCGCTCCAGGGCGTCGATGCACGTCAGGAGGAGGGTGTGGGAGACGGGATGGGAGGCGGTGAAGGGCCCGGCGGCAGCGGTGAAGACCGCGAGGTCACCGGTGAAGGTCCAGGTCATACGCCATGATGCGGGGCGGGGGCGGCCGGGTGCACCGGGTTTTGGGGCGGCGCGGCGACCCGGCACGTTGCACTGTGAAATGTCACAGTGCAACGACGAATTGCGCCCCCGTGTCCCGCAGCCGCGCGTGGAGCTCGGCGAACACCGCCTCCGACCGGTCGCCCGGCCAGTCGGACGGCAGCAGGGCGGACGGCAGGCCCGGATCGGCGTACGGCAGCCGACGCCAGGAGTCCAGCGCCAGCAGGTAGTCCCGGTAGGCCTCCTCGGGCGTGCCCCGGCGGCCCGCCTGCCAGTCCCGCAGCACCGGCTCGTGCAGGTCGAGGAACTCCTCGTGCTGCTTGGCCACCGATGCCAGGTCCCACCAGCGGGACACGGCCTCCGCCGTCGGCGCGAAGCCGAGGTGTTCGCCGCGGAACAAGTCGACGTACCCGCCCAGTTGCAGCCGCTCCAGCGTGTGCCGCGTCTCCTCGTGCAGCCCCGCCGGGGCGATCCACACGCCCGGGGCGGCCGTGCCGAAGCCCAGCCGGGCCAGCCGGGAGCGCAGCAGGTGCCGCTTGTGCCGCTCCTGCTCGGGCACCGAGAACACGGCCAGCAGCCACCCGTCGGCGGTGTCGGCCGCGCCCGGAGCCCGGTAGATGCGCCGGTCGCCGTCCGTCAGCACCTCGCGCGCCTCGTCCGACAGGGCGTACGCCGCCGCGCCGTCGGCCGTACGGGCCGGGACCAGGAAGCCGCGCCGTTTCAGGCGGGAGACCGAGGAGCGGACGGAGGGCGCGTCGACGCCGGCCGCGCCGAGCAGCCGGATCAGGGCGGCCACCGGGACGGGGCCCTGCTCCGGCCGCCCGTAGGCGCCGTAGAACGTGACGATCAGGGATCGCGGAGTGTGCTGCTCGGCCACGTGGTCACTCTAGATCGCGCAGCCGGAAGCGCTGCAGTTTGCCGGTGGCCGTGCGGGGGAGCGAGGCCACGAAGACGAACGACCTCGGGCACTTGTACGGGTTCAGCTCGGCTTTCATGAAGGTGCGCAAGTCGTCCTCGGTGGCGTCGGCCCCCGCCCGCAGCACCACGTAGGCGACGGGGATCTGCCCGCGCCGCTCGTCCGGCTGTCCCACCACCGCGGCCTCCGCCACGTCCGGGTGGCGCAGCAGGGCGTCCTCCAGCTCGGGCCCGGCGATGTTGTAGCCCGCCGAGATGATCATGTCGTCCGCCCGGGCGACGTAGCGGAAGTAGCCGCCTTCCTCGCGGACGTAGGTGTCACCTGTGACATTCCACCCGTCGCGTACGTACTCGCGCTGGCGCGGGTCGGCCAGGTACCGGCAGCCGACCGGCCCACGGACCGCGAGCAGCCCCGGCTCGCCGTCCGCGACCGGCTTGCCCGCCTCGTCCACCACCCGGGCCTGCCAGCCCGGCACCGGCAGCCCCGTGGTGCCCGGGCGGATCTCCTCGTCGGCGGCCGAAATGAAGATGTGCAGCAGCTCGGTGGCCCCGATGCCGTTGATGATCCGCAGGCCCGTGCGGTCGTACCAGGCCTGCCAGGTCGCCGCGGGCAGGTTCTCCCCGGCGGACACGCACCGGCGCAGTCGGCTCAGGTCGTGGCCGTTCAGCTCCTCCAGCATCGCCCGGTACGCCGTCGGCGCCGTGAACAGCACCGACACCCGGTGCTCCGCGAGCGCCGGCAGCAGCTGCCGCGGCCCGGCCTGCTCCAGCAGCAGCACCGAGGCCCCCGCGCGCAGCGGGAAGACGAGCAGCCCGCCCAGGCCGAAGGTGAAGCCGAGGGGCGGACTGCCCGCGAACACGTCGTCCGGCTCCGGCCGCAGCACCTGCCGGGAGAAGGTGTCGGCCACGGCGAGCACGTCCCGGTGGAAGTGCATGCAGCCCTTGGGCCGTCCGGTGGTACCGGAGGTGAACGCGATCAGCGCCACGTCGTCGGCCGAGGTCCCCACCGGCTCGTAGCGCTCCGGCTTGCCGGCCGCGAGGCTCAGCAGGTCCCCGGGCGAGTCGCCGCCGTACGGGGTGATGCGCAGACCCGGCACGGCGGCGTTCGACAGGTCATCGAGCACGGTGACATGGCACAGTGCATGAGTGACCTGCGCGATGTCGCACACCGTTGCCAGCTCGTGCGCCCGCTGCTGCGGCAGCACGGTGACGGCCACCGCCCCCGCCTTCATCACCGCCAGCCAGCAGGCGGCCAGCCACGGCCCGGTCGGCCCGCGCAGCAGGACCCGGTTGCCCGGAGCGACCCCCAGATCGGCGGTCAGGACATGGGCGATCCGGTCGACCCGGACCTGCAGCTGCCCGTACGTCCAGACGTGTCCGTCCCCCGTACGGAAGACGGTCCGGTCCGCGCCGAAGCGCTCCACCGTCGCGTCCAGCAGCTCCGCGCCGCAGTTCAGCCGGTCCGGGTACGTGAGCTCGGGCAGGGGAAAGACGAGCCGGGGCCACTCCCCGGCCGGCGGCAGGTGGTCGCGGGCAAACGAGTCGGCGTGTGCGGACGGTTTGAGTTCCAAGGCATTCGCCCCCATGGCGGCGGTCCGGAAATGTGGTGGAGCCGGCCGTGCGGTTGCCAATCGAGCGTATCGTGGGAGTGACGGCAGTCAAACGCACGCGATAGAACTCGCCCAACTCGCCTAACTCGCTCAACTCGCCGACTGCACTCGCCGACGGGCGAGAGGAAGAGGCCGCGATGCCGTGGTTCGCGCTCGAGCCGGAGCAGGAACGCTGGTGCGCCGAGCTGCGCACCCTCGCCGCCGACCGGCTGCGCCCCCTCGCCGACAAGGGCGAACCGGGCCGCGTCAACCGCCCCCTGCTGGCCGCCCTCGGTGAATCCGGCCTGCTGGACCGGCTGTTCACCTCCGGCGCCCTCGACCTGTGCCTCCTGCGCGAATCCCTCGCCTACGCCTGCACGGAGGCCGAGACCGCGCTCGCCCTCCAGGGGCTGGGCACCCACCCCGTCCTGCGCTCCGGCACCGACGAGCAGCGCGAGCGCTGGCTGCCCGAGGTGCGCACCGGCCGCGCCGTGGCCGCCTTCGCGCTCAGCGAGCCCGGCGCGGGCTCGGACGCGGCGGCACTGGCCCTGCGCGCCGAACCCGACGGCGGCGGCTGGCGGCTGACGGGCGAGAAGCGCTGGATCTCCAACGCGCCCGAGGCCGATTTCTACACCGTTTTCGCCCGAACGGACGACGCACCCGGAGCGCGCGGGGTGACGGCCTTCCTGGTGCCCGCGGACCGCCCCGGGCTCACCGGCGAAGGGCTCGAGATGCTCTCCCCGCACCCCATCGGTGCGCTCTCCTTCGACGCGGTGCCGGTGGGCCCCGCCGACCTGCTCGGCGAGCCCGGCCGCGGCTTCCGCGTCGCGATGGACACCCTCAACCTCTTCCGGCCCAGCGTCGGGGCCTTCGCCGTCGGGATGGCGCAGGCCGCACTCGACGCGACCGTGGGCCACACCTCCCGGCGGACGGCGTTCGGCGGAGTGCTCGGCGACCTCCAGGCCGTCGCCCACCGCGTCGCCGAGATGGCCACCCGCACCGAGGCTGCCCGCCTCCTGGTCTACGCCGCCGCCGGCGCGTACGACAGCGGGGCCCGGGACGTGCCCAGGCGGGCGGCCATGGCCAAGCTCCACGCCACCGAGACGGCGCAGTACGTCGTCGACCACGCCGTACAACTGCACGGTGCCCGTGCACTGCAGCGCGGGCACCTCCTCGAACACCTCTACCGGGAGGTGCGCGCCCCGCGGATCTACGAGGGCGCCAGCGAGGTCCAGCGCACGATCATCGCCCGAGAGCTCTACCGATAAGGAGCGGCACCGATGAGCCTGGAGCGGATCAACCCGCCCGAACTCTCCCCGCCCACCGGCTTCTCGCACGCCGTCACCGCGACCGGCAGCCGGCTCGTGCTGCTGGCCGGGCAGACCTCGCTCGATGCGGCGGGCAAGATCGTGGGGGAGACCCTGCCCGAGCAGTTCGAGACCGCCCTCGGCAACCTGCTCGCCGCGCTCGCCGCGGCGGGCGGCACCCCGGGTGCACTGGCACGTGTGACGGTGTACTCCACCGATGTGGCGGCGTACCGTACCCACGCACCCGAACTCGGCCGTATCTGGCGGCGGTTGGCGGGCCGCGACTACCCGGCCATGGCCGTGGTCGGCACGACCCGCCTGTGGGACGAGCAGGCGATGGTGGAACTGGACGGGATCGCCGTACTGGACTGACCGTCAGCCCTCCAGCAGCGCGCCCATCCACTCCTCGATGCCCGCGACCGTGCGGGGGAGCGCGCCCGACATCAGCCGGGCGCCGTCGGCGGTGATCACGAGGTCGTCCTCGATGCGCACGCCGATGCCGCGCAGTTCGGCGGGGAGCGTCTCGTCGTCGGGCTGGAGGTACAGGCCGGGCTCGACGGTGAGCACCTGGCCCTCCTCCAGCACGCCGTCGAGGTACGTCTCGGCGCGGGCCTTCCCGCAGTCGTGGACGTCCAGCCCGAGCATGTGTCCGCTGCTGCACAGGGTGTAGCGGCGGTGCAGGTCGCCCTCGGCGTTCTTGAGCACGCCCCACTCGGCCAGTCCCTCGGCGATGACCCGCATGCCGGCCCGGTGGAAGTCGCGGAAGCTCGCGCCGGGGCGCAGCGCGGCCATGCCCGCATCCTGTGCGGCCAGGACCAGTTCGTAGACCTGGCGCTGTACGGGGGAGAAGCGGCCGGACAGCGGGAGGGTACGGGTGATGTCGGCGGTGTAGAGGGTGTCGGTCTCCACGCCGGCGTCGAGGAGCAGGAGCTCGGAGGGGTCGAGGCGGCCGTCGTTGTGGATCCAGTGCAGTACGCACGCGTGCGCGCCGGAGGCGGCGATGGTGTCGTAGCCGGTGCCGTTGCCCTCGGCGCGGGCCCGCAGTCCGAAGACCCCCTCGATCCAGCGCTCGCCGCGCGGGTGTGCCAGGGCGCGGGGCAGAGCGCGTACGACGTCCTCGAAGCCGGCGGTGGTGTGGTCCACGGCCAGCTGGAGCTGCTCCACCTCCCAGGCGTCCTTGACCAGCCGCAGTTCGGAGAGGGCGGTGGCGAGTTCGGGGTCGCGGGAGGCATCGCGGCCCGCGGCCGGGCCCGAGGCGCCGAGCCGGTCGAGGTGCTCGCAGCGGATGCCGGTCAGCCGCTCGGCCTCGGCGAGGTCGGGGCGGCGGCCCACCCAGAACTCGCCGTAGCGGCGGTCGCGGTAGAACTCCTCGTTGCCGCCGGAGCGCGGGGAGCGGGGGCGCAGGTAGAGCACCGCCTCGTGGCCGTGCGGGCCGGAGGGCTCCATGACGAGCACGTGGCCGGGCTGGTCCTCGCCGGTCAGGCCGGTCAGCCACGCGTAGGCGCTGTGCGGGCGGAAGCGGTGGTCGCAGTCGTTCGAGCGGACCTTGAGCTCGCCGGCCGGGATCAGCAGCCGCTCGCCGGGGAAGCGGGCGGACAGCCGGGCGCGGCGGGCGGGGGTGACGGCGTACGCGGCGGCACGGGAGTCGGCGGGCAGCGGCGAGGAGGCCCAGCCGGAAGCCATGAACTGGGACAACTCGGCTGATACGGGCAGGTCGTGGCTGCCGATGTTGAGGCGGGAGGGGGTCTCGGTCATGGGTGCTCCCAAGGTGACGTCGGCGGGCGGAATCTGACGCTCCGGAAAACGGAAGGTGCACAGGGCTTGTCAGTGCAATTTCACATTACTATGTTACAGCTCACATCGCGGCGCACCCATCCCCGTCAAGTGCCCGGTGCAGCAGGGAAGTTCGAGCAACACCACCCCCACCTCCCCTCCCAACCAGGAGTTTTTGGTGTCCAAGCACACTGCTGTGCGCACGTCGTTCCTCGCCACGGCCATCGCGGCCACACTCCTCGCCTCCGCCGGGCAGTCGGTGGTCCAGGCCTCGGAGACCGCGCAGCCCGTACCCGCTTCCTTCACCGCGGGCCGCCAGGCGCCGGCCGCCGCTCCCGCTGCGCAGAACCCCTTCGACGAGGTAGACCGCTACGCCCGGGCCCCCAAGGCCAAGCCCGCCCCGGCCTTCGTGCCCGGAGGCCAGGCCGTCGGCCGTATCGCCGGCCCGCAGACCAAGGCCAAGGCCAAGCCCCAGGCGCAGCAGAAGGGCACGCTCGCCGCCGCGCCCACCGCCACCACCGTGGCGGGCGGAGTCCCCTGCACCCTCGACGGGATCACGGGCCTCGGCCCGGAGCAGTTCGCCGATTTCCTCGCCGACCCCGCCGTGACCGCCGACGGCTGTCTGCGCGACCTGATCTGGACCTGGGACGCGCGCCTGACGCCCGTCATGTCCGACGCCCACGTCCAGGCCGTCTCCCGCCGCATATCCAGCCTGGCCGCCGCCCACGACGGGAAGAACGGCAGCCACCTGGAGGAGATGTTCACCTACCTCCACGCCGTCGCGTACCACGACTACTCCCGCTCCGAGATAGACGTGACCGACGCCCCGACCGTCGACGCCATGCGGCGCGCGATAGCCGACTTCGGCAACGCCGCCCGCACCTTCGACGTCACCAGGTCCAACGCCAACACCCTGCGCGAGGCGCTGTACGCGGGCAGCGCCCCGGGCCTGCGCCAGCACCAGCTCGGGCTCATCAAGAAGGTCCTGGGCACCATGGACCCGAGCCACCCGGCCACGCACCTCGACACCGCCTGGGCCGGAGCGGCCCTG
This sequence comes from Streptomyces sp. NPDC037401, assembly GCF_055602345.1. Taxonomy (NCBI): domain Bacteria; kingdom Bacillati; phylum Actinomycetota; class Actinomycetes; order Kitasatosporales; family Streptomycetaceae; genus Streptomyces; species Streptomyces sp. NPDC037401. The sequence goes on from NZ_JBVJWO010000027.1 coordinate 32,681, forward strand.
GCCGCCCTGTCGGTGAACTACCTGGGCGTCTACCCGGGCAACCAGGACGCCGCGTTCCACGCCGCCGTCGCCCAGGACCCCGCGTACCGCGCCCTCTTCAAGGCCTTCGCCGGCTACGGCCACCTCAAGGGCACCGCCAACTCCTGGGTGGCCCGCGACGCGATCAGCGAGTTCGCCCGCTTCGGCGAGGTCCCCGCCCTGCGGGACGGCGTCATCGCCGAGCTCGGCCCGGCCATGGAGACCGCGAAGGCCACCTTCGGCGCCGGCAGCGAGCAGTGGGCCAAGGCCGTCTCCTGGCTCAACTACTACGGCGCGTGCAAGCAGTACGGCGTCTGCAAGGAAGACATCGAGAAGCAGCTCTTCCCGTACACCTACGTCTACGACAGCGGTGCCATCAAGGTCCGCACCGGCCTCGACAAGGCCACCGTCGACCAGCTCTACTACGCCAGCAAGCGGGTCAAGGCGCAGTTCCACCGCGTCGTCGGCACCGACCAGCCGCTCGCCGGGGACACCAACTCCACGCTGAACATCGTGCTGTACGGCTCACGCGCCGACTACGTGAACTACCACCCGATCCTCACGGGCATGGGTACGAACAACGGCGGCATCTACATCGAGCGCGGCGCCACCTTCTACACCTACCAGCGCCGCGTGCCGCAGGACTCCTCGCTCACCCTCGAGGAGCTGTTCCGCCACGAGTACGTGCACTACCTCAACGGCCGTTTCGCCGTGCCGGGCTACTTCGGCGAGGGCGACTGGTACCAGGGCGACCGCACCACCGCCATGGACGAGGGCACGGCGGAGTTCTTCGACGGTGCCACCCGCGACAACGGCATCGCCGTGCGCAAGTCCCTGGTGAAGTCGATCATCGGCGACACCGCGAACGGCGGCCCGCGGATGACGGTCGAGCAGCTCCTCAATGCGACGTACGAGGGCGACGGCTTCCGCTTCTACAGTTACGCGGGCACGTTCTTCGAGTTCCTGTGGACCTCGCGGCCCTCGCTGCTCCAGGAGATGTACCGGCACCTGCGGGCCGACGACCCGCAGGCCTTCGACCAGTGGCGCAACCGGCTCGGCGCGGACACGTACCTGCAGCGCGACTACGACCGCTTCCTGGACGCCCAGATCGCCAAGGTCGACGACCTGTACGTGCCGAACACCACCTTCACGCCGGTGGACCAGCTCCGGGACTCCGCGCTGGCCTCGGTGAAGGCCGACTTCCACGAGGCGACCTACAACAACCCCGACTGCGTCGAGAACGGCGAGCCGGGCAAGCGCCGGTTCGTCTGCACCGGACAGATCACCGCGAACCTGAAGAACTTCCGCAACCCGGACCAGGTCTTCAAGGACATGTCCGAGACGGTGGACTACTTCATCCTCGACCGGGCGGGCGCCGCGTCCAACAACCTGGCGGACATGAACTGCTCCTTCGGCCCGGTGGAGATCTGGACGAACGGCAAGGCCGGCACCTCGCGTTACTCCTGCGACGGCCCGCTGCGCGGCTGACCCCGGGTACGGCCGGCCCCGGACCCGCGGGGGGCGGGGCCGGCCGTACCGGGACCCTTGGCCACCTCTGAAGAATGTGACATATTACTGTCGTGCCCAACAGACACTCCCTGGACGCCGTGATCATCGGCGCAGGCGTCGTCGGAGCCGCGTGCGCGTACTACGCAACCCGCTCCGGACTCTCCGTCGCAGTCGTCGACCGCGGTCCCGTCGCGGGTGGCACGACCGGTGCCGGAGAAGGCAACCTGCTCGTCTCCGACAAGGAGGCGGGCCCCGAGCTCGACCTCGCGCTGCTGTCCACCCGACTCTGGCAGGAGCTGGCCGCCGCACCGGGAGTGCTCCCCCCGGAGGCCGAGTACGAGCCCAAGGGCGGGCTCGTCGTGGCCCCCGGGGAAACCACGCTCAAGGCCCTGCGCACCTTCGCCGAGGGCCAGCGGGCCGCGGGCGTGGACGCCCGCGAGATCACCCCGGACGAACTGCCCGAACTGGAACCGCACCTGGCCCCCGGCCTCGCCGGCGGCTTCCACTACCCGCAGGACGCCCAAGTCCAGCCCGCCCAGGCCGCCGCCCGGCTGCTGCACGCCTCGGGCGCCCGGACCTACCTGGGCGAGGAGGTCACCGGCATCCTGACCGGCCCCGGCGCAGCCGTCCGCGGCGTGCGCACCGCGCGGCGCGAACTGTCCGCCCCCGCCGTGATCAACGCCGCCGGCACCTGGGGCGGCCGGATCGCCGAACTGGCCGGCACCACCCTGCCGGTCCTGCCCCGCCGGGGCTTCGTCCTGGTCACCGAACCGCTGCCGCGGGTCGTACGGCACAAGGTGTACGCCGCCGACTACATCGCCGACGTGGCGAGCGACTCCGCCGCGCTGCAGTCCTCGGCCGTGGTCGAGGGCACCCCCTCCGGACCGGTGCTCATCGGGGCCACCCGCGAACGGGTCGGCTTCGACCGCTCCCTGTCCACCGAGGCTCTGCGGCGCCTGGCCGGCCAGGCCGCGGCCCTCTTCCCGGTCCTCGCGGACGTCCGCGTGCTGCGGACCTACCACGGCTTCCGGCCGTACCTGCCCGACCACCTGCCGGCGATCGGGCCCGACCCGCGCGTCCCGGGGCTGTACCACGCCTGCGGCCACGAGGGCGCGGGCATCGGCCTGGCGCCCGGGACCGGACTGCTGACGGCGCAGGCCCTGACCGGCGCGGAACCCGCCCTGGACCTCCGGCCGTTCCGCCCCGAACGCTTCGGGACGGACCCCGGGGCCGATCCGACCAACCGAGCGAACGGAGCCGGCCGGTGAGCCACCCGCGCGACCTCGTCGGCGGCACCGCCGACGCCGTCTTCAGCCTGGACTTCGACGGACGGGCCCTGCCCGCGCAGACGGGCCAGACCATCGCCGCCGTGCTCTGGGGCGCGGGCATCCTCGCCTGGCGCACCACCCGGGACGGCGGCGCCCCGCGCGGCGCCTTCTGCGGCATCGGCAGCTGCTACGACTGCCTGATCACCGTCAACGGCCGGCCCAACCAGCGGGCCTGCCTGGTCCCCGCGAGCCCGGGCGACACCGTCACCACACAGGAAGGGACCGGCCATGGCGACCTCGGCGTCTGACCCCGGACACGGCACGGGTGACATTGCAGTGTCACCGGTCACCGAACTCGCCGTCGTCGGCGCCGGTCCCGCCGGCCTCGCCGCCGCCGTCACCGCCGCGGACCTCGGCCTGCGCGTCACCGTCCTCGACGCGGGCGAGCGCCCCGGAGGCCAGTACTACCGCCACCCCGCGCCCGCCCTCGGCGCCGACCGCCCCGAGGCCCTCCACCACGACTGGGCGGCGTTCTCCTCGCGCGAGGAGCGGTTGCGGGCGCACGAGGCCGCGGGCCGGATCACCCACCTCCCCTCCCACCACGTCTGGACCGTCGTCCCGGCGCGCGACACCGCCCCCGGCGGCTGGGTCCTGCACGCACTCGCCGGACCCGAGGAGCACCCCGCCACCGTCCGGGCCCGGTCCGTCCTGCTCGCCACCGGCGCGTACGAACGCCAACTGCCCTTCCCCGGCTGGACCCTGCCCGGGGTCATCGGCGCCGGGGGAGCCCAGGCCATGCTCAAGTCCGGCCTGGTACTGCCCGGCCGCCGGGTGGTCGTGGCCGGCAGCGGACCCCTGCTGCTCGCCGTCGCCGGCTCCCTCGCCGCCGCCGGAGCGCGGGTACCCGCCGTCGCCGAGGCCGCCTCCTACGCCTCCTACGCCGGCCGGCTCCCCGCCCTGCTGCGCAATCCCGGCAAACTCGCCGAAGGCGCCGTGTACGGCAGCGCCCTGCTGCGCCATCAGGTCCGGCTGCTCACCCGGCACGCCGTCACCGAGGCACACGGCACCGACCGGGTCGAGGCCGTCACCGTCGCCCGGCTCGACCGCGACTGGCGGCCCGTTCCCGGGACCGGACGCCGCATCCCCTGCGACGCCCTTGCCGTCGGCCACGGCCTCGTACCGCAGCTCGAACTCGCCACCGGACTCGGCTGCGCGACCCGCCTCGCCGCCGACGGCACGGTGGCCCTCATCCTCGACTCCGCGCAGCGCACCTCCGTGCCCGGGATCTGGTCCGCGGGCGAGACCGGAGGCATCGGGGGCGCCCAGCTGGCCCTCGTGGAAGGGGAGCTGGCGGCCCGTTCGGTCGCCGGCGTGCCGCTGCCCGCCGCCCTGGTCCGGCGCCGCGGCCGGCTGCGGGCCTTCGCCGACGCGATGGGCGCCGCCCACCGGCCCGGCACGGGCTGGACCGGCTGGCTCACCGACGACACCGACGTGTGCCGCTGCGAGGAGGTGCCGGCCGGCCGGATCCGCGAAGCCGCCCGCGAGCTCGGCGCCCGCGACGCACGGACCGTCAAACTCCTCACCCGGGCCGGGATGGGCTGGTGCCAGGGCCGCATGTGCGGCCAGGCCGTCGCCGCCCTCGCCGGCTCGGGCCCCGATGCCGACCGGCGCCCGCTGTCCTGCCCGGTGCCGCTGAAACACCTCGCCGACCTGCCCGCTGACCGCTGATCAGAACCGTGCGGCCCTTGTGGCCGACACACAGCGACTAGTAAAATGTCACACATCACACTAGGGAGTCCTGCCATGACCCACGCGTCCACCCCCGACCGCACCCGTCCCTGGCACGGAATCATGGTCGCCACTGCACTACCCCTGCGCGACGACCGGTCCGTCGACTACGACGCCTACGCCGAACACGTGGCCTGGCTGATCGCCAACGGCTGCGACGGCGTCGTCCCCAACGGCTCGCTCGGCGAGTACCAGACCCTCACCGACGACGAGCGCGCCCGTGTCGTCCGCACCGCCGTGGAAGCCGCGGGCGACGGGGACCGGGTCATGCCCGGCGTCGCCGCCTACGGCAGCGCCGAGTCCCGCCGCTGGGCCGACCAGGCCGCCGAAGCCGGCGCCGGCTCCGTCCTGCTGCTCCCGCCGAACGCCTTCCGCGCCGACGACGACGCCGTGCGCGCCCACTACGCCGAGGTCGCCCGCGCCGGGGTACCCGTCGTCGCGTACAACAACCCCATCGACACCAAGGTCGATCTGACCCCGGCCCTGCTCGCCCGCCTGCACGCCGACGGCAGCATCGTCGCCGTCAAGGAGTTCAGCGGAGACGTCCGCCGCGCCTACGAGATCGCCGAACTCGCCCCCGGCCTCGACCTGCTCATCGGCGCCGACGACGTCCTCCTCGAACTCGCCCTCGCCGGCGCCGTCGGCTGGATCGCCGGCTACCCCAACGCCCTGCCCCGGTCCTGCGCCACCCTCTACCGCGCCGCCGTCGCCGGGGACCTCGACACCGCCCTGCCCCTCTACAAGTCCCTGCACTCGCTGCTGCGCTGGGACTCCAAGACGGAGTTCGTCCAGGCCATCAAGCTCTCCATGGACCTCGCGGGCCGTCCCGGCGGCGCCACCCGCCCGCCGCGCTTCCCCCTGACCGGCGAGGTCGAGGCCGCCGTCCGCGCCGCCACCGAGAAGGCGCTCGCCGAGGGCCTCAACTAACCCCGGCCCACCAGGAGAAGAGGAGGGGACCCAGATGCGTACCCGTCACGTCTACCACGCGGTGGACTCGCACACCGAAGGCATGCCGACCCGGGTCATCACCGGCGGCGTCGGCGTCATCCCCGGCGCCACCATGGCCGAACGCCGACTGCACTTCATCGAGCACATGGACGAACTCCGCACGCTGCTCATGTTCGAGCCCCGCGGGCACTCCGCCATGAGCGGAGCCATCCTGCAGCCGCCCACCCGCCCCGACGCCGACTGCGGGGTGCTCTACATCGAGGTGTCCGGTCTGCTGCCGATGTGCGGACACGGGACCATCGGGGTCGCCACCGTCCTCGTCGAGACCGGAATGGTGCCGGTCACCGAACCCGTCACCACCGTCCGTCTGGACACCCCCGCCGGACTGGTGAGCGTCGACGTCCGCGTGGACGACGGCGCCGCCACCTCCGTCACCCTCACCAACGTCCCCGCCTTCAGCGTCGGTCTCGGCCTCAAGGCCGACGTCCCCGGATACGGCAATGTCACATATGACCTTGCCTACGGCGGCAACTTCTACGCCTTCGTCGAACTCGACGACCTCGGCCTGCCCTTCGACCGGGCCCGCAAGGACGACCTGATCAAGGCCGGACTCGCGATCATGGACGCGATCAACGCCTCGCCGCAGCGGCCCGTCCACCCCGAGGACCCCGCCATCTCCGGCGTCAAGCACGTCTACCTCGCCGCCCCCGGCTCCGACGCCACCCGCTCCCGGCACGCCATGGCCATCCACCCCGGCTGGTTCGACCGCTCCCCGTGCGGCACCGGCACCTCCGCCCGGATGGCCCAGCTGCACGCCCGCGGCGAACTCCCCCTCGGCCGCGACTTCGTCAACGAGTCCTTCATCGGCACCGAGTTCACCGGCCGCCTCGTCGCGGAGACCACCGTCGGCGGACTCCCCGCCGTCGTGCCCACCGTCACCGGACGCGCCTGGATCACCGGCACCGCCCAGTACTTCCTCGACCCGACCGACCCCTTCCCCGGAGGGTTCCTGCTGTGAGCGCGCCGACAACGGTCCGCACCACCGACTACCACACCGCGGGCGAACCCTTCCGCATCGTCACCGGGGGCCTCCCGCCCGCCCCCGGCGACACCGTCGCCGAACGCTGCGCCACCGCCATCGGCCCCGGCGGATCGGGCACCGCCCCCCGGCGCGGCCCGCTGGACGACGTACGCCGCCTGCTCGTGCGCGAACCGCGCGGGCACGCCGGCATGTACGGAGGGTTCCTCGTGCCGCCCGACGACGACGGCGCCCACCTCGGCGTGCTGTTCTGGCACAAGGACGGCTACTCCACCGCATGCGGCCACGGCACCATGGCCCTCGGTGCCTGGGCCGTCGACAGCGGGCTGGTCCCCGCCCCCGACGACGGCAGCGCACAGGTACGCATCGACGTGCCGTCCGGACGCGTCACCGCCACCGTCCACCGCACCGAAGGCCGCACCACCGGGGTCACCTTCCGCAACGTCCCCGCCAGGGTGACCGCCCGCAAAGTGCCCGTCGCCACCGGCTTCGGGCTGGCCGAAGCCGACATCGCCCACGCCGGAGCCTGCTACGCCTCGGTGTCCGCGCGGTCCCTCGGCCTCAGCGTCGAACGCGCCTCGCTGCCCCAACTCGTCAGCGCCGGACAGCAGATCCGGGCGGCACTCGCCACCCACCCCGGCACCTGGCACCCCGACGGACCGCTGCTGTCCGGGGTGTACGGGGTGATCCTCTACGACGAACTGCCCGAGACGCCGTTCGGTCCGCACCAGCGCAATGTCACCGTGTTCGCCGACGGTCAGATCGACCGGTCCCCGTGCGGCTCCGGCACCTCCGCCCGGCTCGCGCTGCTCGCCGAGGACGGCCTGCTCTCGCCGGGCGAGGACCTCCTCCACGAGTCCGTCGCCGGCACGGTCTTCACCGGGCGGATCCTGGGCGACGGCGTCACCGAGGTCACCGGCACCGCGTACCGGACGGGCGAGCACACCTTCGTCCTCGACCCGTACGACAGCCTCGGCACCGGATTCCTGCTGTGAGCGGCCCGGGCGGCACAGGCGGCGCGGCCGGGCTCAAGGACCTGGTGCTGCTGGGGGCCGAGGAGATCGCCGGACTCCTCACCCCCGCCGCCGCGGTCGAGGCGGTCGCCCGGGTGCTCCAGGACGGGCTCGACCCCGAAACCTGCCCGCACCGCACCGGCGTCGCCGTCCCCGCGGGCGAACTCCTGCTGATGCCGGCCGCGTCCGGCGACTACGCCGGCGTCAAGATCGCCGGAGTCGCGCCCGGCAACGCCGCCCGCGGCCTGCCCCGGATCACCGGCAGCTACCTGCTGCTCGACGGGACCACCCTGCACCCCCTCGCCCTGCTGGACGGCGCGGCCCTCACCGCGCTGCGCACCCCCGCCGTCTCCGCGCTGGCGGTACGGCACCTCGCCGCGCCGGGTCCGCTGCGGATGGTGCTCTTCGGCTCGGGACCGCAGGCGTACGGGCACCTCGAGGCGGTCCTCGCGGTCCGGGAGCTCGCCGAGGTCGTGGTGGTGGCGCGCAACGCCGCCGCCGGGGCCGAACTCGCCGGGTACGCACGGTCGCTGGTCCCCGCCTCCCGGACCGGTACCGCCGCCGACGTCGCGGGCGCCGACCTGGTGGTGTGCTGCACCACCGCCCGCGAACCGCTCTTCGACGGTCGGCTGGTGGCCGCCGGCGCCACCGTCGTGGCAGTCGGGTCCCACGAGCCCGACGCGCGGGAGACCGACACCGCGCTCATACGCAGGGCAGCGGTGTACGTCGAGTCCCGCGCGGCGGCCCTGCGGGAGGCCGGAGACCTGCTGATCCCCGAGGCGGAAGGGGCCATTGGGCCGGGACATGTCACCGGAACCCTTGCGGACCTGGTCAGGGGCGCGCGGCCGGGCAGCCCGATGAGTTGTCCACAGGTCTTTAAGAGCGTGGGCATGGCCTGGGAAGATCTCGCAGTGGCGGTGGCTCTGTACCTCGCTGCCGGGGCGAACAGCGAAACGTGACATTGTACGCTGTTCCTCTGCGATTTCTCGGAGGAAATGCAATGGGTGACCTGAAGCAGCACAGTCTCATCAAGGCCCAGGAACGGCTCCGCGACCAGGTCGGCCATGCCCTCCGAGCAGCCCTGATAGCGGGTGAGCTGCGGCCCGGCAACGTCTACTCGGCGCCCGGCCTCGCCGCGGAGCTCGGCGTCTCGGCGACCCCGGTCCGCGAGGCGATGCTCGACCTGGCCCGCGAGGGCCTGGTGGAACCGGTCCGCAACAAGGGCTTCCGCATCACCGAAGTCAGCGAGCGGGACCTCGACCAGTACACGGAGCTGCGCACGCTGATCGAGGTGCCGACCATCGGCATCGTCACGCAGATCGCGCAGGCGGAGCAGCTGGAGGCGCTGCGGCCCATCGCCGAGGAGATCGTCAGCAGCGCGCGCGAGCACGACCTCATCGGCTACCTCGAGGCCGACCGCCGCTTCCACCTGACCCTGCTGGGGCTCTCGGGCAACGACCGGCTCGTGGAGACGGTCGGCGACCTGCGCAAGCGCTCCCGGCTCTACGGCCTGACGGGTCTGGACGAGGCGGGGCTGCTCGTCGCGTCCGCGGAGGAGCACCTGGAGCTGCTCGACCTGATGCTCGCCCGGGACACCCCGGGGGCGGAGGCCTGCATGGGCCGCCACCTCGGGCACGTGCGCTCGCTGTGGGCCCAGGGCCGTGACGAGCCGGTAGGCATGGGCTGGCCGCGCCGCTTCGGTGATGGCCGCCCGGCCTGATCCACCCTGAGCATGCCCTGATCGGGGCCCGGACCTCCTGGTCCGGGCCCCAACTTGCTTTTGGGGAAGGCCATTTGGACACGGCTGGATAACGAGGCGACGGAAGTCTTGTCAGTACAATTTCACATTACTATGTTACCGGTCACACCTTAGAGCGGCCCTTCCCTGGAGTGACCTATGACCAAGCGCACCCAACTCGCCCTCGCCACCGCCCTGGTGGCTGCTCTCGCACTCGGCGCCTCGGGCTGCTCCGGCACGACGAAGGGCAAGGCGGGCGGCGGTTCCGGCGCCTCGAACCCCGCGGCGGGCAACGACGGCCGGATCATCGGCGGCACCCCGGTCAAGGGCGGCACCCTCACCGTCCTGTCGAACCAGGACTTCGCCCACCTGGACCCGGCCCGCAACTGGGTCATGCCGACGATGGACTTCGGCACCCGCCTGCTCTACCGCACGCTGGTCACCTTCAAGGCCGAGCCCGGCAAGGCGGGCAGCGAGCTGGTCCCCGACCTCGCCACCGACCTCGGCAAGTCCTCCAACGGCGGCCGCACCTGGACCTTCACCCTCAAAGAAGGCCTGAAGTACGAGGACGGCACCCCGATCAAGGCCCAGGACGTCAAGTACAACGTCGAGCGCTCCTTCTCCCCGGACCTCACCGGCGGCCCCGACTACGCCGCCCGCTACCTGGCCGGCGCGAAGGGCTACACGGGCCCCCTCCAGGGCAAGCACCTCGACTCCGTCAAGACCCCGGACGACCGCACGATCGTCTTCGAACTGAACCGCCCCGTCGCCGAGTTCTCCGCGACCGCCACCCTCCCGACCTTCGCGCCCGTCCCGCAGTCCAAGGAGAAGGGCACCCAGTACGACGCCCGCCCGTTCTCCTCCGGGCCGTACAAGATCGAGTCGTACGACCGGGACAAGAAGCTCGTCCTGGTCCGCAACGAGCACTGGGACCCGAAGACCGACACCGTGCGCAAGGCCTACCCGGACAAGTTCGTCGTGGTCATGGGCCTCAAGGGCGGCCAGATCGACGACCGGATCATCGCCGGCAGCGGCGCCGACGCCTCCGCCGTCCAGTGGTCCGACATGCGGCCCGAGAGCGCACCCAAGGTGCTTCCCAAGGCGGACGTCAAGCAGCGGCTGCTCGCCGAGTCCCAGGGCTGTACCGAGATGCTCCAGATGAACACCTCCCGCGCGCCGTTCAACGACCCCAAGGTCCGCGAGGCCCTCCAGTACGCCGTGGACAAGGAGTCCCTGCTCACCGCCGCGGGCGGCCCCGCCCTCAACGAGATCGCCACCGCCTACCTCCCGTCCGCGCTCTCCGGCGGCAAGCAGGCCGACACCGTCAAGATCGCCCCGGCCGGCGACCCGGCGAAGGCCAAGGAACTCCTCAAGGCGGCCGGCAAGACGAGCCTCAAGGTCTCGCTCGCCGTCTCGACCGGCGACAAGACCAAGGCCGAAGCCATCCAGCAGGGCCTGTCCCGCGCAGGCATCCAGGTCGTCATCGACACGGTCGACCCGGGCGCCTACTACGACGTGATCGGTGACACTACAACGGCACCCGACATGGTGCTCAGTGGCTGGTGCCCCGACTACCCCTCCGGCTCCACCTTCCTCCCCTTCGTCTTCGACGGCCGCACCATCAAGGTCAAGGGCAACAGCGGCAACTACGCGCAGTTCCGCGATGACGCGACCATGAAGCGCATCGACGAGATCAACGCGATGTCCGACCCGGCGCAGGCCAACCAGGCCTGGATCGAGCTCGACGCGGCCATCATGGCCAAGTCCCCGGCCGTCCCCGTCCTGCTGGAGCGCAAGCCGCTGCTCGTCGGCCCCAACATCGCCGGAGCCTTCGGCCACCCCGTCTGGGTCGGACAGCTCGACTACGCCACCATCGGCCTCAAGGACCCCTCGAAGAGCCAGGGCTGAGGGCGAAGGCCAGCGAGGTCCACACCACCGTGACCGCCACCGCCGCCGGTACCGCGCCGGCCGCGGCAGTCCCTCCGGGCAGCAGCCCCTGGCAGCTCGCCCGGAGGGAACTCCGCCGCCGCCCCGCCGTCCGCATCAGCCTCTCCGTCGTCGTCCTCTTCGTCCTCATGGCCGCCACCGCCCCCTGGCTGGGCGCACTCGGCGGCTGGTCCCCGGACGAGTTCGACAAGTCCGCAGTCGACCCCTACCTCGGCGGCCTGCCGCTGGGTTCCTTCGGCGGGATCAGCCCCGAGCACTGGCTCGGCGTCGAACCCGTCACCGGACGCGACCTGTTCGCCCGCGTCGTGCACGGCGCCCAGGTCTCCCTCCTGATCGCCTTCGCCGCCACGGCGATCGTCGTCCTCGCCGGCACCGCCGCCGGGATCGCCGCCGGCTACTTCGGCGGCCGCACCGACGCCGTCCTGTCCCGCCTGATGGACCTCACCATGTCCTTCCCCTCGCTGATCTTCATGATCGCGATGCTGTCGGTGGCCAAGGACGTCAACCGCATCGTGCTGATGACCGCCGTCATCGGCCTTTTCGGATGGCCCGGCGTCGCCCGGGTGGTCCGCGGCCAGACCCTCTCCCTCAAGCACCGCGAATACGTCGACGCGGCCCGCGTCGGCGGCTCCGGACCCTGGCGGATCCTCACCCGCGACATCCTCCCCGGCGTCTCCGGCCCGGTCATCGCGTACACCACCCTGCTCATCCCCGGCATGATCAGCACCGAGGCGGCGCTGAGCTACCTCGGCGTCGGCGTCCGCCCGCCCACCCCCTCGTGGGGCCAGATGATCGCCGAGAGCGTCGCCTTCTACGAGACCGACCCCATGTACTTCGTCATCCCGAGCACCTTCCTCTTCCTCTCGGTGCTCGCCTTCACCCTGCTCGGTGACGCCCTGCGCGACATCCTCGACCCGAGGGGCGGCCGCACGTGATCCTCTACCTCGTGCGCCGGCTCGCCGCCCTCGCGGGCGTGCTCCTCGCCATCGCCGCCGTCACCTTCCTCATCTTCTACGTCCTGCCCTCGGACCCTGCGGCAGCAGCCTGCGGCAAGACCTGCAGCCCCGAACGGCTCGCCGTGGTACGCGAATACCTCGGCCTGGACAGGTCGCTGTGGAGCCAGTTCACGGAGTTCGTCACCGGCATCTTCACAGGGCGCACCCTGGGCACGGGACAGTACGCGGTGACATGTGACTTCCCGTGCCTCGGCTACTCGTACGAGAACTCCCTGCCGGTCTGGGACCTCCTCATGGACCGGCTCCCGGTTTCCGCGTCCCTCGCGGTGGGCGCCGCCGTGCTCTGGCTGCTCCTGGGCCTGGGCGCCGGCGTCACCGCCGCCCTGCGCAAGGACACCGTCACCGACAAGGCGCTGATGGTCGGCGCGGTCGCGGCGGCCTCGCTGCCCGTCTACTTCACTTCCGTGATGCTCATCTACGGCGTCATCCGCATCGCCGGACTCCTGCCGTACCCCACCTACCAGGCCTTCACCGACAACCCCGCGGGCTGGGCCGCCAACCTGATCCTGCCCTGGACCGCACTCGCCCTGCTCTACGCCGCCATGTACGCCCGCCAGAGCCGCGGTTCGATGATCGAGGCGATGGCCGAGCCGTACATCCGCACCGCCCGCGCCAAGGGCATGCCCGAACGCACCGTCGTCGTCAAACACGGCCTGCGCTCCGGCATGACCCCCATCCTCACGATCTTCGGGATGGACCTCGGCGGCCTGCTCGCCGGAGCCGTCATCACCGAGTCCATCTTCGGACTCCCCGGCATCGGGCGGCTGTTCTACGGCGCACTGGTCAGCTCCGACCAGCCCGTGGTGCTCGGCGTCACCCTGCTCGCCGCCTTCTTCATCGTCGTCGCCAACCTCGCGGTCGACCTCCTGTACGCCGTCGTCGACCCGAGGGTGAGGTACTGATGACACCCGACAAGTCAGCCCAGGCCGCGAACGCCGCCAACGCCGCCAAGGCCGCGAAGAGTCCCCGGTCCCTGCTCGAAGTGCGGGACCTGCACGTCACGTTCAGCACCCCGCGGGGCAGCGTACGGGCCGTCGACTCGCTCGGGTTCACGGTAGAGGCCGGCCGCACGCTGGGCATCGTCGGCGAGTCCGGATCGGGCAAGTCCGTCACCTCCCTCGCCGTGATGGGGCTCCACCGCGGCGCGGAGGTCGGCGGCTCCATCGCCCTCGACGGGCAGGAACTGGTCGGCATGCCCGAGAAGGAGCTGTCGAAGCTCCGCGGCCGGCGCATGGCGATGATCTTCCAGGACCCCCTGTCGAGCCTGCACCCCTACTACACGGTCGGAGAGCAGATAGCCGAGCACTTCCGGGTGCACTTCCGGGCCGGGCGGGCCGCCGCGCGCAAGCGTGCCGTGGACATGCTCGGCGAGGTGGGCATCCCGGAACCCGCCCGCCGGGCGGGGGAGTACCCGCACCAGTTCTCCGGCGGCATGCGCCAGCGGGCGATGATCGCCATGGCGCTGGCGTGCGAGCCGGACCTGCTCATCGCGGACGAGCCGACCACCGCCCTCGACGTCACCGTCCAGGCGCAGATCCTCGAACTGATCGCCAGGATCCAGCAGGAGCGCGGCCTCGGCGTCGTGATGATCACCCACGACCTGGGCGTGGTCGCACGCGTCGCCCACGAGGTGCTCGTCATGTACGGCGGCCGGGCCGCCGAACAGGCCTCGGTCGACGCCCTGTTCGCCGAACCCGCGCACCCCTACACGCGCGGGCTGCTCGACTCCCTGCCACGGCTGGACGACACCGACGACGAACCGCTGCGGGCCATCCCCGGCTCGCCGCCCTCCCTGCTCGCACCCGCCCCAGGCTGCGCCTTCGCACCCCGCTGTGCGCGGGCGGCCGCGGGCACCGACCAGGAGCGGGCGCGCTGCACCGGCGAGCGTCCGGCGTTCACACCGTACGGTGACATGTCACGCATGACCGCCTGCCACTTCGCAGGCGCCGTCCAGGAGGCGGCCCGATGACCACGACCCCCGTCACCACGGCCCCGGCCGAGGCCGGCGACCGGCTGCTCTCCGTCCGCGACCTCACCATGACCTTCCCCGGCCGCCGCAGCGTCACCGGCCGCCGCGGAGCCCCCGTCCGGGCCGTCGACGGCGTCTCCTTCGATCTGGCCGCGGGCGAGACCCTCGGCCTGGTGGGGGAGTCCGGCTGCGGCAAGTCCACCACCGGCCGGATGCTCGTCCGGCTGCTCCAGCCCACCTCCGGCAGCATCGCCTTCGAGGGCAAGGAGATCAGCCGGCTGTCCCAGGGCGGCATGCGGCCCCTGCGCAAGCACCTCCAGATGGTCTTCCAGGACCCGCACTCCTCCCTCAATCCCCGCCAGACCGTCGCCCGGATCATCTCCGACCCGCTGCTGGTCCAGGGCTGGAGCGCCGCCGACGCCCGCAACCGGGCCGCCGAGCTCATGGAACTCGTCGGCCTCATCCCCGAGCACATCGACCGCTACCCGCACGAGTTCTCCGGCGGCCAGGCCCAGCGCATCGGCATCGCCCGCTCGCTCGCCACCAGCCCCCGCCTGATCATCGCCGACGAACCGGTCTCCGCCCTCGACGTCTCCGTCCAGGCCCAGATCGTCAACCTGATGGAACGGCTGCGCGCGGAACTCGGCCTCGCCTACGTGTTCATCGCCCACGACCTGTCCGTCGTCAAGCGCGTCAGCGACCGCGTCGCCGTGATGTACCTCGGCAGGATCGTGGAGACGGGGGACAAGCGGGCGCTGTACGAGGACCCCCAGCACCCGTACACCCGGGCGCTGCTGTCCGCTGTACCGCTGCCCGACCCGGCCGCCGAGCGCCGGCGCGAACGCATCACCCTGCTCGGCGACCCGCCCAGCCCGGCCGCCCCGCCGCCGGGCTGCACCTTCCACCCGCGCTGCGCGAAGGCACAGGACCTGTGCCGCACCGAACGGCCCCTGCTGCGCATCGCCTCACCGGGCGAGGCGCGCGAGGTGGCCTGTCACTTCCCGGGGGTCTGACGGGGAACCACGGGAAGAGGGCCCCGGAGACAACGACGTCTCCGGGGCCCTTCCCCGTGCCCGGTCCGGTCACCCGGTTCAGGCGAGCGTGCGGCGCAGGAAGTCGAGTTCGAGCGCCATCAGCTTCTCGTTGACACCGCCCGGGGTCATGTGGGTCACCCCCGGCAGGGCCAGCAGCTGGTGGGGGCGCCCGGCGTCGGTCAGGGCCTGCGACAGGCGCAGGGTGTGCGACGGGTGCACGTTGTCGTCGGCCAGGCCGTGGACCAGCAGCAGCGGCCGGGTCAGCGCGGGCGCGTCGGGGATCAGGCAGTCCCGCTCGTACACCTGCGGGTTCTCCTGCGGCAGCCCGAGGTACCGCTCGGTGTACGCCGTGTCGTAGAGGCGGAAGTCCGTCGGCGCCGCGCCCGCGACCGCGGTGCGGAAGACGTCCGGCCGGCGCAGCACCGCCAGGGCGGCCAGATAGCCGCCGTACGACCAGCCGCGCACCCCGACCCGGCTCAGGTCCAGCTCGGGATGGCGCGCGCCGAGTTCCCGCAGCGCCGACACCTGATCGTGCAATGTCACATCAGAGAATCCGCGGTACATCGCGTGCGTGAAGGCAGGGGACACGAACGGCGTGCCGCGGTTGTCGATGGTGACGACCGCGAAGCCCTGGTCCGCCCACCACTGCTGGTGCTGCCAGCGCCTCGGCTCCGCGGACACCGCCTGGTAGCCGGGACCGCCGTACACGTCGAGGAGTACGGGCAGCCGCTCGCCCGGCACATGGCCGCGGGGCAGCACCAGCGCGGTCGGCACCCGGTGCTCGGTGACCCGGGCCAGCCGCGGTCCGACGGCGTACGGCAGCGGCTCCGAGAGGTCGCGCGGGCCGGACTCGCGCCCGTCCGCGGTCCGTACGGTCCGCCGGATCCCCCGGGGACCGGCGGAGGTGATCAGCAGGGCGCCGGCCTTGGCCTCGGCCGTGTGCACGCCCGGCCCGTCGGCGAGCGGCCGCACCTCGCCGCTGCCGGGGTCGATCAGCAGGACCTGCTGTTCGGAGGGGTCGCGCCGGCCGGCCTCCACCAGCAGCGCCCCGCCGTGCACGCCGACCACCCTGCGGACCTGGACGTCGGCGCCGGTCAGGAGCTTGCCGTCGACCGCCAGGCCCCGGGCCGCGCCACCGGGCGTGTCGGCGGAGGTGAGCATCCGGCCGTCGGGGAGCCGGGCGGGGGTGCCGGGCAGCGGGTCCACCCACTGGGGGTGGGACGTACGGGACAGTTCGCGGGTCCGGCCGGTCGCCGGGTCGGCGGTCAGGAGCAGTACGTTCTGCTGGAGCCGGTCCTGCACGGTCAGCAGGATCTCGCCGGCCGACTCCCAGGAGGCCTGCGAGAGGTAGGGGAACGCGTCCGCGTCCCACTCCAGCCGCACCCGGTCCCCGTCCGGTCCCAGCACCCACAGCTGCACGTCGGCGTTGGGCCCGCCGGCCTGCGGGTAGGCGAAGTCCTCCGGCGCCCGCTCGGGGTGCGTCGGATCGGCGAAGTAGCGTCGGGGCAGGGCCGATTCGGACACCCGCGCGGCGAGCAGCGTCACCCCGTCGGGAGACCACCAGTGGCCGCGGGAGCGGCCGAGCTCCTCGGCGGCGGCGAACTCCGCCACGCCCCAGCGGGCCCCGTCGGCGGGACTGACCAGGCCGCCGGGCCAGACGTGGAGGGCGTCGCCGGTGACGTACGCGATCCGCGAGCCGTCGGCATTGGGGCGCGGGTCGAAGGCGGGTCCGGCGACCGCCACCTCCTCGGGACCGGCGGCGCCGTCGGCGGTGGCGGCGCCGGGCACGGAGACCCGGAACACCCGCCCGTACAGTGCGAACACCGCGCAGGTCCCCGTACCCGCCAGGGCGAACGCACCGATGCCGGGGGCGGACAGCCGGATCCGCTCGCGCAGCCGCCGCTCGGCGGCGGGCAGCTCGCCGCCGCCGGGTGCGAGCAGCGCGGGGTCGGCGAGCAGCCGCTCGGTGCCATCGGCGGTGTCCAGGACCCAGAGGGAGTCGACGGGGTCGGCCGGTCCGGAGGAGCGCAGGAAGTACAACAGCCGCCCGTCGTCACCGAAGGCGGCGGCGCGCGGGGCGCCGTAGGTGAAGCGCCCGGTCCGGGCGGAGAGCTGGAGGAAGGAATCCATAACAGCAGTGTGACATGTGAAATTACACTGTTCCAGGTCCGCGGCCTTAGCCTGTTCGAGTGGTAACACTCCCCGTCCCGGCTTAGCGTCGGAAGGGTGGACCGGAACGATCTGCCGATCAGCACCGGGACCGACGGCAAGGTCCAAGAGGGCAAAAGCGGACGCGGGAACCTCGCGCTCCTGGTCATCGCTTCCTGCCAGCTCATGGTTGTTCTCGACATCACGATCGTGAACATCGCGCTACCGCACATCCAGACGGACCTCGGCTTCTCCACCGAGAGCCTGTCCTGGGTCGTCAACGCCTACACGCTCACGTTCGGCGGACTGCTCCTGCTGGGCGGCCGCGCGGGCGACATCCTCGGCAGGCGGCGCGTCTTCATCTTCGGTGTCGTGCTCTTCGGCGTCGCGTCGCTGCTCGGCGGCTTCGCGCAGAACGCCGGCCAGCTGATGGCCGCCCGCGCCCTCCAGGGTGTCGGCGGCGCCATCGCCTCGCCGACCTCGCTCGCCCTGATCACCACGACCTTCCGTGAAGGCCCCGAACGCAACAGGGCGTTCGGCGTGTTCGCGGCCGTCTCGGCGGGCGGCGGCGCCATCGGCCTGCTGGCCGGCGGCCTGCTCGTCGAGTGGCTCGACTGGCGCTGGGTCCTCTTCGTCAACGTCCCGATCGCCGCGCTGATCGCCCTGGCCACCCCCAAGGTCATCAAGGAATCCGAACGGCACACGGGTCACTTCGACTTCGCGGGCGCGCTCACCTCGACCCTCGGCATGGTGGCCCTGGTCTACGGCTTCATCCGCGCGGCCCAGGACGGCTGGCGCGACCCCCTCACCCTCGCCTCCTTCGGCGCCGCGGTGGTGCTGCTCGTGCTGTTCATCCTGATCGAGCGGCGTTCGAGCCAGCCGATCACGCCGCTGCACATGTTCGCGGACCGCAACCGCGCCGGAACGTACGGCATCATGCTCTTCCTCGCCTGCGCGATGTTCGGGATGTTCTTCTTCCTCACCCTCTTCGTGCAGAACGTCCTCGGCTTCAGCCCCCTGCAGGCGGGCCTCGCCTTCCTGCCGGTCAGCGCGGTCATCGCGGTGGGCGCGGGCATCACCTCCCAGCTGCTGCCGAAGTACGGCCCCAAGCCGTTCATGGTGGTCGGCGCGATCCTCGCCGCGGCCGGCCTGTCCTGGCTCACCCTGACCGACGTCGACTCCACGTACCTGGGCAGCGTGCTGGGCCCGATGCTGGTGTTCAGCCTCGGCATGGGCATGATGTTCATCTCGCTGACGCTGATGGCCCTGTCGAACGTCCCCGACCGCGAGTCGGGCGCGGCCAGCGGCCTGCTCAACGCGACCCAGCAGGTCGGCGGCTCGCTCGGCCTCTCCATCCTCGTCACGGTCTTCGGCACGGCCAGCCGCAACGCGGCCGAGACCCAGGTGCCCGCCTTCCTCGCCGAGGCCGGCCCCGCCCAGCGCGCCCTGTTCGAGCGCACCGGCCAGCTGCCCGACCCCTGGGGCGACGAGGTCCTGACCTCCGGCGTCAGCGCGGCCTTCGTCGCCGCGGCGGTCTTCGCCCTCGCGGCCGCCGTCATCGCGCTCTTCGTCATCCAGGTCCGGCCCTCGGACCGCGAACGCCTTCAGGGCAACCACAGCCCGGCCGGCACCCCGGGCAGCGTCTGAACGACCCCCGTGCCCTGCCGCCGGCCGGCACGGGCCCTGCCGTCCCTGCCGTCCCTGCCGTCCCTGCCGTCCCTGCCGTCCCGGCCTTCCTGGTGAGGCAGGCCCGCGTTCGGCAGCTGGCGGCGAAAGGGGGGGGGAGGGGACAAAAACCTC